>JBEEKG010000128.1:0-6294 GCA_041168785.1 Cyanobacteriota bacterium
CTCTGGACCCCAACGGTCTGTGTGACATCCCCCACCAGCAGAGTGCTTGGCCGGACTGAATTTCTACACTCCGGCCAAACGGTGAGGCTTGGTTCGTGCCCTTCCCCTGGTTGAGCGCGTCGATCCTGTTCCCGATCGCCGCCGCCCTGGTCATTCCCTTCATTCCCGATGCCGGCGACGGCAAGCGGGTGCGCTGGTACGCGCTGGGGATCACCCTGACCACCTTCCTGCTGACGGTGGGGGGTTACCTCAACGGCTACGACCCCTCGGTGGAAGGGTTGCAGCTGGTGGAGCGGGTGCAATGGCTACCGAGCCTGGGCCTGGCCTGGTCGGTGGGAGCCGACGGCCTCTCCATGCCCCTGATCCTGCTCACCAGCTTCATCACCGCCCTGGCGGCCCTGGCGGCCTGGCCGGTGACCTTCAAGCCCAAGCTTTTCTATTTCCTGCTCCTGGCCATGGATGGTGGCCAGATCGCGGTGTTCGCGGTGCAGGACATGCTGCTGTTCTTCCTGGCCTGGGAGCTGGAACTGCTGCCGGTGTATCTGCTGCTGGCCATCTGGGGCGGCAAAAAGCGTCAGTACGCCGCCACCAAATTCATCCTCTACACCGCCGGCAGCTCCCTGTTCATCCTGGTGGTGGGGCTGGCCATGGCCTTCTACGGCGGCGGCACCCCCACCTTTGAGTACACGGCCCTGATGGCCAAGGACTTCTCCACGAAGTTCCAGCTCTTCGCCTACGCCGGCCTGCTGATCGCCTTTGGGGTGAAGCTGCCGATCGTGCCGCTCCACACCTGGTTGCCCGATGCCCACGGCGAAGCCACGGCGCCGGTGCACATGCTGCTGGCCGGCATCCTGCTCAAAATGGGCGGTTACGCCCTGCTGCGCTTCAACGTGCAGCTGCTGCCGGAAGGCCATGCCCAGTTCGCACCGCTGCTGGTGGTGCTCGGGGTGGTCAACATCATCTACGCAGCGCTCACCTCCTTCGCCCAGCGCAACCTCAAGCGCAAGATCGCCTACAGCTCGATCAGCCACATGGGCTTCGTGCTGATTGGCATTGGCAGCTTCAGCGCCCTGGGCACGAGCGGCGCCATGCTCCAAATGGTCAGCCACGGTCTGATCGGCGCCAGCCTGTTCTTCCTGGTGGGGGCGACCTACGACCGCACCCACACCCTGCAGCTCGATGAGATGGGCGGGGTGGGCCAAAAGATGCGCAAGATGTTCGCGCTCTGGACCATCTGCTGCCTCGCCTCCCTGGCCCTGCCCGGCATGAGCGGCTTCGTGAGCGAGCTGATGGTGTTCACGGGCTTCGTCACCAGCGAGGCCTATTCGCTCAGCTTCCGCATCGTGATGGCCGCTCTGGCAGCGGTGGGCGTGATCCTCACGCCGATCTACCTGCTCTCCATGCTGCGGGAGATCTTCTTTGGCAAGGAGAATGCCGAACTGGCCTCCCACACCCACCTGGTGGATGCCGAGCCCCGGGAGATCTACGTGGTGAGCTGCCTGCTCGTACCGATCGTGGGCATTGGCCTCTATCCCCGGATCATGACCGACACCTACCGGGCCTCGATCGAAGCCCTGGTGCAGCGGGAGACCACCGCCTTGGCCAGGGTGATCCAACCGCCGCCGGGCGACCTGATCCGCCAGCCCCTGCTCTCAGCGCCCGCCTTGCCCGTCTGATCCGGGGCGGTAACAAAACTGTGCAGATCCAGGTCGGGATGGTCGCCCTCGGGCTGCCCTCCGTACGCTCCTGATTCGCTCTGGAGCCCCGCGGCACCCGCCCCTCCCCGATCCCGGAAGACCCCGCGATGAAACAGCTGAACTTTCTGCTGATCTTCAGCTTCGGCCTGGCCACGGTGATGTTCACCCTGGAGAACACAGCCCCCACAACCGTCCATTTCCTGCCTGGCCTGAGCGGCACCCTGCCCCTGGCCGCCCTGCTGCTGCTGGTGGGCGGCATCGGTGCCACCGCCGCCTGGGTGTTTGCGGTGTGGACCGGGGTCGTGCGCAAGGTGGAAGCCCTGCAGAGCCAGAGCGAGGTGGCCGCCCAGCAGGTGCGGATCCAAGAGCTGGAAAACGACCTGCAGCGCTACCGGGCCACGGTGGATGCCCAGCTGGGCCTGCTGCCGGCCGCCGGCCAGACCTCAGCGGACGAGGCGATGACCGTTTCGGTGAGCTGATCACCCATCCACCCCACCCGTAGCGCCCCACAGGGCCGGCTGGTGCGGACGGGCCAATACCGGTAGCGTGCCAGAGGAATCCACCTGGAGCGCGCAACGGGATTGGCTGAAGGGGGCGCCAGGCTGGCCATCCGCTTGCTGCAGGACGCAGCCGAGCGTGGCGATCTCGACCCGTGGGACGTGGACGTGATCGCCGTGATCGATGGCTTCCTCGACCAGCTGCGCCAGCGCATTGAGGTGCCCCGCCTCGTGGCCACCACGGGGCCAGCACGCGGCGGCAGCTACGAGCAAGACCTGGCCGAGACCAGTGAGGCCTTCCTGGCCGCCTCGGTGCTGGTGAGCCTCAAGGCAGAGGTGCTGGAGGCAGCCACCTTCCCGCCGGAACCCCTCGACGACCAGGACTTCGGCTTTGACTTCGACGCCGATGGTCAGGGATGGCTGGTGAACCCAGCCCTGGAACTTCCCCAACGCCCGGAACGGCACCTCTGGCGCCGTCCCGTCGCCCCGCCGCCCCTGCAGCGGCCCGTCACCCTGGGCGAGCTGATCCGTCAGCTGGAAGACATCGCCGAACGGCTGGAGGCGGACGAGGGCCGCACCCGTCCGCGCCACCGCCCCAAGCGCTACAGCGAACGGGCCGCGATCGAACAGGTGGCCGCGCTGGCCCACCGCGAAAAACTGCCGGAAACCACCGCCGCCCTCAGCCAGTTCCTGCTCAGCTGGGATCCTGCCCATGACTGGGCTGGCTTCAACGAGCTGGTGCAGGCCTGGGGCACCGACGTGGATGCCCGCGGTGCCGACGCCGAACTGGACCGAGACCGGGTGGGGGTGTTCTGGGCGCTGCTGTTCCTCTGCCACCAGGGCAAGGTGGAACTCGACCAACAGGGCGGACTGTTCGGGCCCCTGCAGCTGCGGCGCCTGCTCCATTCCGGTGAAACCCGCCAGCTGCCCCTCGTGCCAGCCCGCGGGGCAGCGCCCCAGACAATGGCCGCCTGATCGCTGCGACTAGGCTTGTCACTTCGACCGATGTGAGCAAACGCCGATGAAGGCGATGATCCTGGCGGCCGGCAAAGGAACCCGGGTGCGGCCCATCACGCACACCATTCCCAAGCCGATGATCCCCATCCTGCAAAAACCCGTAATGGAGTTTCTGCTGGAGCTGCTGCGGGAACACGGCTTCACCGAAATCATGGTGAATGTCTCCCACCTGGCCGAGGAGATCGAGAACTACTTCCGCGACGGCCAGCGTTTCGGCGTGGAGATCGCTTACAGCTTCGAGGGCCGCATTGAAGATGGTGAGCTGATCGGGGATGCCCTGGGCTCGGCGGGCGGCCTCAAAAAGATCCAGAACTTCCAGAGCTTCTTCGACGACACCTTCGTGGTGCTGTGCGGAGATGCCCTGATTGACCTCGACCTGAGCGAAGCGGTACGCCGCCATCGCGAGAAGGGCGCCATGGCCAGCCTGATCACCAAACGGGTGCCCAAGGAGCAGGTGAGCAGCTACGGGGTGGTGGTCACCGACGACGATGGCCGGGTGCGTTCCTTCCAGGAGAAGCCGGCGGTCGACGAGGCGGCCAGCGACATGATCAACACCGGCATCTACATCTTCGAGCCCGAAGTGCTCGACTTCGTGCCGAGTGACCAACCCTTCGACATCGGCTCCGACCTGTTCCCGAAGCTGGTGAATGCCGGGGCCGCCTTCTACGCCCTGCCCATGGAATTCGAGTGGGTGGACATCGGCAAGGTGCCGGACTACTGGCAGGCCATCCGCAGCGTGCTGCAGGGCCAGGTGCGTCAAGTGCAGATCCCTGGAAAGGAGGTGCGCCCTGGGATCTTCACCGGCCTGAATGTGGCGGCCGACTGGGAGCAGATCAACGTGACCGGCCCGATTTATGTGGGCGGCATGACCAGGATTGAGAACGGCGCCACGATCATTGGGCCGGCCATGATCGGACCCAACTGCCACATCTGCGAAGGCGCCACGATCGACAACTCGATCATCTTTGACTACTCCCGCATCGGCGCCGGGGTCCGGCTGGTCGAAAAGCTGGTGTTTGGCCGCTACTGCGTCGACCGCAACGGAGACCACTTCGACCTGCAGGAAGCGGCCCTCGACTGGCTGATCACCGATGTGCGCCGCCAGGACGTGGTCGCCCCGTCGCCCCAGCAGAAAGCGATGGCCGAACTGCTCGGCACCGACCTAGCCCTCAGCAACGCCAGTTAGTCCGCTGGCTCGATGGGGGCCAGGCCGGCCCGCTGCAAGATGGCCGGAATTCGTTCCTCGGCCTTGATCGCCATCAGGTGCACCCCCTGGGCAATCTCCAAGTAGGACACCACCTGTTCGGCCGCAATCGCCTCCCCCTCGGCCGCCGGATCGGCTGCCGCCGCCAAACGGTCGATCACGCCCTGGGGAATGTTGGCCCCCGGCACCACCCGGTTGATGAAGACCGCATTGCGGGCCGACTTGAGCAGAAACACCCCCGCCAGCACCGGCAGGTCGAGGGGGCCGGCCAGCTCACCCACAAAACGCTTCAAGGCCTCGGCATCGCTGACCATCTGGGTCTGCACGAAGCGGGCGCCGGCCTCTTTCTTGCGGACCAGACGGCTCTTGAGGCCACTCCAACTGGACGACTGGGGATCGGCCGCCGCCCCCGCGAACAGGGCCGTCGGCCCATCGGGCAGCAGGCCCTGCACCGGATCCTGGCCGGCATTGAACTGCTGCACGAGCTGGAGCAACCGCACGGCCTCCAGCTCATTCACCGGCCGGGCCCCGGGCTGGTCCCCGGCCCGCACCGGGTCGCCAGTGAGGCAGAGCAGGTTGCGCAGGCCCAGGGCATGGGCCCCCAGCAACTCAGCCTGCAAGGCAATGCGGTTGCGATCCCGGCAGGCCAGTTGCAGCACCGGCTCGATGCCGACATCCAGGAGCAGCCGGCACAGGGCCAAGCTGCTCATCCGCATCACCGCCCGGCTGCCGTCGGTCACATTCACCGCATGGACCCAGCCCCGCAGAGCCCCAGCAGCCTCCAGGGAGCGGGATGGGTCGCCTCCCCGGGGCGGCATCACCTCGGCGGTGAGGGCTGCCTCTCCTTTGGCCAGAGCCCGTTGCAGCAGCAAGCTGGTCCATTCCTCTCGGGGCCATCATGGGACAGCGCCCTGCCTACAGTGGGAGGAAGCCTGCGGCCTGGGCCCATGGATTCCGATCGCTCCACGGGAGCTTCACAGGCCGGCTCCCTGGGTCAGGTGCGCCATGACCTCTCGGAGCGGGAAATCGAGATCATTGAACTGGTGGCCCAGGGGCTCACCAACCAGGAGATCGCCGCAACGCTCACGATCAGCAAGCGCACCGTGGACAACCACGTGAGCAACATCTTCACCAAGACCGGCGCCAAAAATCGGGTGGCCCTGCTCAATTGGGCCATGGATCACGGCAAGATCTGCCGCGATGGCTTCAATTGCTGCTCCCTCGAAGCCAACGACAACAAACGGCCTGCCGGCTAGCGGAGCGCAGCGTGCCCTGGTTGTCCTCGGTCCTCGTCACGCCGGGCGTCGTCAGACGGTTGTCGTTTTTATCCTGCTGCCTCCAGCAGGGCCCGACGCTGGGCCTCCGGCCAGCGGGCCAGGGGACAGCGGGCCAGGGCCGCGTTGCTGAGCTCATGGCGTCCGGTGAGCTCCTGGACGCACCAGGGCGGCAGCTCCAACGTCAGCCCCTCGCCAGGCACCACCCCCGATGGGAGGGAGGCCAGCTCAAACTCCACCTCGGCCACCACGAGCGGAGCATTTTCCCCTTCAAACACATCCAGCACCCAGTCGCCCCCGGGCAGGTCGAGGCCATAGCGCCACTTGCTGAGCTGCTGGGGCGCCAGGGCCAGCAGGGCGCCGGCATCGCCCGGCGGAATGGGGTATTCGAATTCCTGCCGCACCAGGCCGTCAGGCCCCAATCCCTGCAGCCGCTCACCAGCACTCCCGGCCCCCTGGGGAGCACGCGCCTTGAGGGTGAGCCAGGCCCCAGGCGCCGCGCCGCTGGCGCGCCGCACCCGCACCGTGAGCCCATCGGCAGCGGCCACAAGGTAGCCCTGCTCCAGCCTCGCCTCCCACAGGATGTGGCGGCGCCACTCAGAGCC
>JBEEKG010000129.1:0-7242 GCA_041168785.1 Cyanobacteriota bacterium
GAAGCCGATGGCATCCAGGTGTCTGCACTCATGTATGCAGCCCTGATCCTGATGGTGCTGACCTTTTCTGTGAACGTGGCCGCACAGTGGATTGTGCGCCGCCTCAGCCTGCGTTATTGACTTTTCCCATGGCGACTCCGACACCGATCACCTACGCCACGAGCGCCCTCTTCGACAGAAGGCCGCTGCATTTTGACCCAGGCCTGCGGCGCAATCGCATCAACTTTTTGTTCACCGCCATCGCCGGTGTTTTTGCGACCATTGCGGTTCTGCCTCTGTTCTTGGTCATCGTTCACGTCCTGCTCCAGGGGGGACGGCTACTGAGCCTGACCTTGCTGACCGAATTGCCGCCTCCGCCTGGCCTTGACGGTGGCGGCATTAGCAATGCCATTCTCGGGACCATTCTTGTGACCCTCATCGCCTCACTCATCGCGATCCCCGTGGGTGTCAGTGGTGGCGTTTATCTGAGTGAGTATTCCAGTCGCGGTTGGTTTGCGCAGTTTGTGAGCTTCGGCAATGACGTGCTTGCCGGAGTTCCTTCAATCATCGCGGGCGTATTTGTCTATGGCATTGTGGTCACAACGCGCATCTTCTTTGACCAGAGCTACAGCGCCATGGCCGGTGGTATCGCCTTGGCTGTTCTGATGCTACCCACGGTTATCAAGACGACCGATGAGGGTCTCAAGCTGGTTCCCCAGGAACTGCGCTGGGGAGCATATGGGGTCGGGGCCTCGAAGTTTGTCACCGTAACGCGCATCACCCTTCCCTCTGCGTTCACACCGATCGCCACAGGCATTGTCCTGGCGATTGCAAGGGCAGCAGGGGAAACCGCCCCACTCATTTTCACAGCTCTCTTCTCCCCGTTCTGGCCGGATGGGATTTTCAGCCCGATTGCCACCATGTCGGTGCTGATCTTCAACTTCGCGATCATGCCCTATGAGGCGCAAAACGCCCTGGCCTGGGCCGCCTCATTTGTGTTGGTGATGATGATCCTTGGCGCAAATCTACTGGCGCGCTGGATCAGCAGGATGGCCAAAGTCTGAACACCATCTCACGCCACACCTCCCCACCCTCTCTAGACCGATGACCAGCAGCTCTACCCAAACGTTTCCCGCCAACACAGCCACTGTTGACGCCTGCATGTCCCTGCAGAACGTCACCATTTCCTACGGCAAGTTTGAAGCTGTCAAAAATGTCTTTATGGACATTCCTCGCGGGCGTGTGACGGCCTTCATCGGACCCTCGGGCTGCGGTAAGTCAACGGTTCTGCGCGCACTAAACCGCATGAACGACCTGATCCCGGGTTGCAAGCTGAAGGGGCGAGTGGTCTTTGACGGGCACGACCTTTACGACCCCCGCGTGGATCCGGTCGAGGTGCGTCGCCGCATTGGCATGGTGTTTCAGAAACCCAATCCCTTCCCTAAAACCATCTACGAAAACATTGCCTTTGGGGCTCGGATCAACGGCTTCAAGGGAGATATGGACGAACTGGTGGAGCGCTCGCTTCGCAAGGCTGCCGTCTGGGACGAGTGCAAAGACAAGTTGCGTGAGAGTGGCTTTGCCCTCTCGGGTGGCCAGCAACAGCGCCTGTGCATCGCCAGGGCCATCGCCACAGAGCCGGAGGTGATTTTGATGGACGAGCCCTGTTCTGCCCTCGATCCAATCTCAACCCTGAAGATCGAAGAAACGATGCACGAGCTCAAGCGGAGCTACACGATCATCATCGTGACTCACAACATGCAGCAGGCTGTTCGTGTGGCAGATCAAACGGCGTTTTTCAACGCCGAAGCCGTGGAAGGTGGCACCGGCAAAGTGGGGTATCTGGTGGAATTCAATGACACCGAACGTATTTTCAATGCCCCTGGTCAACAGGCCACGCAGGATTACGTGAGCGGCCGTTTCGGCTGAGATTCGAAGCTTTCGCGAATCAGCCTGGCCTGTAATCAAGGGCATAAAAAAAGCCGGCTGAAAAGCCGGCTTTTGAAACGGAGAGGGAGGGATTCGAACCCTCGATAGAGTTGCCCCTATACAGCATTTCCAGTGCTGCGCCTTCGACCACTCGGCCACCTCTCCAGGGGCAAAATGGGGCAACCGAATGGCAATGTAGCAGCATGAGTAGCCCCGCCCCAGTGACCCACCCGGTGACCATCCACTGGCGCCAGACCGGCCAGGTGATTCAGCACGACGTGCCGGAGGGGGAATACATCCTGCGCAGCTTTGAACAGCAGGGTGATCCCCTGCCCTTCAGTTGTCGTAACGGCTGTTGCACCGCCTGCGCGGTGCGGGTGCTGGCCGGCGAGATCGATCACCGAGAATCCCTCGGTCTGTCCCGGGAGCTGCGGGCCAAGGGCTATGGCCTGCTGTGTGTGGCCCGTGCCACCGGACCGCTGGAGGTGGAAACCCAGGACGAGGATGAGGTCTACGAGCTGCAATTCGGACGCCATTTCGGACGGGGCCGGGTGCGACCCGGGCTGCCACTGGACGAGGAGTGATGGTTGCGTCCGGCATGGGCATGGGCCAATCCAGTGATGCCTTTCAGCGTTCCGGGCTCAGCTCGGCCGAACTGGAGCAGCTGCTCGATGTGGCACGGCGCGCCGCCGAAGCCGGTGGAGCCCAGCTACGCCAGCACTTCGGCAAGCTCGAGAAGGTGCGGGAAAAGGGGCGCTCGGGCGATCTGGTGACCGAAGCAGATCACGCCGCGGAAGCGGCGGTGCTGGCCGTGCTGGCGGCTGAAACTCCAGCCATCGGGGTACTGGCCGAGGAGAGCGGCCGCCAGGCCAAACCTGGCGATCTTGAATGGTGCGTCGATCCCCTGGACGGCACCACCAACTACGCCCACAGCTATCCGTTCTTTGGCACTTCGGTGGGGCTGTGCTGGCGCGGCCAACCCCTGCTGGGCGCGCTTGCTGCCCCTGGACTCGAGCAGCTCTACTGGGCCGCTCCCGGGCTGGGAGCCTGGTGCAATGGCACCCGCCTCCGGGTGAGCGACTGTCCCAGCCTGGATCGGGCCTTGCTGGTCACGGGATTTGCCTACGACCGCCATACCAGGCTCGACAACAACTACGCCGAATTCGCCTGGTTTTCCCACCGCACCCAGGGGGTGCGGCGTGGGGGGTCGGTAGCCCTCGATTTGGCCTTTGTGGCCGCCGGCAAGCTGGACGGCCTGTGGGAACGGGGGCTATCCCCCTGGGATCTGGCCGCGGGCGTGGTGCTGGTGGAGGAGGCCGGCGGCGTGGTGAGCGCCTACGACGGCAGCGCGTTTGTCATCGACACGGGCCGGATCCTCGCCTGTGGCAGCGGCCTGCAGCAGCCACTGATCGAGGGGTTATCCCATTGTCAGCCCCTGGCTGGCGCCAGCTACGGCGCTCCCGAGCTGGATGCGCCCAGGCTCGATCCATAGGATCAGGCCACTCCATCTCTCCAGCCCCTCGCCGCAATGGCCCTCCAACCCGCCGCCGGCGCCCGGGACCGCAACCCCCGCGAGGTGGAAGGCAACCGGCGCATCGCCGAGCAACTGGCCTCGGTCTATCGGCTGTGGGGCTACCAGGAGGTGGCACCGCCGAGCTTTGAGCGGCTCGACACCCTGGAAGCCGGCGGGGGGATCGACGGACGAGAACTGGTGCGGCTCGCGGCCGATGAACCCCTGGGGCTGCGCCCGGAGCTCACCGCCTCCATTGCCCGGGCCGCCAGCACCCGCATGGCGGAGCGCCCCCGGCCGCTGAGGCTGTGGGCCATGGGCAGCACCTTCCGCAGCACCATGGGGGATGGCGGTGGCCAGCGCATCCTGGAGCAGCTCCAGAGCGGGGTCGAACTGCTCGGCGTGGAATCCGCCGCCGCCGATGTGGAGCTGATGCGTCTGCTGCTGGCCGCCGCCGGAAAGCTGGGGCTGGAGGGCCGACACCAGCCGCGCCTGCTGGTGGGACACCACGGCCTGCTGAGTGCCCTGCTGGCCGAGATACCGGCCCAGCAGCGCGGTGCCGCCCGCAACGCCCTCACGAGCTTCGACCCGCTGGCCCTGGCCCAGCTACACCTGCCGGACGCTGACCGCCTGCGGCTGGCTGCCTTGATGCGCCTGCGGGGCGAACCGGTGCGGGTGCTCTACCAGTTGGAGCAGTGGCTCGGACCCATCCCCCTGCTCAGCGCCCTGGCAGACACCCTGGCGGCGGTGGCCCCAGCTGCTGAACGGCTCGGCGTACAGCTCCAACTCGATCCCAGCTTCCAGCCCCACTTCGCCCTCTATGACGGCCTGGTGTTGAAGTTGGTCTGCCAGGGAGCGGAGGCCCCGGTGGAGATCGCCAGCGGCGGGCGCTACGACGCACTGGTGGGGCGCTTCTGTTCGAAGTCCAGGGAGGCCGCAGGGGTGGGCTTCGGCTTCGACATCGAGGCCGTGCGCGAGCTCGTAGCACCCACGCTGGACAGCGCCGCACCCGTGCTGGTGGCCTACGGGCGCCCCGACCAGCTGGCCACGGCCCTCGACCATCTGGAGACCCTGCACCAGGCCGGCAACGCCGCCGAGCTGCTTAGCGAGGCTACGGCGAACCAAGCCGACGCTGAGGCCATCGGCCGGGAGCGGGGCTGCAGGCGCACCCTCTGGATCGCTCCCTAGGATCCGGCCAGCATTTGCCCGACCCATGGCCCACACGATCGTGACCAACGTCTGCGAGGGCGTCGCCGATTGCGTGGATGCCTGCCCCGTGGCCTGCATCCATCCAGGCCAGGGCGCCAACACCAAGGGGACGGCTTTTTATTGGATCGACTTCGACACCTGCATCGATTGCGGCATCTGCATGCAGGTGTGCCCGGTGTCAGGTGCCATCCTTCCCGAAGAGAAACCCGAGCTGCAGCAGACGGACTGAAAGGCCTCCCCTAACGGCGCAACACCTCGTGGGTCGCCGAGAGCCAGGCACCACTGGCGTCGTAGCGGCGGATGAGGCGCTCGAGCCGATCCGGCGCCGTCAGCCAGCCAGCCTCCACCGTGAAGGCCTGCCGATGGCTCACCTGCTGGGGCCACCGGCAGTACCCCCCATCGGCGAGCCACTGCACATCGGCCAGCTCTGCGGCCGAGAAGCTCACCTGCACCTCAGCGCGATCAGCTTCAGGCCAGTCGGCTGAAATGGTGGCAGCCGCGCCCTGCCAGGGGCCCTGCAACTGGTCGGCCGTAAGGCTCGCAAACTCCTGGGCAGTGGAGCCGACACGGAATTCCCGGATCAGCACCAGCTGATCGGCGCTGCCGGCTTCGCCGTAGAGCAGCACCAGCCGGTGGCGGCGATCGCCGTGCACAAAACCAAATTCCCCGCCAAACACGGTGCCGGGGGCGAGCTGCAGCGATCCCTTGCAAAAGGTGCCCGTGTCAAAAAACACCACCTGCCGGCCCAAGCTGCGGTACTCCTGGCTCCGGTCGCTGCTGGGGGCTACGCCGCGGTCGCCCCCCTCAAAACGCTGCAGGCGGAAGCGCACCATCGTGATCGCCCCATCCGCGCTCTGCTCTCCGGCTTCGAGCGTCAGGAGGGAGGGGGTGTCCTGCAGCACCGCTCCCGTGGGGCTGATGCCCGTGAAGGAGCCCTCCCAGGCGCCCAGGTTGGCCAGAAAGTTCTGCCACTGGCTGGCCATTCGCGGGGGCAGGGAAGGGAATGGTCCGATCCTATGGAGCTCGCCAAGGCGCTGGGCAACTGGCCTGGCTCTGACAGGTCGGTTTCCTGCCCATGGCGCCCCCTTGGCGGCCAGGCCCACCCCGGGTGAATCTGGGAGCAGCGAGATTTCAAAAGCTGTGGTGCTGCAGGCGGAACAGGGCCAGATTCAGATCCACACCGAAAACATCTTCCCGATCATCAAAAAGGCCGTCTACAGCGGCCACGAGGTGTTCCTACGGGAGCTGGTGAGCAATGGTGTCGACGCCATCAGCAAGCGGCGCATGGCCGCCATGGGCGGCGACTGCAGCGAAGGTCCCGAGGGCAAAATTTCCATTCGCATCAACCGCGAGGCCAACACCCTCACCATCTCCGACAACGGCATCGGCATGGACGCCGATGAGGTAAAGCGCTACATCAACCAGGTGGCCTTCTCCAGCGCGGAAGACTTCCTCGAGAAGTACAAGCAGGAGAGCGACGCGATCATCGGCCACTTCGGCCTGGGCTTCTACTCCAGCTTCATGGTGGCCAAGCAGGTGGAGCTGGTGACCCTGTCCGCCCGTGCAGGCAGCGAGGCGGTGCGCTGGAGCTGCGATGGCTCCCCTAATTTCAGCCTGGAGGGTGCCGAGCGCAGCGAACCGGGCACCGATGTGATCCTGCATCTGATGGAGGAGGAGCTCGAGTACATCGAGCCATCCCGTATCCGCACGCTGATCACCACCTACTGCGACTTCCTGCCGGTGGAGGTACAGCTGGAGGGCGAAACGGTCAACAAGCGCGAATCTCCCTGGCGCAAGAGCCCCCGCGAACTGAGTGACAACGACTACATCGAGCTCTATCGCTACCTCTACCCCTTCCAGGGCGACCCGCTGTTGTGGGTGCACCTCAACACCGACTACCCCTACAACCTGCAGGGCATCCTGTTCTTCCCCAAATCCAGCGGCCGGGCCGACTGGGAAAAGGGCGAGATCAAGCTCTACTGCAACAACGTGTTCGTCAGCGACTCCATCAAGGAGGTGGTGCCGCGCTACCTGCTGCCCCTGCGTGGGGTGATCGATTCGCCGGACATCCCCCTGAACGTCAGCCGTTCAGCCCTACAGACCGACCGGCGCGTGCGCTCGATCGGCGGCTTTGTAGCCAAAAAGGTGGGTGACCGGCTCAAGGAACTGCACAAAGACGATCCCAAGCGCTACGCCGAGAGCTGGGAATCCCTGGCTCCCTTCATCAAGATCGGCGCGATGGAGGACGACAAGTTCGCCGACCAGGTGGCCGATCTGGTGTTGTTCGGGACGACTGCACAACCGCAGGACCAGCCCGCCTCCGCTGACGAGCAATCATCCGAAGCGCAGACCCTCGACCCCATTCCCGGCGAGGGCGGCAAGGCTTACACCACGCTGTCGGGCTACCGGACACGCCTGGCGGCGGATCACGACAAACGAATCCTCTACTGCACCGATGAGGCCGGTCAGGCCGGGGCCCTGGCCCTGTGGAAGAGCCAGGGGGCCGAGGTGCTGCTGGCCGACACCTTCATTGATACCCAGTTCATCCCCTGGCTGGAATACCGCCATGAAGAGCTGAAGTTCCAGCGGGTTGACAGCGAGCTTGACGACTCCCT
>JBEEKG010000130.1:0-4441 GCA_041168785.1 Cyanobacteriota bacterium
TGGTCACCAGGGGATTGGTGCAGAAGCGGGGGTCCTGCCGCGCATCGGGCACCACCAGGGTTTCGTCATGGGCAATGGCATGGGCGCAGAAGGCCATCTCCCGTGGCGTTTCCTTGGCCTCCAGGCCATGGCGGGCGAGGAACCACTGACGATCCCGATCCACCAGGGAAATCAGGGCAATTGGGGTCTCCAGCACGGTGGAGGCCAGCTGGACTAGCCGGGTGAAGTGCTCATCCTCCGGTTGATCGAGCACGCCCTGGCGCTCCAGGTCCCGCTGGCGTTGAACTTCGTTGGGCAGGATCGGGTAGTCGGGGTAAGGCACACAGGCTTCCCGATGATGGCCAGCCTAAGAAAGCCGTGTTGCCGCGTCTCGGTGCCGCCATGATTTGATCACGATCTGCGCCAGGGAACCATGAGCCTCTCCAAGGAAACCTGCATCCCCTGCCGGGATGGGGCACCCACCCTCAGCGATGCCGAGCTGGCGTTTTTGTTGCCGGAGTTGCCGGGTTGGGAGGTGGTGGGTGGCCACCACCTGCGTAAGGCATGGACGTTCCCTGACTTTCATCAGGCCCTGACCTGGGTCAACGGGGCTGGCGCCATCTGTGAGGCCGAGGGCCACCATGCTGAGTTCAGCCTGGGCTGGGGCCATGCCGAGGCCGTGATCTATACCCACAAAGTGGATGGACTCACCCGCGCCGATGCGGTTTTGGCGGCCAAGTTCGAAGGGCTTGCCGCAGGGGGCTAGGGCTGCGCCGCTTCCAGTGCCCTGACGCGATAGCGCGTCTGCAAGAGGCAGCTTGCGCCCGGGGCCAGCTCCAGCTTGTGGTCACCGCTGATCAGGGCCTGGCGCGGACCGCTCCAGGGTTCCAAGCACACCATTCGCCGGGGTGGTTCGGTCCAGATCACCGCCAGGTCCATCGGCGCGCTCAACTCAAGCTCCAGGCTGATCCCGGCCTCCGGGTCCACCAGCCGCACATGGCCCTCGGGTCGGACCAGCAGGTCGACGCCGTCGTTGAGCCTGGCCATCTGGGAGGCCGTGGAGCTCTCGGCCATCGAGAGGTGATTCAGGCACCGATCCGGCAGGCCTTCGAACCGGGCGGTGTTGAGGTTGCTGAGGTTGAAGTAGGGGTGCAGGCCGAAGCTGAAGGGCATGGGATCGGCGCTGCGGTTCTGCACGGTGGTGCGGATCGCCAGGGCTACTGCTTCCAGTCGCAGTTCCATGCGCAGCAGGAAGGCGAAGGGGTAGGCGACCCGACTGGTTGGGTCATCGCTCAGCTCGAGAGCGATGCCCTGTCCGTCGTCGAGGGCACTCAGCTGCCAGGCCATCTGGCGGGCAAAGCCATGTTGACCCAGGGTGAAGTTTCCTTGGGGGAGCGGCAGGATGTTGTTGGGCAGGCCCCCGCAGATTGGGAACAGCACCGGGACCCCTCCCCGGACTGACTGGGCCGGATCCAGGAAACGCTCGAGATCCAGGTAGAGGAGTTCCCTCCCACCACAACGCCAGCCGGTCACGAGTCCGCCGCGCTCGGGAACGACCCGCAACTGATCTCCCTCAGGGGTGCTGAATTCCCAGTGGGGGTAGGGAGTGGTGCGGTGCTCCAGCGACATCAGCAGCAGGCAGGGCTGGTGGAATGTAGGCCGGGCTCCGCACACAAGTCCCGAATGCCTTCACACAATCTTCCAGTTAAAAGTTGGTTCACCTGTCTCGGCCGATGTCGTGTTCTCAATAAGGTTTGGTTAATCGACGCTCATTCATGTCAGGTTCGGAGGACATTCCCCCCAGCGCAGCGATTCATGCGGAGTCCTTCGAGCCCCGCAGTCTGGAATGGCAGGACAACGGTGAACTGGCTGCCACCGAGGTGTTTGAGCTCGTGAAACGTCTGCGGGCGGTTGAAACAGGCGAGCATGTCAACGAGCTCTGGAGGTTGAGCCAGAAGGCTTGATCGCCCTTGCCGTTCGATCCTGTCTCCGTTCGTTGGCATCAGGCCAACGTCCCTTTCTCACTGAACGCCATTTCCATTGCGAGGAAGACGGATCCCAGAGTTTTTGCGTTCTGGGTCGATGGTCCTGAAGATCGACAACGGGGTAGACGACAGGCTGGTTGAGGTGCTCGATCTCCAGCAACTCTTTGATCCGTTTGCGGCCCAGCTGTTGGGACATCTTCCCGTTGGTGTGGATCTGCACCGCTGCCTGCGCGAACCCCGGCGGCTCAGGGCCCAACGCTCACCAGCCGGCGGCGTTGCAGTTCCAGCTGGAAGGCGTGGCTGAGGGCATCTCGACGCCGCCAGCGTTGGATCCCCTGCCAGAGGGACTGCAACCGCCAGCCCAGCCAGAGCAGGCACAGCACCAGTCCCAGCCAACGCATGCTTCAGCCTTCCAACCCATCCGGTTTAAGGATGAATTCCTGCTCTGGCGAGGGGCGGCCCAGCCACTGACACAGATCTGCAGGAAGCGACTCCCCGTCTGCGGAGCGTGATTTGCTCCCGCTGACACCGCTGTGCCGCCCAGCCTCCCCTTTTAAGTCCTGCCCTCACTGGGTTCAGGCCGTTCGGTTTGGGTGCCGCCGGGCGGCTTGATCCCCGCAGGACATCGTGATCCCCTGACAGAACCCGAAATCCTGGATCAGGAACGACAGGATTCCCCGAGTTTTAATCGGAACGCTTCCGCCATGACCACGTCAGGGTTTCCGCTCTCGGACGACGGCCATACCAACGACCTGACTCTGCGCCAGCTGCGGGAACTCGCCAGCAACCTCGGGATCGGTCGCTACAGCCGCATGCTGAAGGACCAATTGGTCCGCGCTATTGAGCGCCAATCCGATGCGGCCCCCGAGTCTGCAGATGGTTCCACCGACCTGCGGGCGCTGGAAGCCGAGATGCTCCCGGCTCCCCGACCCTCGGCCCAGACCTCGGTGGTGTTTCTGCCCCGGGATCCCCAGTGGGCCTATGTGTTCTGGGAGCTCTCCGATGGCGATCGGCGCCAGGCGATGGCTGATGGGGCCAGCCAATTGGTGCTGCGGGTGGCCGACGTGACGGGTCTAGATGGCGGAGCCACCCATCAACACACCATGCAGGAAGTGGTGGTCAATAGCCACTCCACCGAGTGGTATCTCCCCGTGCCCCTCAGCGATCGCGACTATCGCGTCGAACTGGGGTATCGCCTTGGTGTTGGCGGCTGGAGGTCCCTGGCCTTCTCAGCCGTGGCCCGGGTTCCGGCCCTGCACCCCAGCGAACAGATTCTGGATCAGTTCGTTCCCTTCTCCCTGGAGGCACCTGCTGCCGCCGCCGTGGCGGTGACGGCCGTCCCCCAAGCTGCTCCCGGCATCCATGAGCGGGTCTACCAGACCGCCACGTCCACGTTCCGTGCCGTTGGTCGGGGTTCGGAGGCCTTTCATGAAGTGGACGCCTCAGGCGAGGATTCCCATGGTCTGAATGCTTCAGGCGCGGGCCTCTGGGCGAGCGGCCGTCATGAATCCGGAGCCGGAGGCGTGGCCTCCCGCCAGCGTTCCTTCTGGCTGGTGGCCGATGCGGAGCTGATCGTCTATGGCGCCACCGATCCGGCTGCCACCCTGCGCATTGGTGATGAGGTGGTGCCCCTGGCCGAGGACGGCACCTTCCGCCTCCAGGTGCCCTTCCGAGACGGCCAACAGCTTTATCCGATCACAGCTGTGGCCGCCGATGGGGAGCAGCGTCGCCACATCACTCTGGAATTTGCCCGCACCACCCCTGATGCCCATGTCAATAGCGCGGAGGATGCGGTCGCCGAGTGGTTCTGAGGGGCCCCGCGCCTCCGTTCAGGGCACCAGGTTGACCAACTTGCCGGGAACCACGATCACCCGGCTCGGAGCCTTCCCCTCCAGCCATTTGGCAGCGATGTCGCTGTCGAGGACCAACTGTTCCAAGGTGGCCTTGTCCGCATCGGCGGGGACCTCGAGGTTGCCCCGCACCTTGCCCTTGATCTGGATCACCAGTGGGATCGTGTCACGCACCAGGGCCGTGGCATCGACCGTCGGCCAGGCCTGCTGATGCACGCTCGAGTGACCATCAGCATGGGCCGCTGCCCGCAGCCAGAGCTCTTCGGCTAGGTGCGGCGCAAACGGAGCCAGCAGCACCAGCAGGATGCGCAGGGCTTCAGTCGCTACGGGCGGCGAGGCTTCCGGCAGATGTTCACCCATGGCGTTGCTGAGTTTCATCAATTCAGAAATGGCCGTGTTGAACTGGTAGTCGCCTTCCAGGTCTTCGCTGATGGCGGCGATCGCCGTGTGCACCGCACGGCGCAGGGCTTGGTCCTCCGGGCTTAAGGGTTCGGCAAGGGTCCCGGCCTCAGGGGACCCCAAACTCAGACCGCGCGCCAAGGCAGAGTCCACCAGGCGCCAGAGGCGCTGCAGGAAGCGGAATTGGCCCTCCACATCGGCGTCGTCCCACTCCAAATCCTTCTCGGG
>JBEEKG010000131.1:0-10096 GCA_041168785.1 Cyanobacteriota bacterium
GCAGTGGAACCACTCCGATCCATCTCGAACTCGGTTGTGAAACGCTGCAGCGGCAACGATATTTGGGGGGTAGCCCCCTGAGAAAATAGCTCGATGCCAGGTAAAACATTCATTCCAAACCAGTCCGTTCACTGCTTAGAAGCAGGAGCTGATGCACGAAAGCCACCCGAGAGGGTGGCTTTTTTGTTGGCTTGCCGCTCGAGCGTCAGAAGACGTTTGCGAACGGGAGCGGACCTGGCTTCATGAACGATGGGCGTGCACGTGCTTCCAGGCGCCGTCGCAGTGCTGCCAGATGCGCGTCTCGCAGCAGCTTGCCGTGATGGGTTCCCCACCCACCACTTTCTGGGTGAGGCGGGTGTAGCTCAACACCGCCGCATCCGACCCGATCCAGCGGATATGGGGGCGGGCCATGGTGACTTGAACTGGTGTGGCCGCTGCACTGGGGTCTGCGGGCAGATCGAAATAGAACCGATGGAATGGCAGCCCTTCGCTGAGGACACCATTGGTTTCCGCTTCGAAGCAGGTGAGGTCTTCGCTGCACATGTCGGCATAGGTACTCCACTCACCGCGAACCACACTGTCCAGTAACGCCTGATTGAGATCCAGGAGCTGTTGATCCCGGTTCGGATCGGATGGCGCGTGTGCGGCGTTCATGCCAAGAGCTCCACATCTTCAAGTGAACTGATCCTCTCAAATCGCCCAGGATCGCGGCAAGGATTCCCATCGCGAATGCTGAACAGCACGCGCATTCCGCTCGCTTCTGCGGCTTCGCATTCCGCAATGGCATCGCTGATGAACAGCACCTCTGCAGCTGTTGTCTGAAGCTGTTGGGAAATGGCCGCATAGCTGGTCGCGGCCTGTTTCGGCCCGATTCGTGTGTCAAACCACTGCTGGAACAGGGGACGCAGGTCCCCCGCATTGCTGTGGCCATAGAGCAGCTGTTGGGCGGCCACCGACCCGGATGAATACACCGAGAGCCCCAGCCCTGCCTTGGCCCAGCGCTGCAGGCTCGACGGCACATCCGGAAAGAGGGGTCCCACCAGATCCCCTTCCTGGTAGCCCTGCTCCCAGATCAAACCCTGCAACTGCTTGAGGGGGGGCAGCTTGCGGTCGTGGGCGATCAGCCAGCGCAGGTAGGGCGCCACCGCACCGTCGACCGCCTCGCGCAGCGCCTGCGCCTCTGGATCGGAATCCTCTTGCCAGGCTGCTTGCACTTCCGCCAGGAGCTCCTGCACCCCTGGGCTGCGCGCGTGCTCTTGCAGAAACGCGTCGAGATGGTTGGCTGCGTAGGGGAACAGGCACCCAGATACAAAAGACACTGGGCAGGTGGTGCCTTCAATGTCGAGCAGCACATGGCGGATGCCGCTCACGCGCACCCGGGAGCGTGCGGCTCCTTCGCTTGTGGCCTGCGCCCTTGCCCCCATCAGGCTTTGCAGCAACAGCTGGCGCCAGTGCTGTTCCAGCAGGAACTCGAGAATCTCTAAATGCCTGCGGGCTCTCGCCAGGTCCTGTCCCCATGCATAGAGCCCATGGCCGGCAATCAGCAGTCCGTAGGGCGCTTGGGCCAGGTGGGGTTCGGCCGTTGCTCTGAGACGCTTCAGATCTTGGTCGTTGGCGAGCACGGGAATGGCGACCCTGCTTTCATGGCTGGCGATTCCCTCCAGTCCCTTCAGCATTTCCAGGTCGTGCAGGTACAGCGTGCCCACACCTGTGCTCGGCTGGCCTGGCGATCCCTGCGGGCCATAGTGCTGGGAGAGCAAGGTGCCTGCCTGGGAGTGGGTGTGCAGCACAGCGCCCGCCCCGCAGGTGTCCACCAGGGCCAGATGCAGCTGGGTTTCGGCGCTGGCGCGACCTTCCCCCCGGAGCACCGTGCCGGTGGCATCCACCACGATCAGTTGCTCTGCCGCGACCGATCCCTTGTCCACGCCGCTGGGGGCCATTAGCAGCTCCAGGGGCTGGCGCTGCAGCACACAGCTGAAGTTGCCTCCGGTGCCATCGCACCAGCCGCGGCGATGGATGGCGGCCATGGTCTCGCTCAGTTGCTGGGCCAGGGCGGCGGTGCTGGTGGCTGCGGGGTCCACGCTCGGGTGCGGTTGGCTCAATGCTGGCAGTTCGGGCACCAATGGCTGCTGCGTCCCCCCAGCTTGTCGCGGTGAATGGGGCTGTGGCACTGGCGGCATGGTTCGCCGCCACGTCGGTACACCCAGGCCACGCCCCCATAGTTGCCATTGCTGCCGGTGAGGTCGCGGAAGTCGCTGAAGGTGGTGCCCCCCGCACCAATACTGGTTTCGAGCACCGCCACCAGGGCCCGGTGCAGCTCTTCCAGTTGGGGCGTGCTCAGTCGACCACTGGGGGTGTGGGGCCGGATGCCCGCTGCAAACAGCGACTCGTCGGCATAGATATTGCCCACCCCTGCCACCAGAGACTGATCGAGCAGGGCGTTCTTGATCGGCCTGCTGGAGCCTTTCAGACGTTGGCGCAGGTAGCTGGGGTTAAAGGCCGCGCTGAAGGGTTCCGGCCCCAGCCTTTGCAGGCCGGTGATCACCGTTTCCACCGGTTGGCCCGGCGGTACCCACCACATCTGGCCAAAGCTGCGGGTGTCGATGAAGCGCAGCTCCTGGCCAGCGCCATTGAACAGCTGCACCCTGGTGTGGGAACAGGGCGGGCGCGGGCTCTCGAGCCACAGGAACTGGCCGGTCATGCGCAGATGCACTCCCCAGGTGCCGGCGTCATCGCCATCGCGGTGGAGTTGGCCCATCAGGTATTTGCCCCGCCGCTGCCAACCGCCTACTTCCGCATCGCTGAGGGCGGCGGCGAAGGCGGCGGGGGTCGCCGGGCTGGCAATCGCCCGGTGCCGATGCACCTCCACCCGGGCGATCACAAAACCCTGGGTCTGCCGTTCCAGGCCCCGCCGCACGGTTTCGACTTCAGGCAGTTCCGGCATGGATGCAGGCAAGGCGGGCGGGCCCAGCAAAAAGCCCGTGCCACCAAGGGTTGCACGGGCGTATGGGGCCAGGGTCTCCAAGCATCCTTCAGCTTGGTTGGAACGGCGAGCTTGAAGGTCAGGCTCTGATCCGTTCTCAGGCCTTGTCGAGTTCGCTCTCAGCGAAGTTGTTGGTGTTGATGCCGCCTTCGGAGCCGCTGAAGCCGTTGTAGTTCACCTTCTCGAAGCGAACCACCACCGGGTAGCGGATGCCGGATGTGTCGATCGAAGCGACGGTGCCGACTTCGTTGAACCAGTAGGACTCGGGGCGCTTGATGCGCACCTTGTCGCCGCGGGAGATGGCCATCGCTGCGCTGTAGATCGGGTGGCTGCCAGAGGGAAGATAGCCGCGGGCTTGGGGTGCTCAACCGCCGGCGTCACGATTCGTCGCCCTTGTCGCGCGTGGTGCTCGGAGGGCCGCCCGGGCCCGTGGCACGATCGGCCCTTCCGCAGCCTGTCTCCTTCCCATGGCCATGGCCCCCACGGAGGTGCCGGCGCCGCCGGTTTTGAGCCTCGAACTCCCCGATCCCGACAGTGACACCATCAGCACGATGGAGTTTCTGGCCCGGCTCGAGGAGGCCTGGGCCGTGTGCGATCGCTTCGACCTCCAGACCGAGATCTGGCGGGGGCGGATCCTGGGGGCAGTGCGGGATCGGGAGAAGCGTGGTGGCGAGGGGCGCGGGACCGGCTTTCTGCAGTGGTTGCGCGAGCGGGAGATCAGCAAGACCCGGGCCTACACCCTGATTCAGCTGGCCGAGTCGGCCGACAGCCTGGTGGGCGAGGGGATGCTCGCGGAAACCAGCGTGAACAACTTCTCCAAGCGGGCCTTTCTGGAGACGGCCCAGGCCGATCCCGAGGTGCAGCAGATGATCAGTGAGGCGGCCAATGAGGGGCAGCAGATCACCCGCAAGCAGGTGCGGCGCCTCAGCGATGAATTCACCGCCGCCACCAGCCCGCTGTTGCCCGAGGAGATTCGCCAGCGCACGGCCGAGAACCTGTTGCCGCCGCGGGCGGTGGCGCCCCTCGTGAAGGAGCTGGCCAAGCTGCCGGAGGAGCAGCAGGAGGACCTGCGCCGGGTGCTGCGGGAAGAGCCCGAGCTCGAGCGGGTCAAGGATGTGACCAGCACGGCCCGCTGGCTCAGCAAGGCGGCGGAAGCCGGTCTGGCGGTGCGGGCCTTCCAGCAGGGGGAACTGGATTTTGAAAAGGCCCTGCAGGAGGCCCAGCGGCTCGATGCCCTGGGCCTTTTGGCCGATGCGGTGGGTCAGGCCCAGGCGCTGGAGAGTGCCGTGCTCAAGCTCCACACCAGCTGGCGGCGGCTGGGCGGACTCCAGGAGCGCCTTTGGGTGGAGAGCGGCAGCAGTACGCCCCACCTGCGGGACCTGCTCACGGCCCTGCAGTCACTGAGCGGCAGCACCCTGCGGGTGTCCCTGGGGGAGCTGGCGGGCGGCAAACGGGTGCGGCTGCAGCTGGTGGAGGAATCGCCCGACCAGCTGGAGCCTCCGCCCCTGCCCTGACCCTGCATCTGGTGGCCGCTAAGGTCGTGACGCACTACGGGTAGGGCCCATCGCCGAGCTGGACCCTATTGGGCTCGACACCCTCGAGTCGGCCCCCCTCGAGCTGGATCCCCTGGAGCGGGCCTTGGAGCGCCACTTCGGCTGGTCGGGCTTCCGGCCGGGACAGCGCCCGGTGGTGGAGGCCCTGCTGGCCGGCCAGGACTGTCTGGCCGTGTTGCCCACCGGTGGGGGCAAGTCACTCTGTTATCAGCTGCCGGCCCTGGTGCGGGGAGGACTCGTGCTGGTGATTTCGCCCCTGGTGGCCCTGATGCAGGACCAGGTGGGGCAACTGCAGCGCCGCGGAATTCCGGCGGCCTGCCTGCACGGGGGGCTGGCTCTGCCGGAGCGCCGCCGCCTGTTGGAGCGCCTGCGGGACAACCAGCTGCGCCTGCTCTACCTCGCCCCGGAGCGGCTGCAGGCGGAGGCTACCCGCCAGCTGCTCGACGACGTGCTGGAGAGCGGCCAGCTGGTGGCGTTGGCGGTGGATGAGGCCCATTGCATCAGTGCCTGGGGGCATGATTTCCGCCCCGATTACCGCCGCCTGGGCCAGTTGCGGGCCCAATGCCCGGGCGTTCCGCTGGTGGCGCTCAGTGCCACGGCCGCGCCCCAGGTGCGGGCCGACATCATCCGCCTGCTGCAGTTGCGCCGGCCGCTGATCCAGGTGCGTTCGGCCCGTCGCACCAACCTCGTGTACGGCATGCAGCGCCGGCCCGAGGAGCCCTTGCCTCTGGTGTTGGAGGCGGTGCAGGCGGCGCGGGGAGCGGTGTTGATCTATGCCCGCACCCGCCGCACGGTGGAGCTTTGGGCGGCCCGTTTGACAGGGGCCGGACTGGAGGCGATTGCCTATCACGCCGGCATGGATCCGGAAAGCCGCCAGCTGGCCCTGGAGCACTTCCAGCACCAGCCCCGGCCGGTGCTGGTGGCCACCGTGGCCTTTGGTATGGGGGTCGATCGTCCTGACGTGGGTCTGGTGCTGCATCTGGACCTGCCGGCCAGTGCGGAGGGATACCTGCAGGAGTCGGGGCGCGCGGGGCGGGATGGTCTGCCAGCCCGCTGCCTGGTGCTTTACGACCCGGCCGATCGCACCAGCCTGGGCTGGGCGATTCGCGGGGTGGGGTCGGCTCAGGGCCAGCAGGAGCAGCCGCGGCTGGAGCTGGCCCAGCAGCAATTGCGGCGGATGGAGGCGGTGGCGGAGGGCGAGGGCTGCCGGGAGCAGGCTCTGTTGCTCGCGGTTGGGGAGCTGGGCGCCGCCTGCGGCCGCTGTGACAACTGCCAGAGCCAGGCGGACCGCCGGGATTGGGGTGGGGAGGTGGCTGAGGCGTTGGAGGCCCTGGAGGCCCGGCCCGGTCGGGATCTACGCAGCCTGGCTGAGGACCTGGCCGCGGGGGCGCCCGGTGGGGAACGGCCCCGTCAGGAAGCCCGCTGGGGCTGGCTGCTGCGGCGACTGGTGCAGGAGGAGTTGCTCAGCGAGAGCGATGACGGGGCCCAGCGCCTCTATCTGCGGGCTTCAGGCCGGCGGTACCGTCGCCAGCCCTGGCCCTTGCACTGGGTCGCGTGAGCGCCCGGACCGCCTAACTGGCGCGAGCTTTGCAGAGGTCGCTGATCAGCTGCTCCTCAAAGTCGGTTTGGGGAGCATCCCAGCTCTTCCACTGGCCCGACTGGCTTGTGGCGTTCAGTTTGCGGGCTCCGCAGTTGACCGCCAGATACACCGGTTTGCCGTCGCCGTTGAGGGTGGGCGCGACGTAGCTGCCGCCCATGGGCTGCCAGTTGGCCCAATCCACTTGAAGAGGGCCGTAGCTGCGCCAGTCGGGCCCCAGTGGTTTGCTGGCGGCCACTTTGCTGGCGGCGCTGGACTGGGCTGTGGTGGCTGCTCTGGTGGGGGTTGGCTTGGGCTTGATGGATTCTGGCTTGGGCGTGGCGGCTGGGGCTGCGGCAGTTGTGGCAGCGACGCCGGTGGTGGCTGTGGCCAGGCTGGAGGTGGGCTTGCTGGCGACCGGGCTACTGGCGGGGCTCGTTTGGGCTGAGGGAGTGGCCCTGGGAGTGGCCGCGGGCTGGGGACGGGGAGTGGGTTGCACAGCGGGCTGTGTGGTGGGCTGTGCGGTCGCCGTCACCATTGGCTTTGGGGCGGCCGGGGCTGGGCTGGCCGTCACTGGGGCGGCCGTCACTGGGGTGGATGTGAGTGTGGTGGCTTTGGGCTTGGTTTGGGCGACGGGTTTGGCTGTCGCTGTTGCCGTGGCTTTGGGTGTGGCTTTGGCGGGTGCCTTCACGGCTGTTTTGACGCTGGCCTTGACCGGGGGCGGAGCCTGCAGTTTCAGCCGGGTGCCGGAGATGACCAGGTCGGGGTCGTCGATCTTGTTGAGGGCCACCAGCTTCTCAACGGGCAAGCCGTAGCTGTCGGCGATGGTGGAGAGGCTTTCACCGCTGCGCACCACGTGCTCCTTGCCCTTAGCTGGGCTGACGTTGCTGCGAGGGGTGGCTGCCGAAGAGGGCCGCCCGGGGATGGCCAGGCGCGTTCCGGCCGCCACCATGTTGGGGTTGGCGATCCGGTTCAGCTGGATGAGGCGCTCGGTGCTGGTGCCGAAGCGATCGGCGATTTCCGAGAGGGTTTCCCCGCTTTTGATGGTGTACGGGGCCGTGGGCAGGGGGCGGGGTGCGGCTGCGCTGGCGCTGCTGCGGGCCCCGGGCAGCACCAGCTTCTGGCCTTCTGCCACCACGTTGGGGTTGCTGATGCCGTTGGCCTGCATCAGCCGGGTGAGGCTGACGCCATGGCGATCGGCAATCTCCGAGAGGGTTTCACCCTGCTGCACGGTGACGCGGCCCGTGGAGCCTCCTGCGCCTTGCGCCCCTGCGCTGCTGCGGGCTCCGGGCAGCACCAGCTTCTGGCCCGCCGCCACCACGTTGGGGTTGCTGATGCCGTTGGCCTGCATCAGCCGGGTGAGGCTGACGCCATGGCGATCGGCAATCTCCGAGAGGGTTTCACCGGGTTTCACCACCACGTCGGCCAGGGCCGCAGACGGGGCCAGGCCGGGCAGGGGCAACACCACGGCTAGGGCCAGGGCGGCAAGGGAGCGACGCATGGACACTACACATAGCTACCGGAACGTTAAGGGGCTTGTCCTGTCCCATCCAGCCCCCGAGGCGCCACCGGCGCATCAAAGGTTCTGATCGCCCCAGCCCAGTCAGCCCAACAGCCGTTTCACCAGGCCCAGTTTTCCGGCATAGGGGGGGTAACGGAAGGGCAGATCCAGCCAGAAGGGGCGCCGCAGCACCGAGCGCTGGTGGGAGAAGGTGAGAAAGCCGGTGTGGCCGTGATAGCTGCCCATCCCGCTCTCCCCCACGCCACCGAAGGGCAGGGCGCTGGCACCGGCTTGCAGCACCACGTCGTTGAAACAGACCCCGCCGGAGCTGGTGGTGGCGAGGGTGCGCTCCTGGGCGGTGCGGTTGGGGCTGAACAGATACAGGGCCAGGGGTTTCGGCCTGCTGCGCACCTCGGCCAGGGCGGCCTCCAGGTCGGAGACCTCCAGCACCGGCAGGATCGGACCAAACAGCTCCTCCCGCATCAGCGGATCGTCGCCGCTCGCCACCGCCACCAGGGTGGGCTCGATGCGGCGGCGTTCCGGATCGCAACGGCCCCCCGCCAGGATCTGGCCGCGCTCGCGGGCGCCCGCGAGCAGGATGTCCAGTCGCTGAAACTGGGCGTCATTGACGATGCAGCCCAGGTCGTCGCTGTTCAGGGGATCGGCGCCGTAGAAGCGGGTCCACTCGGCGGCGATCGCGCTCACCAGGGCTTGGCGTACCGCGGGCTGCACCAGCAGGTGGTCGGGGGCGATGCAGGTTTGGCCGGCGTTCAGCCCCTTGCCCCAGGCCAGTCGCCGGGCGGTGGTGGCGATGTCGGCATCGGCGAGCACGATGGCCGGACTTTTGCCCCCCAGCTCGAGGGTGACGGGCGTGAGATGGCGGGCTGCAGCGGCCATCACCAGCCTCCCCACCCGACTGCCCCCGGTGAAGAAGATGTGGTCGAATTGTTCCTCAAGCAGCGCGGCGGCCACAGATCCATCTCCGGTGACCACCTGCACCACAGCGGGGGGGAAGGCCTCTGGAATGCAGCGAGCCAGGAGTTCGGCGGTGCGAGGGGCGTGCTCCGAGGGCTTGAGCACGGCGGTGTTCCCTGCGGCCAGCGCACTCACCAGGGGTTGGAGGCAGAGCTGGAAGGGGTAGTTCCACGGACCGATGATCAACACGCAGCCGAGGGGTTCGGCCTGCACGGAGGCCTGGCCCGGCCGCAGGGCCGCCTTCAGCTCGACCATCCGCGGGGCCATCCAGGCCTTCAGCTTCCGGCGGGTGAGGGCCAGCTCGTGGCGCACGGCCACCAGCTCAAAGGTGGCCTCGAGGGGTGGCTTGCCCAGGTCGGCCGCGAGGGCTTCGAGCACCTCCGCCTCGTGGTCGCGCAACAGCGTGCCCAGGCGATCAAGCTGCTCCAGGCGCCAGGCCAGGCTGCGGGTCTGGCCCGCGTCCACGGGTGCCCGCATCGCCGCGATCGACGTCACCAGGGGCGGGGTGGCGGTGAGGGCTGGGGGCAAGGATTCGGGGCCGGGTCCCCCACGCTGGCAAATGGTCGCGTCGTCTGTGGTGGCTCAGAGCCAGGCCGATGACTGCAGAAGCGGTGCCAGCTCCACAGGTTGTAAGCCCTTGACGAGACTTGAACTCGTGACCTCTCCCTTACCAAGGGAGTGCTCTACCGCTGAGCTACAAGGGCGTGTGGAAGGTGGGCCGGGTTGGATTTGAACCAACGTAGGCAGAGCCAGCGGATTTACAGTCCGCCCCCATTAACCACTCGGGCACCGACCCGAACCACACCTGAAGAACTTACCAGCCGGGGGTTCCGCTGCTGGCGCCGCTGCCTACGATCGCCGCAGTGGAGACCGGATCGCCGCGGTTCCGATGCGCCTGCTGCTGCTGAACGGTCCCAACCTCAACCTGCTGGGCCAGCGGGAGCCGGGCCTATATGGCGCCCAGACCCTCGCCCAGATCGAAGCCGACCTGGGTCGCCAGGCCGGGGAGCTCGGGGTGGAGCTGGAGTGCTTCCAGAGCAACCATGAAGGTGCCCTGGTGGATCGCATCCACGCGGCCCGCGGCCAGGCCGATGGCCTCCTGATCAATGCCGGCGCCTTCACCCATACCTCGATCGCCCTGCGCGATGCGCTGCTGGGGGTGGCGATCCCCTTCGTGGAGCTGCACTTGAGCAACGTGCACGCCCGTGAGTCCTTTCGCTACCACTCCTATCTGGCCGACAAGGCCCTGGGGGTGATCTGCGGCTTTGGGCCCGCTAGCTACGGCCTGGCCCTGCAGGGGCTGGTGAGCCATCTGCACGGTTCGCGATGACGGCCCGGTTTGCGATGGCGGCACGGTCTGCGATGGCGCCCCTGCTGGAGAACCCCACGGCCCGGGTGAAGTGGCTGGCGGCCCCCAGCAGCGGCGCCTGGCTGGAGGCCGCCAAAGCGCGCCCCGATCTGGTGCTGATCGACCACGCCCACTGCGAGCGCAAGGCGGCCGGCGTGGC
>JBEEKG010000132.1:0-2742 GCA_041168785.1 Cyanobacteriota bacterium
CCATCGTCGTTGCTGATCAGGATCCTGAGCGGTGCCATCGGGCCCAGCGCCATCTCGCCGCAAGGTAACTGGGGCGGCTCCTTACAGTCGCCATTCCCTCAGCCCCTGCCGTGAGCGCCACCGTGTCCCTGCAGCAGCTCACCGACCAGCTTCAGGAGCTGGAAACCCAGGCCGCGGCTGAGATCTCTGCCGCTACCACCGCCGCCGAACTCGAACAGCTGCGGGTAGGTCTCCTCGGCAAGAAAGGACGCCTCTCGGGCGTGCTCGGGGCCATGGGCAAGCTGCCCGGCGACGAGCGACCGTTGATCGGCCAGCGGGCCAACGTGCTCAAGGACCAGGTGCAAGCGCTGCTGAGCGAACGGCTCACGGCGGTCAACAGTGCGGCCATGGCCGAGCGGATCGCCCGCGAGAGCCTGGATGTCACCGCCCCCTGCAGCTACACGCCGCCGGGGCACCGCCACCCGTTGATCAGCACGATCGAGGAGATCGTCGACATCTTTTCCGGCCTGGGCTACCGGGTGTCGGAAGGGCCCGAGATCGAAACCGACTACTACAACTTCACCGCCCTCAACATCCCGGAGCATCATCCGGCCCGGGACATGCAGGACACCTTCTACCTGGAGGACGGTCGCCTGCTGCGCACCCACACCTCGCCGGTGCAGATCCGCTATCTGGAGAACAACCCACCGCCGGTGCGGGTGATTGCGCCAGGCCGGGTCTATCGCCGGGATGCGGTGGATGCCACCCACTCGCCGGTGTTCCATCAGGTGGAGGTGCTGGCCATCGATGAAGGTCTGGATTTCAGCCACCTGCGCGGCACCGTCACCGCCTTCCTGCAGCAGTTCTTCGGCGACCTGCCGGTGCGCTTCCGGGCCAGCTACTTTCCGTTCACCGAGCCGAGCGCCGAGGTGGACGTGCAATGGCGCGGCCGCTGGCTGGAAGTGATGGGCTGCGGCATGGTCGACCCCGCCGTGCTCACCGGCATGGGGCTCGATCCCGAGCGCTGGAGCGGCTTTGCCGCCGGCCTGGGCGTCGAGCGTTTCTGCATGGTGCGCCACGGCATCGACGACATCCGCCGCCTGTACACCAGCGATCTGCGTTTCCTCGAGCAGTTTTAACGGAGCGCTTTGAGAAGGGCCCCATAAACTCAGGCAGCCCCCCGCCTCCCGGTCGGTGCCCCGCGTCGGACTGATCGTGAATGACGGCAAGGACTTGGCCCTGTCCACCGCCGATGCCATAGAGGCCCGCTTCACTGCGGCCGGCTATGGCGTGGTGCGGGTGAGCAGCTCGGGCGGCATGGTGGGTTTTGCCAACCCCGACCAGCATCTGCGCACCCGCGGCTACGCCGCTTGCGTGCCGGCGGATTTTGATCGCGACCTCAGCCTGGCGGTGGTGCTCGGCGGCGACGGCACCGTGCTCTCGGCCGCCCGCCAGACCGCACCAATCGGCGTGCCGATCCTCACGGTCAACACCGGCCATCTGGGCTTTTTGGCGGAGGCCTACCTGCACCAACTGGAGGCGGCGCTCGACCAGGTGCTCACCGGCGAGTGGACCGTGGAGGAGCGCACGATGCTGATCATCAGCGTCATGCGTGGTGACCAGCGCCGCTGGGAGGTGCTCTGCCTCAACGAAATGGCCCTGCACCGGGAGCCGCTCACCTCGATGTGCCATTTCGAAATCGCCATCGGCCGCCACGCCCCGGTGGACATCGCCGCTGACGGTGTGATCCTCGCCACGCCCACGGGCTCCACCGCCTATGCCCTCAGCGCCGGCGGGCCGGTGATCACCCCCGACTGCCCGGTGCTCCAGCTCACCCCGATCGCGCCCCACTCCCTGGCCTCGCGGGCGCTGGTGTTCAGCGACCGGGAACCGGTCACCGTGTTTCCGGCGACGCCAGAGCGGCTGATGATGGTGGTGGACGGAAGCGCCGGCTGTTACATCTGGCCCGAAGATCGGGTCCTGGTGCGCCGCAGTGAGCAACCGGTGCGGTTTGTGCGCCTGGCCGACCACGAGTTCTTCCAGGTGCTGCGCAACAAGTTGGGCTGGGGCCTGCCCCATGTGGCCAAGCCCGGCAACGGCACAGCACCATGAGCGACCCGCTGATCCTGCTGCTGGGTCCGGAGGCCCAGGCCCTGGCAGCGCGCCTGGAAGCCTCCGGCTACACCTGCTGCAGCGAGGGCCCGGGCCAGCAGGGGAGTCCGGATGCGGTCCTGCTGTCGGCGGGGGAGACCGGCCGCATCGCGGCATTGCGGGCCCAGTGGGGCAACGTGCCCCTGCTCCTGGACGTGGGCAATGACACCGTGGAGGCCCGGGTGCACTGCCTCAGCTCCGGAGCCGACGACTTCTGGCTCTCCAGCCTCGGCCCCAGCGATCTGCTGATGCGGCTGCGGCTGCATCTCGATCTCACCCGCCGCGCCAACGTGCCAGCCCAGTTGCTGCAGGTGGGCGACCTGGTGGTGAACCCGAGCACACGCCAGGTGAAACGCGGCCCCCGGCCCGTGGGGCTGACCTCGCGGGAATACCAGCTGCTGCTGTTGCTACTGGAGCGCAAGGGCACGGTGGTGAGCCGGGATCTGATCCTTCGCCAGGTGTGGAACGACGACCAGGCCACCACCAGCAACGTGATCGAGGTGTACGTGCGCTACTTGCGCCAGAAGCTGGAAGAGACCGGCGAACGTCGGCTGATCCATACGATTCGCGGCCAGGGCTACTGCCTCAGCGAGCGCCTGCCCCAGCTGGAGG
>JBEEKG010000133.1:0-2523 GCA_041168785.1 Cyanobacteriota bacterium
GGCTCGGGACTGGGAGTGGGCCCAGCGCCTGGAACCCCAGCAGAGCCGTCGCCCTGCTTCAGCCGTGGCCCAATTCCGCCAGGGCGGCCTGGCGCATGGCAGCCACGGGGATCTCCGAGAGGCCGCTCCAGTGGCGCAGGGCGGCGGCCCCCTGTTGAACCAGCATTTCCAGCCCATCGAGGCTTGGGCAGCCGCGGGCGGCCGCCTGGCGCAGCAGCTGGCTGGGCCGGGGCGTGTAGATCAGGTCGTAGACCAGGGTCTGGGGCTTGAGAGCCGCCAGCTCCAGGGCCCCAAGGGGGCAGCGCTGGGCGGCGGCGGGATCGGTGGCAGAGGCCATCCCCACCGGTGTGGTGTTCACAACCAGATCGACGCCAGCTAGGGCCTGGGCCAGGGAGCTGGCAGCGGGGCCAGGGCTGGACATCAACGGCGATCCGGGCCCGTTTGGGCCGGGGGCCGGGGAGCCGCCCCAGGCCAAACCCTCCAGCCGGCAGGCCTCGGACCAGCCGGCGCAGGTGTCAAGAAAGGCCTCCAGACCCGCGGGTTGGCGCCCCGCCACCTGGATCGATTCCAGGCCCAGCTCCACCAGGCCGGCCACCACGGCCAGGGCACTCCCGCCGCAACCCAGCACCAGGGCCCGCTTGCCCGTCCAGGGTCCGAAGGGGCCACTGCGCAGGGGGGCCAGGAAGCCTTCAACATCGGTGTTGGTGCCAAACCAGCCCCCACCTACCCGGGGCACCAGGGTGTTCACCGCCCCGAGCCGACGGGCCAGGGGGCTGAGCTCCGCCACCAGGGACACCACCGCCTGCTTGTGCGGAATGGTGACGTTGAGGCCGCGGCAACCCACCGCCTCCAGGCCATCGAGCACCTGCTCCAGGTGCTCCGGCGGCGCCGGCAGGGCCAGGTACACCCAGTTCAGGCCCAATTTCGCCAGGGCGGCGTTGTGCATGGCGGGCGAGAGGCTATGGCGCACCGGATTGCCGAGAACGCCCACCAGGGCAGTGGCTCCATTGATGGCGGCTGGCATCGGTGATCGCGCCGGCGGCGCAAGCTCTTGCGGCACCGTACGGCCGGGTTCGGCAACCACACCTAGCCCCCCGTGGGGGCCACTGATGAGGATGCCTCAAGTTCAAAACCCTCATTCAGGAGGTTGCTATCCATGGGCAAGGTTGTCGGAATTGACCTTGGCACCACGAACAGCTGCGTTGCGGTGATGGAGGGCGGCAAGCCCACCGTGATCGCCAATGCCGAGGGCTTCCGCACCACGCCCTCCGTCGTGGCCTACACCAAGAACCAGGACCAACTGGTGGGTCAGATCGCCAAACGTCAGGCGGTGATGAACCCGGAGAACACCTTCTATTCGGTGAAACGCTTCATCGGCCGCCGCGTCGATGAGGTCACCGAAGAGTCGAAGGAAGTGAGCTACGGCGTTGAGAAGGTCGGCGCCAATGTGAAGGTGAAGTGCCCGGTGCTGAACAAGCAGTTCGCCCCGGAAGAGGTGAGCGCCCAGGTTCTGCGCAAGCTGGCCGAAGACGCCGGCAAGTACCTCGGTGAAACCGTCACCCAGGCGGTGATCACGGTGCCCGCCTACTTCAACGACTCCCAGCGCCAGGCCACCAAGGACGCCGGCAAGATCGCCGGCCTCGAAGTGCTGCGCATCATCAACGAGCCCACCGCAGCCGCCCTGGCCTATGGCCTCGACCGCAAGAGCAACGAGCGCATCCTGGTCTTCGACCTGGGCGGCGGCACCTTCGACGTGTCCGTGCTGGAAGTGGGCGATGGCGTGTTCGAAGTGCTCTCCACCTCCGGGGACACCCACCTGGGTGGCGATGACTTCGACAAGGTGATCGTTGATTACCTGGCCGCGAGCTTCAAAAGCAACGAAGGCATCGACCTGCGCCAGGACAAGCAGGCCCTGCAGCGCCTCACCGAGGCGGCTGAAAAGGCCAAGATCGAGCTCTCCAGCGCCGGCCAGAGCGAAATCAACCTGCCGTTCATCACGGCCACGCCCGAGGGTCCCAAGCACCTCGACCTCACCCTGACCCGGGCCAAGTTCGAGGAGCTCGCCTCCAAGCTGATCGACCGCTGCCGCGTGCCGGTGGAGCAGGCCCTCAAGGACGCCAAGCTCGCCTCCAGCGAACTGGACGAGGTGGTGATGGTGGGCGGCTCGACCCGCATCCCCGCCGTGCTGGAGCTGGTTAAGCGTGTCACCGGCAAGGACCCCAACCAAACCGTCAACCCCGACGAAGTGGTGGCCGTTGGTGCCGCCATCCAGGGCGGGGTGCTGGCCGGTGAGGTCAAGGACATCCTGCTGCTGGATGTGACACCCCTCTCCTTGGGCGTGGAAACCCTCGGCGGCGTGATGACCAAGATGATCACCCGCAACACCACGATTCCCACCAAGAAATCGGAGGTGTATTCCACCGCGGTGGATGGCCAAACCAACGTGGAAATCCACGTGCTCCAGGGCGAGCGCGAGATGGCCACCGATAACAAGTCGCTGGGCACCTTCCGCCTCGATGGCAT
>JBEEKG010000134.1:0-4438 GCA_041168785.1 Cyanobacteriota bacterium
CGGTGGTCAGGGGGCCGCGCTGGACGACCCCTGGGGGGCGCTCCATCGTCCCGACTGGCAGGCGCGTGGTCTGGTGATCTGGCCCCGGGGGGGGCAGTGGCAGCGGCTGACCCTGGATCTGACCTGCCCAGAAACCTGGCGGCAAAGGCAGCTCCCCGCTCCAGTGGCCCAGGCCCGGCTGGTGCTGCGCTGGTGGGCTGACCAGGTGGAGCTCCTGGTCAATGGTGAGCCCGTGCACGCCGGAGACCTGTTTGACACAGCCTGCCGCTGGGTCGTTCCGCAGTGCTGGTGGCAGGGGGAGGTGCTGCGGCTGGAGCTGCGGCTGCGCAGTCCCCTGCACGACGATGGGGCCCTGATTGAAAGCCGCCTTGAGCTTGAACCCCTTGATCCAGGGGACCCGGCGGATCTGCTGGGCGAGACCAAGGTCGAGCTGGCCGCGCTGCGGGCGGGTCAGCCCCTGGCGGGTGGGTTCCACGTGCTTGGGCATGCCCATTTGGATCTGGCCTGGCTGTGGCCTGTGGCTGACACCTGGCAGGCCGCTGAGCGCACCTTCGCCTCCGCCCTTGATCTGATCGAGCGGTTCGAGGAGCTCCACTTCGGCCACTCCACCCCGGCCCTCTACGCCTGGCTGGAGCAGAACAGGCCGACCCTGTTTGCCCGCCTGCAGCAGGCCGTTGCCGCCGGCCGCTTCGAGCCGCTCAATGGCCCCTGGGTGGAGAGCGACTGCGTGCTGATCAGTGGGGCTTCGCTGCTGCGCCAGTTCCAGCTGGGCCAGCAGTACAGCTCCGCCACCTTTCCCGGCTTGGAGCACCCGCTGGCCTGGCTGCCGGACAGCTTCGGCTTTGCCGCAGGTGTGCCGGCCGTGGCCCACGCCACCGGTGTGCGCTGGTTCTGCACCCACAAGCTCTTCTGGAACGCCACCAATCCTTTCCCCCACCGGTTGTTTCGCTGGCGTAGCCGCTGTGGTGCCGAGCTGCTCGCCCTGATGACCGCCCCGATCGGTACTGATGGCGATCCGGTGGCGATGGAGCGCTATCGGATCGCCTGGCGGGGGGCGACCGGGGTGGATCAGGCCCTCTGGCTGCCGGGGGTGGGTGACCATGGCGGCGGCCCCACTGCCGAAATGCTTGAGCAGCTGCGGCTCTGGCACCACCAGCCGCAGGCTGCGCCCCAGCATCACGGCAGCCTCCGCGCCTACCTGGCCGAGCTGGAGCCCCTGGCCTCCGGGTTGCCGGTGTGGCGCGATGAGCTCTACCTAGAGCTGCACCGCGGCTGTGCCACCTCGCGGCCGGATCAAAAACGTCACAACCGCACCCTGGAGCGCCTGCTGCGGGAGGCGGAGTTGGCCGTGGCCCTCGCGGCGACCTGTGTTGGAGCGGACGCCGCGGAGGCTCCGGTGGATTGGCGGACGCTGTTGTTTCAGCAGTTCCATGACATCCTTCCGGGCACCTCGATTCCAGAGGTGTTCGAGCAGGCGGAGCCCCAATGGCGTGCTGCTCGCCGCAGTGCGGGCCGGCAGCGGGATCGCGCCCTGCACGCCTGGCTGGGGGGTGGTTCGGGATGGTGGCTCGCCCAGTTGCAGCCCCTGCCCCCGCGGGCCCGCACCTTGCGGTTGCCCTCAGGCGGCTGGAGCCACGGCGGCATCGGCCTGCCTGCCCAGGCAGCCCGCGCTGGCGGCCAATGGCTTCAGCTTCCCCCCCTGGAGGGGGTGGCCGCCCTATTCCTGGAGCGTCACCCCGGTGCAGCGGCCGGCGCCTCCCCCGCGCCCGTGGAGGCCCCCGTGTGGGTGGAGGGCTGGCGCTGCGGCAATGGCCTGGTGAGTTTCGAGCTGGGCCCCAGGGGCCTCGAGCAGCTCTGGGACCACGCCGGCACCCCCCAGCTGGCGGGCCCCCTGGCCTGGCGGCGCTTTGGCGATCGCGGCGAGTTCTGGGATGCCTGGGACATCGCCGCCGACTACCGGGACCATCCACTCGACTGGACCTGGCAGGGCGAGCCGACCTGGCTGGAACAGGGACCCCTGTGCACCAGCTTTCTCTGGCGCGGCCGCTGCGGTGCCAGTGCGGTGAGGCTGGAGGGGAGACTCCTGGCCAATAGCCCCTGGCTGGAGCTGATCCTCCGCGTCGACTGGCGCCAGCGCCATGAGCTGCTGCGCCTGGAGATCCCCCTGGCGGCCCCGGCTCAGCGCTGGGCTGCCGACACCTCCGGGGGCGTGTTGGAACGACCGGCCGACGCGGTCACGGCCCGGGAGCAAGCCCGCTGGGAGGTGCCGGTGATCAGTTGGCTGGCTTCGGTAGCTGCCGGTGGAGGCGGCCTGGCGGTGCTGCTCGATGGGCCCCAGGGCGTTTCGGCCAGTCCGGCCGAACTGGGAGTGTCGCTGCTGCGGGCTCCCACCTGGCCCGATCCGGGCGCCGACAACGGCGACCAGCGCCTGCGACTTGCCCTGCTGCCCTGCCCAATGGGTTGGAGCTCGGGCCAGGTGCCCCAGCAGGCGGTGGCGTTTCGCGAGCCCCACTGGGTGCGGCCTGCGGTGGCCCAGGGCCGGCCTGGACGGCGCCAGGCCCTGCCCCCCCTGGGCGAGGGGCTGGTGCTGCTGGGCTGCCGGCGCTCAGGTGACGACGGCACCCTCGTGCTCAGCGTGCAGAACTGTTCTCCCTGCCGGCGCCGGCTGGAACTCGGCTCGGCCTGGCAGCTTCTGCAGCGCTTGGATGGCCTGGATCAACCGCTGGCTCCGGAGCAGATGCCTGGCGGAGATCCCTGCATGCTGGCCCCCTGGAGCTTGGGCTTCTGGCGGCTGGGCTGGGCTGGGGCGTAGGGCTCAGTCGTCGTGGTCGTCGAAAGGATCGGTCAGTCCCTTGGAGGGGGGCCCGAAGGCCTGGTAGACGCCGAATCCAGTAAGGGCCAGCAGCACCGCCAGCACGGCAAGGGCCACGGAGAGGGCCGGGGAGCTGGTGGTGGCGATGGGATCCATGGAGGGGAAACGGGGTGCAGGTGACGGGTTGCGTCACAACTCTCGACGGCTCGCCGCGGCGCGGCACGCAAGGCCCTTACAGTAACGAGAGCGAATCCATGCCCGAGAGGCTCCAGCAGACATGGCCCAACGCACCCGCCTCGGAGACATCCTGCGCCCGCTCAATTCCGAGTACGGCAAAGTTGTTCCCGGTTGGGGCACCACGCCCGTGATGGGCATTTTCATGGTGCTCTTCCTGGTGTTCCTGTTGGTGATTCTCCAGCTGTACAACAAGTCCCTCCTGCTCGAGGGCATCACCGTCAACTGGAACGGCCTCGGCTGAGCCCCTGAGCTCCGCTCCGACCCAACCCCCTTTCCCATGAATGTGTTCGGCATTGGCCTCCCGGAATTGGCGGTGATTGCCGCCATCGGGCTGCTGGTGTTTGGCCCCAAGCGTCTGCCGGAGCTGGGCAAGACCCTGGGGCGGACCCTCAAGGGTTTCCAGTCGGCCTCATCGGAATTTGAAAAGGAATTCCGCTCCGCGATCACCACGCTGGACGTACCGGTCTCAGGTTCATCAGTGGCCAATCCGACGGAATCGTTGGCGTCTGAGGTCTCCCCCGCCCCCCAGGCGGTCACGGTTGCCGACCAGCTCGACGCCGACCAGCGGGGGCCCGACCAGGCGGTTGATGGGCCTGCTGCCTGAGCGTTGGTGACCTCTGCCAGTCCAACGCCGCCTTCGGCTTTGCACCTGGTGGTGGGCTTGGGCAACCCCGGTGCTCAGTACGCCGATACCCGCCACAATGTCGGCTTCATGGCGCTCGAGCGGCTGGCCGCTGCTGCGGGCACCACGTTTCGACAGCAGTCCAAGTTGCAGGGGCTGTTGGCCGAGGTGGGTCAGGGCACCAGCCGACTGCGCTTGTTGATGCCCCAGACCTTCATGAACGAGAGCGGTCGCTCGATTCGGGCGGCCCTCGACTGGTTTGATCTGGCACCCTCCCAGCTGTTGGTGGTGGTCGACGACATGGATCTACCCCTCGGCAAGTTGCGCCTGCGGGCTTCCGGCAGTGCCGGCGGGCACAACGGGTTGCGCAGCACCATCAGCCATCTGGGCACTCAGCATTTTGCGCGGTTGCGCATCGGTATCGGTTCCCCGGCCGAGGATCCGGCTGAACGGAGGGCCCGCACTGTGGGTCACGTGCTCGGACGCTTCAGTGCCGCCGAGCGGCCCCTGCTGGAGGCGGTGCTCACCGAGGTGGAGGCCGGCATTGACCTGATTCAGCGCCTGGGTCTGGAGCGGGCCGGTAACCGTCTCAACGGTTTTCAGCCGCAAGGCGCGGCAGCCTGAGTCGATGGCTCGCCTTCCCGCTACCACCGCCCAGCTGCGCGTGCTCCATCAGAGCTTCAGCCAACGGGTGCTGGAGGGGGAGGTGAGCGCTGGTGGCTACCAGTGGAGTTTTCGCTGGGCTTTTGACCGCGGCGAACTCCGTG
>JBEEKG010000135.1:0-9746 GCA_041168785.1 Cyanobacteriota bacterium
ACGGGCTTGGCCGTGCTGACCGGGGGGATAAGACCGCTTGGCGGACTTACGGGTGAGACCGGGAAGGTCTCCCAAGCGCCGCGTGATCCTCAGACGAGGGCCGCGGTAGCGAGACATGAAGTCGAGTTCGAAGGACGAAGAGCCCCCAGGGGGACGGGGAGACCCCTAGGGGACACCCGATGGCGCTGCGGCATCGAGCATGCTGGGGAAACCCCGCAAACCCGCGCCTTGCCGCGCCAACGGTCGATCCTATCGGTTGGGCCTCCCAGCCTTGAGTTGCAGCCCCAGCCAGGCCTCGCCTCCCTGGAGGCCTCGGATCGGGGGCGGTTGGCCCGGTGGGCTGCCGCCCTGTTGCTGGCCCTGATCGGTCTGTACCGCCAGTGGGTCTCCCCGCTGTTGGGTCCCCGCTGCCGCTTCATCCCCAGCTGCAGCGCCTACGGCCTGGAGGCGATCAGCCGCCATGGGGCCTGGCGGGGCAGCTGGCTCACCCTGCGGCGCCTGCTGCGCTGCCACCCCTTCACCCCCTGTGGGTGTGATCCCGTTCCCGATTGACGCTCGTTCCAGAGATGCCCGTTCTGGTATTGATAACCCGTCAAGGCTGCTGCCTGTGTGAGGGCCTGGCCCAGAAGCTCCAGGCCCTGGCGCTCCCCCAGGGGATCGAGCTGATCGATGTGGATGGGGATCCTGCCCTCCAGGCCCGCTTTGGCCTGGAGGTTCCAGTGCTGGTGCTGCGTTCACCCCAGGGGGAACAGGTGTTGCCTCGGGTGCCCCCACGCCTGACGGGGGAGAGCCTGCGGGTTTGGTTGCAGAAGCACGGTTTTTCGGGCCAGGACGCTTAGAAAGGCGCCATTCAGCCATCTGGTGCCATGACCCAGCTGCTCCATCCGATCCTGCGGGACGTGGGTCTGGAGCCGCCGGACGGGTTGCCCAATGGGGAGGTGAGCGGCATCAGCTGCGATTCGAGGCGGGTGGGCCGGGGCACCTTGTTTGTGGGGTTGCCGGGGACCCAGGTGGATGGGGGTTGCTTCTGGCCCCAGGCGCTGCAAGCCGGCGCTGTGGCGGCCGTGATCACTCCGGCGGCCGCGGCGACCCAACCTCCGGGTCCCGGCGATGCGGTGCTGGTCTGTCCCGAACCCCTGGCGGGCTGGGCGGGCCTTTTGGCGGCCGCGTTCTGGGCCCAGCCCAGTCGACGCCTTGCCCTGATCGGGGTCACCGGCACCAACGGCAAAACCACCACCACCCACCTGATCGAGCATCTGGCCAACTGTGCCGGCCGCCCCGCGGCCCTGTTCGGCACCCTGGTCAACCGCTGGCCCGGCCACAGTGTGACCGCCCAGCACACCACGGCCTTCGCCGATCTGTTGCAGGCCCAACTGGCCCAGGCCGTGGAGGCTGGTGCCCAGCTTGCGGCCATGGAGGTGAGTTCCCACGCCCTCGATCAGCAGCGGGTGGCGGGCTGCCACTTCGCCGGGGCGGTGTTCACGAACCTCACCCAGGACCACCTCGACTATCACCCGTCGATGCAGGCCTATTTCGAGGCCAAGGCGCGGTTGTTTGCGCTGCCCCTCTGGGATGGCGGCGGCAGCCGTGCCGTCGTCAACGGCGATGACCCCTGGGGTGCCCCGTTGGCAGCCCAGCTCGGTTCGGCCTGCTGGCGCAGCTCCCTGGAGGATCCCGGTGCCGAGCTGTTCATCCGTGATCTGGTGCTCGGCGTCGACGGGGTGCGGGGGGTGTTGCAGACGCCGGTGGGGGAGGGGACCTTCCACTCCCCCCTGCTGGGCCGCTTCAACGTGATGAATGTGTTGCAGGCCGTGGGCGCCCTGGCCCAACAGGGCATCCCCTTGTCCCAGTTGTTGGCGGGCCTGGCCAGCTTCCGCGGCGTGCCCGGGCGCATGGAGCGGGTTCTGGTGGGTGATGGGGCCGGTCATCCGGCCGTGCTTGTCGACTACGCCCACACCCCTGACGGCCTGGCCAATGCCCTCGCTGCCTGCCGCCCCTTCACTGCCGGTCGCCTGATTTGCGTGTTTGGCTGCGGGGGGGACCGCGACCGGACCAAGCGGCCCCAGATGGGGGCGATCGCGGCCGACCTGGCCGATCAGGTGGTGGTGACCTCCGACAACCCCCGGACCGAAGATCCTCAGCAGATCCTGGCCGACGTGGTGGCGGGTATTCCCGTAGGCAGATCTAGGGGGCGCCCTGCGGTGGTGGAGGGTGATCGGGCCACTGCGATCGCCACCGCCATTGCGGATGCCGCGCCGGGAGACCTGGTGCTGATCGCCGGCAAGGGTCATGAGGATTACCAGATCCTCGGCACCACCAAGATCCACTTTGACGACCGCGAGGAGGCGGAGAAGGCGCTGCGGAGTCGCCGGGCCTGAGGCCGCGCGACGGTCCACGGGGGATCCCCAAGAATCACGACGGACCTCTGGTTACCCGCCGCTGCGCTGCGTACGGTGCGGGGATCTATTGACACCAGTGGTCTTTGCCGATGTCCCAGGCCCAACCCATGTCCAGGCGCTTCCTGGCTGAGCTGATCGGAACGTTCTGGCTGGTGTTCGGGGGCTGCGGCAGCGCCGTGCTGGCTGCCGTCTTCCCCTATGCCCAGGCCGATGCCAACCCCCTGGGCCTGGGTTTCCTTGGGGTGTCCCTGGCTTTTGGCCTCACCCTGCTCACCATGGCCTATGCCATTGGCCACATCTCCGGTTGCCACATCAATCCGGCCGTGAGTTTTGGGCTGTGGGCGAGTGGTCGTCTGCCCGGATCCCATCTGCTGCCTTACATCGTGGCCCAGGTGCTGGGGGGCACCCTGGCGGGAGGCTTGCTGTACGGCATTGCCAGTGGCCGGCCCGGCTTTGAACTCTCCGGTTCCAACCCCCTCGCCACCAATGGTTTCGGAGCCCACTCCCCGGGTGGCTATGGCCTGGTGTCGGCGCTCCTGATTGAGGTGGTGCTCACCTTCATCTTCCTGCTTGTGATTTTGGGCACCACCCACCGCGATGCCATCGCGAGCATGGCTGGGGTGCCGATCGGGCTGTCGCTGACGCTGATCCACCTGATCAGCATTCCCGTCACCAACACGTCGGTGAATCCCGCCCGCAGCACGGGTGTGGCCCTGTGGGTCGGCGGGGATGCGATGGGCCAGCTGTGGCTCTTCTGGCTGGCTCCGATCGTCGGGGCCCTGCTGGCGGGCTGGGTGCAGCGGCAGCTGCTCGATGGTGGTCGCCCCACCGCCTGAGGGATGACCGTCCCGATCACACCATCAGAGCGCCAGCCCTAGGCCGGCTTGATTAGTTCGGGGTTTTCTGCTGGCGTGGGCCCTAGAGGCTGTGCAACAGCAGGTCAATCTCCGCATCGGTGCTGGTGATGTGGGTGCAGGCCCGCAGGCAATGAGGCTCGTCGAGGCTGCGCACCCAGATGGCCTGCTGACCCAGCCGGTTCACCGTCGCTTCGGGAACCTCGCCCTCCAGCGCAAAGCTCACCAGCCCTGCCGGCGGGGCCACCTCCAGCAGCGCCCGGGCCCGTGGCAGGGCCTGAAGCCCCTGCCAGAGCCGTTGGCTGCGCCGTTGGATGCGTGCCAGCCGCGTCTCGGCGCTGCCTTCGGCCTCCAGCAGCTGCAGCGACTGCTCCAGTCCGGCGTAGAGGGGCACGCAGGAGGTGGCCACCTCAAAGCGCCGACTATCGCTGTGGAAGCTGCTGCTGCCGCTGGCCTCGGAGCGGAGACTGCGCCAGCCGATCAGGGTGGGCTGGGCCTGCTCCAAGACCCGGTCGGACAGTGCCACGGCTCCCAGACCTTCAGGGCCGCAGCACCACTTGTGGCCTGTGCAGGCGTAGATGTCGGCGGCATCGGCGGCTTGCTCCACGGGGATGCAGCCCAGCGACTGGGCCCCATCCACCAGCAGCCAGGGGTGGCGGCTGTGGCCGGCCAACTGCCGGGCCACCGCAGTGATCGGCATCAGTTGGCCCGTGTTCCAAAGCAGGTGGGAGAGCACCACCAGCCGGGTGGCAGGGGTAAGCCGCTGCTGCAACCGCTCCAGTACCCGCGCCTCGGTGTCGGAGGGGGTGCCCCGCAGATCGGCCACGGGCAGGGTGGCCAGCTGCAGCCCCTGGCGGCGCGCCAGTTCCCGGCAGGCGGCTACCACCCCCGGGTGTTCGCAATCGCCGATCAGCAGTTCGTCGCCCGGGTGCCAGGGCAGCCCCCAAAGCGGGAGCACGCAGCCGCTGGTGACGTTTTCGGTGAAGGCGAGTCGGTGCGGGGGCACCCCGAACCAGCGGGCCAGGTGCTGGCGGAGCCGACCGGTGGTCTGCTCGACGAAGGGCCACACCGCCCCGGTAAAGGGACCCAGCTCCTGGATCTGCTCCCACGCGCCGGTAATGGCCTGGAGCGCAGGGGTGGGGAGGGGGCCCTGGCCGCCGTAGTTGAAGTAGGTCTTGTTGGCTAGGGCGGGCAGCTGGGCCCGGAAATCAGTAGCCATCACCAGCGCCCGTTTCCTCGGATCCTGGCATTGCATTGACGGGTGGGCGAGTGATCCCCGAAGGTGAGCCCTTCCCTGCACTGGTTCACTTTGGCGGTTCCCATTCCGGATCTTTCCGTGCTCGTTGCGAGCACGATCGTGCCCTTTGTTCTCAAGCTGGTGGGGGCGGTCGCCCTATGGATCGCCGGCGGCTGGCTGATTCAACTGGCGATGCGCATTTTGCGCAAAAGTTTGCGCCACAGCAGCCTGGATGTCACGGTTGTCGGCTATCTGATCAACATCCTTGCGGCGGTGTTGCGGGTGATCCTGGTGGTGGCGATTCTGGGATTCTTCGGCATCCAGACCGCCAGCTTCGCGGCCCTGCTGGCTGGCGCCGGCGTGGCGATTGGTGCGGCCTGGAGCGGCATGCTTGGCAACTTCGCGGCCGGCGTGTTTTTGCAGATCTTCCGCCCCTTCAGCGTGGGTGATTTCATCACGGCCGCCGGGGTCACCGGCACTGTGGAGGAAATCGGCATGTTCGTCACATCTCTGTTGGCGCCCGACAACGTGCGCAACATCGTGCCCAATGGCAAGTTGTTTGGCGACACCATTCAGAACTTCTCTGTGCACAGCTTCCGCCGGGTTGAGCTGGTGGCCCAGCTCGACAATTCCGCCGATGTGGCCCGTGCCATTGCCCTGCTCCGGGAGGGTCTGCAGCGCGTGCCCAACCAGTTCGAAGGCATGACAGCTGATGTGGAGGTGCTCGAATTCAGCGAGCGCGGCCCCCGTCTTGCCGTGCGTCCCTACACCCATACCAGCAACTACTGGCAGGTGTATTTCGACACCAACCGCATGATTGTGGAGGTGCTGGGCAACAACGGCTTCCCCGTCCCCCGGATTCCCGTGGCGATGGCGAGCTCGTCGGTGAATTAGATCACCTGGCCAACCATCACGGCGGCCACGGCGGAAAACAGGGTGATGCCCAGGGCGGTGAGGGGGTTCTGTCCCTGGGCCACTGCCACCGTGGTCACAACGCCCGCGCCCAGGCAGGCCATGGCCAGCTGGCTGACCAGTTCAGGGCGGCTGTTGGGGGTCGGGCTCATGGTGCGACGGGCGGCATGGGCCAGACCGTAGGGGTGCCGACCGTGGTGGTCTCGGCCCGGGTTGGAGCTTGTTACGTGGCGTCGGAGTTCGTTACGCCCCGACATCAGGGCTCCCCTCCAGCCCGGCTCGCTGGCCGGGCCCGTCCGCTGCTGGCCCAGATCTGCAGAGCTTCCAGCTGCTCCCTGGCGGTGCGCGACAGCGGCACCACCTGGCTGGCGGCGGCGATCAGGTCGGCTTCCCCGAATTCCCGATGTTCCGCAAAGGCCAGGTGCATGGCCTCGATGACGGTCTGCTCCAGCTCAGCCCCCGAGAACCCGGCGGTGCGGTCGACCAGCACCTCCAGGGGAATGGAGTGGTCTGGCCGACGGCGGCGCAGTTGCAGGTCGAGGATGGCTCTGCGTTCTTCGGCGCTGGGCAAATCCAGCAGGAAGATCTCGTCGAAACGCCCCTTGCGCAGCAGCTCCGCCGGCAGCTTGTCGACGCCGTTGGCGGTGGCTACGACGAACACGGCGCTGGTTTTCTCAGCCATCCAGGTGAGCACCGTGCCCAGCACCCGCTGGCTGGTGCCACCGTCGCTGCGGGCGTCTCCGCCAAAGCCCTTGTCGATTTCGTCGATCCACAGCACGCAGGGGGCCATGGCTTCGGCCCGCTGGATCATGTCGCGGGTGCGGGCCTCCGATGCCCCCACGAGTCCGGCGAACAGCCGTCCCACATCCAGCCGCAGCAACGGCATGCTCCAGCTGTGGGCGATGGCCTTGGCGGTCAGCGACTTGCCGGTGCCTTGGGGCCCCACCAGCAGCACCCCCCGGGGCAGGGGAAGGCCGTAGCGCATGGCCTCTTCGCTGAAGGCCATGTGGCGCTGCTCCAGCCAGTGCTTCAGCGCCTCCAGACCACCAATGTCGGCTGGTGTGGCTTCGCTGGGGCAGTACTCGAGCAGCTCGCTCTTGGCGATCGCCTGGCGCTTCTCCTCCAGGACCTCCGCGAGATCCGCTTCCCCCAGCTGGCCCCTTCGGGCGAGGGCCCGGGCGGCCAGCTGGCGCACCCGTTGTTCGCTGAGGCCATGGCAGGCCGCCGTGAGCTGCTCGCACACTCCGGGAGCCAGGGGCTGGCCGCTGGCGTTGGCGATTGTGCTCAGCAAGCGGCGGATCTCTTCGGCAGCGGGTAGCGGCAGATCCAGCAGGGTGATGCTGTCCTCGAGTTCCCGGGGGATCGACCAGTCCGGGGCGGTGATCACCAGGGTGCGCGGGGCCTGGCGCAGGCTGGCCGCCAGGTTGCGCAGCCGGCGGCATACGCCCGCGTCTTCGCAGTAGCGATGGAAATCCCGCAGCACCAGCAAGGCCCCCTGCTCGGGCGGCAGGGGATCGAGGCAGGCCAGGGCCGCCATCGGGTTGCGGGCGGCTTCCCCGCTGCGGTTCGGGGCGCCACTCAGGCCATCGATGAAATCCCAGCGCAGCAGGGTGCGGCCCCCCAGCCGTTGGGCGGCCTGCTCGAGCAGGGTTTCCACCCGTTCCTCCTCCAGGCTGCGGATCCAGAGGATCGGGGTGCGGGCCCGGATCAGCAGATCGAGTTGGTCGGCCCAGCTGTCGGTCACGGAGGGATGCTCAGGGGTTGAGACCCTGCAGGGCGCTCCAGCGGGGATCGATCCCGGAGCTGGTGCTGGTCCAGGTGGCCGGGCCCGGACAGTCGCTGCCGCAGTGGTTGACGATGGGCAGCTGCAAGTTGAGCTGCTCGAAGATCCAGTGCTCCGGATCGAAACTGCCGCGGGGATCGAGTCGTTCCATCAGCCCGCTGTCGTCGCAGGCTTCCTCCAGAGCGTCCGGATCGCCTGGACTCTGGCTGCTGTCCCCGATCCAGAGCAACTCCCGGCTGGAGGCCTGGAGAGGATGGTTGAAATGCTGCAGGCAGCGGTCGCAGCAGAGCGTGACGATGGTGGCCGCCTGGCCCTCCACCTCCAGCACGTTGCCGCGGTGGATGGCCTGCACTTTGCCCCGGACAGGGGTGAGGCTGGTGAGGCCGGAGATGGGCTGGTCAATCTGCCAGTGACGCCCGTCGTCCAGGTGACGAAGCTCCTGCAGGGGCACGGGATGCAGGGGATCTGCGCCGGGAGACGGGGCAACCGGTGCCGGGACCATGGATTCCGGTGGATCAGATCGCTCGGGCACGGCGCAGCGGGGGGGGTTATTTCTTGCCCTTGGGTTCGAAGGGCAGGCGGTCGCCGCTGGCACTGACGGTGACGGGTTGCTGGGCCAGTTGCTGATCGAGGATGGCCTGCAGGTTGTCGGGCAGGGCTTCGCGGCTGAGTAGGAAGGTCTGCAGCGCCTGGAAGACGTTGGCCACCACCATGTAGAGGAGCACCCCGGCGGGCAGGGGGAAGAACAGGAACATCCCGGTGATCATCACCGGGGTGATCTTGTTGGCGGTGGATTGCTGCGGATTGGGCGGCATGCCCATGCCCGAGAGGATCTGGGAGGCAAACAGGCTCGCCCCAAAGCCGGCCACCAGGATGGCGATGTCCCAGTTGACGGCGCCATCGGTCATGAAGCCCACCTGACCAAGGGCCTTGATGAACAGGAAACCGCTGCGGGCTGCGAGGCCAGGAATCTTGCCCTCCACGGTGGCGTCGCCGGTGCCCAGGGCGGTGATGGTGCCGTCGGCGGCCACGCTCACCACCCCCTCACCCTTGGTCACACTCCAGGAGGGAGCGAAGGCGTCGCCATGGTCGATGCCCTGCAGCACCGAGGCAAAGCTGTCCCCTTGCTTGGTGTGCAGCTTCACCTGGGTCGAATCCCCAACGCCCAGTTTGGTGCCCCCCTCCAAGGTGGCAATCACGGGGACGTGGGTGGTTTCGGTGACGAAGATCGAGTGACTGGGGCTGTTGAACGGTTTGGGTTCCACTGCCGCGATCTGTTCGGCCGGCAGCACCTTGAGGTTCAGGGTGTAGGGAACGTCGGCGAACGGTGAGCCCCGGAGGGTCGCAAACAGGGCGAACAGGATCGGCATCTGCACGAGCAGGGGCAGGCAGCCGGCCAGGGGGCTGCCGAACTCCTTCATCAGCTGGCCCAGTTCCTCCTGCTGTTTCTGGGGGTTGTTGGCGAACTTCGCCTTGATCTCGGCCTGCCGCTTCTGCATGGCGGGCTGGGCGATCCGCATGCGCCGGGCATTGCGGATCGAGCCGGCGCTCAGGGGAAACAGGGCCAGTCGGATCACCACGGTGAGCGCGATGATGGCGAGCCCATAGCTGGGCACCAATCCGTAGAAGAAATCCAGGATTGGGAGCAGCAGGTTGTCGGAGATGTAGCCGATCACGGCAGAGGAGCTCTGGGGGTAGGGAGGAGCGTGGGCTCAGTGTGACTGATGGTCTAGGCGGCCATGCCCTTGGGTGTGGAGCTCTTGGCCTGACGACGTTCTTCGATGTACGTCTCGAGCTCACGGAACCCGGGCACGGACCGCATTTCCAGCTTGGAGCCGTCGTTCAACACCAGCACCATGTCTCCCCAGAGGCCGAAGCCCCGGGGCACGCTGCGCACTTCACGGATCTGGCTGTACACCACCTGGGTACGGTCGCGGCCGAGCCAGCCGCCATTCACTTCGATGCGCCGGCTGGTGATCCGGAACCGCAGCCATAGGGCGCGCACAATGGCCCCCACGGCAAAGGGGATGCCGATGATGGTCAACCCCAGCAGCAGGTTGAACACCAGATCTCCCTTGGCTGGCCCGCCCTCATAGAAGAGGGTCTCGGGAATGTTTGCGCCCGTGCTCATGTCGTCAGACCTGCCTGGTGGAGAAGTTGACTGCATTCTCCCAGCAAGGCCTGGCTGGGGAGATCGGCGCAGCCGGGTTTGAGGCTTAACAGCAGCCAGAGGCAGCGGTCGCCGGCCTCGATCGACTGGGCCAGAAGGTGGGCATGCAACAGGCGACGGAGCCGGTTCCGCCTCACGGACCGCTTGTGCACCTTGCTGCTCACCACCACTCCGCAGCGCCAGGGACTGGCCGGGCAGGTCCGTTGTGCGGCCGGCAGCAGGGAGGGGAGAGCCTCAAGGATCCGGAGCACCAGGAATGGACCGTGGATGCGTCGTCCCTTCTGGTACACACGATCGAAGACGCGTTGCCCCTTGAGCCGGTGGCGCTGGGGCAGGGCCAAGGACCTCAGACGGCGAGACGGGCGCGGCCGCGGCGGCGGCGGGAGCGGAT
>JBEEKG010000136.1:0-6419 GCA_041168785.1 Cyanobacteriota bacterium
GGCTAAGGAGCGGAGATCGGCCACGCCATAGCGGCAGGCACCGGCCCGGAACACGTCCGTGAAGCAGAGGGCCGCCAGGGTGGTGAAGCCGCCGGCGCTGCCCCCCTCAATCGCGATGCGCGTCGCGCTGGCTTTCCCCGCGGCCACCACGGCCTGGGCAGCAGCGGCGCAATCGGCCACGTCCACCACGCCCCACTGGCCGTTCAGCCGCTCGCGGTAGGCCCGGCCGAAGCCGGTGGAGCCGCCGTAGTTCACATCCACCACGCCCCAACCGCGGGAGGTCCAGAATTGGATAGCCAGGCTTAGCCCCCGCCGGGCCATGCCGGTGGGCCCGCTGTGGCCTTTCACCAGCAGGGGGGAGCTGGCCGTCGCCCCGCCGGCCGGTGGATAAAACCAGGCGTGGGTGCGTTGCCCGCCATGGCCGCCGAACCAGAGCGGTTCGGGGTGGCTGATGTCTCCAGGCTCCAAGGGGCAGGCGGCCACGGGCGTGTGCTGCCACGTGCTGTTGGCGAGATCCAGCTCCAGCAGGCCCTCCAGGCTGGTGGGGCTGCTGGCCACGGCCACCAGCTGGCCCGCCTCCGCGCTCAGGGCGGCCAGGTCGTCGAAGGGCAGCTCCAGGGGCTGCCAGGCACCTGGCGTGCCCACGCGATCGGCGGCGAGGTCCACCCGTCCCAGCTGCCAGATCCCGTCCCGGCAGGCGGCGGCGATCAGCTGCTGGCCGTCCCAGGCTGTGGTGCGCATGCCATAGACCCACTGGGGCATGGCGAATTCGGCCTGCAGTGGCAACAGCGCCTGCCACTGGCCGGAGCGGGTGTGGAGGCGTTGCAGGTTCCACCAGCCCGAGGCGTCACTGGCGACCACCAGTTGCTCCGGGCCGATCCACAGCGGTTGAAACACCGAGACGGCTCGGGGAGGGCCCCCTGCCGCTTCCGGGCTGGCTGTTCCGGCCACCTGGCGCACCCGCTCCAGATGGCCTGCGGCGTTGACATCGGCCAGCCAGAGCTGGCTGCCGTCCCAGGGCATCAACGGCTGCTGCCACTCCACCCAGGCGAGCTGGCGCCCGTCGGGGCTGAGGGTGGCGTAGCCGCAGAAGTCGGTGGGCCGGTGCAGTAGCTGGGGCTCTCCCCCCACCAGGGATACCGCCACCAGCTCGTCGTGGCCACCGCTCTCCATCACGCCGATCCAGCGCCGGCGGGGGGCGTCGATCAGCCCATCGGCAAAGGCCCGTGGCCCGGGTTCGGTGAGGCGCCGCGGCGGCTGGGCTGGGAGGGCGCCCCCGGGTTCGAGGCCCAGATGCCAGAGGCAGCGGTCGCCGTCGTCGACGAACACCAGATCGTTGCCCTCGAAGGCGTAGACACCGCCGCCGTACTCGTGAACCCGGCTGCGCAGGTTGTGGGGGGCAGGGGTCAGTTCCAGCGCGTCGCCCCCCTGGGCGGATCGCTGCATCAGCGTGGTTCGTCCCTGTCCCTGGGGACGCTGCTCCAGCCACAGCAGCCGTCCGTTGCGAAGCACCGGTTCTTTCAGGCTCGGAGTGCGTCCCACCACCAACGCTGCCGGTAGGGGCTGGAGCCGAGGGGAGGAGGGGGCGTCGGGGGGGGGCGCGTTCAACGGTGTGGGGTGCACGCGGGGGCGCCGGCGGGCCGCCGTAGAATCCAATTCAATCTCTTCACGATCCCGTTGGCCCGTAGTTCCGCCAGCAGCTTCGCCCAGATGGCTCGCTCTGCGGTGCAGGCCACCCGCGGTGTGCAGGTGCCGAAGGAGGTGCTCGAGGAGCCTCCTCTCACGATCCATACCTTGGGAGATGCGGTGTTGCGCACCCCGGCGCGCCGCATCAGCAAGGTGGATGAAAGCGTGCGGGACCTGGCCCGCGACATGCTGCGCAGCATGTACAGCGCCCGCGGCATCGGCCTGGCCGCCCCCCAGGTGGGGGTGCACAAGCAATTGCTCGTGATCGATCTGGATCCGGAGAATGCCGCCACCCCTCCGATGGTGCTCATCAACCCTGAGATCGGTTCCTTCGGGGCCGCGATCGAGACCTACGAGGAGGGTTGCCTGAGCATCCCTGGCGTCTACCTCAATGTGGTGCGTCCGGCTGCGGTCGAGGTCACCTACCGCGACGAGATGGGGCGCCCCCAACGGGTCAAGGCCGATGGTCTGCTGGCCCGCTGCATCCAGCACGAGATGGACCATCTCAACGGCGTGTTGTTCGTCGATCGGGTCACCGATGAGCTGAGCCTCAACGAGGGGCTGCAGGAGAAGGGGTTCAAGCGCGCCGACGTCCAATCCATTCGCTGAGAACCGTTCCATGCCGATGAAACCGCTGGCGGGCGTCTTTCTGGCCCTGGCCTGTCTGCTCGGCATTGCTGCCACCGGCTCGGTCTTTGAGCTGTCCTACGGCGAGCCCGATCTGGGGGTGCAGGCCACCCGTTGGATCTTGGGGCTGAGCCTGCCTGGCACGGTGGTGGCGCTGCTGCTCGCCATTCGGATCAACAAGCCGGCCTAGCCCTTGTGGGCTGACCTGCATACGATTGCGTTCACCGATCTTCCGGAAGCTGTGATGCGAGTGCCAGATCTGACCCTCCGTTCCCTGTCCTCGGCCGCCGCAGCCATGGTTCTTGGGGCCGGAGCCGTCACTCCCGCCCGCGCCAGTGCCCTGTTCCAGGCCGTGGACCTCAGCCAGGAGCGCTTTGTCTTGGTGGCGGCTCCGATCGGGGATGGCTCCCGCGCCCAGCTCAACATCTATGAGCAGGTCAAACCCACCCGGCCCTGCTTTGCCGTGGCTCCCGGGGCGCCAGCGCCGGTTCAGCCCCTGTTGGCCAGCTTTGATTTCACCGGGATCTGCAGCCGTTTTATCGATGCCAATGGCTATTCGGTGCGGGTGGGCGGTGCCGATCTGGCCACCAGCTATCGCCTGACCGTGCTCCGTCAAAGCGGCGACAACGTCCTGCTGGCCGTGCCCACCAAGGCTGGAGCGGGTCCGGAAATGCTCGTGGCCCGCACCCAGGGGCCGGGCACCAGCTTCCTGCAGCTGGTGTTTGAGCCGGGCTGGCAGCTCAAGCGCCGGGCCTATGGAGGCCGCTCCCTGGGCCATGTCTACCTCTACCGGGATGGCTGGCCGGAGGCGGGGAGCCAGCCGGGAGTGTCTGCCGTCCCCGCCGCCGTTCCAGTCCCGGTTCCTGTTCAGGTTCTGGGCCAGCCGAGCACAACCTCCCGCCGTTAGTTAGGCCCTGCATCAGGTCCGTCGATGCTCTGGGCTGGGGGCGTTGAGGCAGTTGCTACATTGATCAACTCTGAGAGCTGCCCAGCGCTTCATGACCCAGGTCACCGTCGGCGAAAACGAAGGAATTGAATCGGCCCTGCGCCGCTTCAAGCGCCAGGTGTCCAAGGCGGGCATCTTTGCCGACCTGAAGCGCCTGCGTCACCACGAGACCCCCGTCGAGAAGTACAAGCGCAAGGCCCAGCAGCGCCGTCGCCGCCGCTGATCTGCGCGGTTTCTCTCCAAGGCCCATGGGAACAGGTGCTTTTACCTGTTCCCATGGGTTTTGGTTGTCTCCATGCTGGAAGGGTCCTCCCTGAGGTCGCCACCATGGCTGAACAATTCAACGTCCTTGCGATGCCGATGCGTGCTCCCCTGCCTGCCCTCCGGGCCTTTTCAGGCTGGATCGGCGATAGCCTTGACCATGCCTTCGGCAATCCCCGAGAGGAGCAGGCCAACTTGCCCCCCAACCTGGGTGTTCAGCCCTATCGCGACGATCCGCACCGCCGCTGATCCCCCCATCTAAATCTCCCTCGGATCAGGCTTGCTGGTCAAAGGACCGGTAGGTGAGGGCTTCGGCGATGGCCTCGGCGCTGATGCCGGGTTGATCGCCGAGGTCGCTGATGGTCTGGGCGACCCGCAGCAGGCGCTCCCCCGCCCTGGCGCTGAGTTGCCTGTGCTGCAGAGCTCCTTCCCACACGGCTAGGGCGTCTGGCTCCAGCCGCACCACCTGTTGCAGTTGACCTCCAGGGATGTGGCTATTGCTGCAGCCGTCTGGGTTGCGGGCCGCCATGCGGGATCGGGCCCGTTGGACGCGCTGCCGCACCACCGCGCTGGATTCGGGGGCCTGGCAGGCACCCTGTCCAGATGGCAGTGCCGATGCAGTGGATCGGGGGCCTCGGAAGGGGGCGGTGAGGGCCTCACTGCTCGGACGCCGCATCACCACCTGGAGATCGATGCGATCCAGCAGGGGCCCCGATAACCGTCCCCAGTAGCGCCGCCGTTGCCCCTCGCCGCAGCGGCAGCTGCGCTCCGGATCGCCCCACCAGCCGCAGGGGCAGGGGTTGGTGGCAGCCACCAGGATGATGCGACAGGGAAAGCGCGTGCGATGGCGGACCCGGTGGATCCACACATCGCCCTCCTCCAGCGGTTGGCGCAGCTGGTCGAGTACGGCCCGACGAAATTCCGTCAGCTCATCGAGGAAGAGCACGCCGTGGTGGGCCAGGGCCAGCTCCCCCGGTTGGGGCTGGCCTCCACCCCCGATCAGGGCGGGGGCGGAGCAGCTGTGATGGGGGCTTCGAAAGGGGCGCTCCTGCAGCAGACCCTGGCTGCTGTCGAGCAGTCCGGCCACCGAATGGAGGGCTGTCAGTTCCAGTGCCTCAGCGGGGTTCAGCGGCGGGAGCAGGCCCGCCAGGCGCCGAGCCAGCATCGTTTTGCCGCTGCCGGGAGGTCCGCAGAGCAGCAGGTGGTGTCCCCCGGCGGCGGCGATCTCCAGGGCGCGTCGGCCGTGGGCCTGTCCCTTCACATCGGCGAGATCCGGGGCCTCCTCGCCCGCACGGCCCGGGGCTCTGCTGCGGCGACGGCCGGCCCGGGGCTGATCGTCCGTGTTGGGATGCTCCAAATGCCAGAGCGCCTGGGTCAGGTCGCGGACGCCCCAGACCCGTAGCCCGCTCACCAGGGCGGCTTCCCAGGCATTGCCCTCCGGCACCAGTAGGGCGCGGGCTCCCTGGCGCTGGGCGGCGATGGCGATGGCGAGCACCCCCCGAATCGGCCTCAGTGCTCCATCGAGGCCCAGTTCCCCGGCACTCCATACCCCTTCGCTCCGCTCCCCAGCCAGCTGGCCACTGGCCACCAGCAGGCCCAGGGCAATGGGGAGATCGAAGGCGGGCCCTTCCTTGCGCAGGTCGGCCGGGGCCAGGTTCACCACCACCCGGGTCAGCGGCACCTTGAGGCCGCTGTGGCGGAGGGCGGAGCGCACCCGCTCCCGCGCCTCCTGCACGGCTGCATCGGCCAGTCCCACCATCTGCAGGCCCGGCAGCCCCGGGGCCAGATCCACTTCCACCAGCACCGGCCGGGCCTCCAGGCCCTGCAGCGCCGCGGTCTTGCACCGTGCCAACATCACGCCCTGGGCCACTACAGCGTTAGTGCCACCCCTGTCCCATCCCTCTTCCCCGCTGCAATGGACAGCTCCCCTGATCCGGCGAGCCAAGACACCATTTTTGGGCGCATCCTCCGTGGGGAGATTCCCTGTGACCAGGTGTATGCCGATGACCGTTGCCTGGCTTTTCGGGATGTGGCTCCCCAGGCTCCAGTGCATGTGCTGGTGATTCCGCGCCAGCCGATCGCCCAGTTATCCGACGCCAGTGAGCAGCACCAAGACCTGCTTGGCCATCTGCTGCTGGTGGCGGCCCGCGTGGCGCGCCAGGAGGGCCTGGAGTCCTTCCGCACCGTGATCAACAGTGGAGCGGAAGCCGGTCAGACCGTGTTCCATCTGCATGTGCACGTGATCGGTGGGCGTCCGCTGGCCTGGCCCCCCGGCTAGGGAACAGCCCAGCGAGAATGATCTGATCCGAGCCGCCCCATGAACCCCCTCAAGGCCCTCCGCGAACAGCTGGCCAAGCTGCAGCGCTTGGCCCAGCCCTACTTCCTGCCGGTGGATGACACCCGGGGCTGGCAGTTTCTGGTGCTGGTGGCCGCGTTGTTGGCGGTGGTGGTGGGTAGCACGCTGCTGCTACTCACCGGGGTGTTGGCCCTAAGCGGCGCCCTCATCCCCGAATTGCGCAGCCGTTTTCTGCCCGGGGTGCCGGAGCAGGTGGCGGCGATCTGGCGGAGTCCGATCGGCCCGCTGGTGATGGTGGTGCTGGCTGCTGGCGTCGGCTGTTTTGTGGCCTTCCGAGCCAAGTTGCGCCAGGGGCGCTGGTTGCCCTGGTTGTTGATGGGGGTGATCACCCTGTTAATCCTGGTGATTAACGGCATCAATGTGGGAATCAGCTATGTCGCCCGCAACATTGAAAATGCCTTGGTGGCTTACAAGGTTGAGGACTTCTGGAAGATCGTTGCGATCTACGCCTTTTGCCTGGTGTTGGCTCTTCCGATCCGGGCTGTACAGAGTTATTTGATTCCCAAGCTCGGGTTGTTGTGGCGTGAATGGCTGAGTGGTCGG
>JBEEKG010000137.1:0-2846 GCA_041168785.1 Cyanobacteriota bacterium
GGGGCGAGCTTGCCGAGCGTGTAGAAGAGGTGCTCGGTCATGCCGTCGAACACGTCGTCGGCGGCCAGTCCACTGCGGTCGGGGTCCGCGTAGCAGCCCGGGGTGGGCAGGCGCAGGTTGCTGGGTTGCGGGTCGCTCATGCCGCCAATCCTCGGTCATCGGCCAGGGAAAGGCCCGGATCCCAGCGCCAGTTGGTCACTTCGGGGGCATCCATGCCGTGTTCATGGGCATGGGCGCGGTTGGTGAGGATCGCTTCTTTCATGCGTTCCTTCACATGGGCTGCCCGGGATCCCAATCCCGGAACCCGGTCGATCACATCGATCACCAGGTTGAAGCGGTCGATCTGGTTGTTCATCGCCAGCTCCAGCGGCGTGTTGATGTTGCCTTTCTCCTTGTAGCCGCGCACATGGAAGTTGGCGTGGTTGGTGCGGCGGTAGGTGAGGCGGTGGATCAGCCACGGGTAACCGTGGAAGTTGAAGATCACCGGTCGGTCGGTGGTGAACAGGGAATTGAAGTCCCGGTCGCTCATCCCGTGGGGGTGCTCGCTGGGCTGGGTGAGGGCGAACAGCTTCACCACATTCAGCACCCGGATCTTGAGTTTGGGGATCTCGCGGCGCAGGATCTCCACGGCCGCCAGCACCTCCTTGGTGGGGATGTCGCCGGCGCAGGCCATCACCACATCCGGTTCGTCGGCTTCGGCGCCGCAGTGATCGTTGGACGCCCAGCTCCACAGGCCGATGCCCTTGGCCGCGTGGGCGCGGGCCTCCTCCAGCGTGAGGTACTGGAGGTGCTTCTGCTTGTCACTCACAATGATGTTGCAGACGTTGGGCTCGACCAGGGCCTGTTCAGCCACCGCCAGCAGGCAGTTGGCATCGGCGGGCAGGTACACCCGCACCACCTCGCCGCTCTTGTTGCCGGCCAGGTCGATGAAGCCGGGGTCCTGGTGGGTGAAGCCGTTGTGGTCCTGTCGCCACACGGTGGAGCTGATCAGGCAGTTCCAGGGGGAGATGGGCGCGCGCCAGGGGGCGTGGTGGATGCAACTCTCCAGCCACTTGGCGTGCTGGTTGAACATCGAGGCGATCACATGGGCAAAGGCCTCGTAGGTGTGGAAGAAGCCGTGGCGGCCGGTGAGCAGGTAGCCCTCCATCATTCCCACCAGGGTGTGTTCGCTGAGCATCTCCACCACCCGGCCCTTGCGGGCCAGTTCGCCGCCGTCCAGGTCTTCGGGCAGGAACTCCTCCATCCACACCTTCTTGCTGCGGGCGTAGATGGCCTGCAACCGGTTGGAGGCGGTTTCATCCGGGCCGAACACACGCACGGAATCCGGGTTGTGCTCGATCGCATCGCGCAGCAGTTCCCCGAGGGCCGCCGTGTTCTCGAATTCCACCTGTCCCGGTGACGGCACCGCCACGGCGTAGGTGCTGCAGGGGGGCAGATGCAGCTTGCGCCGCAGCAGACCGCCATTGGCATGGGGGTTTGAGCCCATCCGCCGTGGGCCCTGGGGGGAGAGGGCCTGGAGTTCTGGCATCAGGGTGCCGTTGGCGTCGAACAGCTCCCAGGGCCGGTAGCTCTTCAGCCAGGCCTCCAGCTGTTGCAGTTGGGCTGGGTCATGGCGGGGATCGGGCAGGGGCACCTGGTGGCTGCGCCAGAAGCCCTCGAGTTTTCTGCCGTTCAGCGCGGTGGGGCCGGTCCAGCCCTTCGGTGAGCGCAGCACGATCATGGGCCAGGCGGGCCGGCTCACGTTGGTGGGGTCGGCAGTGCGGCGCGCTTCCGTCTGGATGGTCTGAATGCGGCTGATGGCCTGGTCCATGGCGTCCGCCATGGCGGTATGCATCGCCATCGGCTCGCTGCCCTCCACGAACAGCGGTTCCCAGCCGTAGCCGCGCAACAGGCTGGCCAGCTCCGCTTTGGGGATGCGGGCCAGCAGGGTGGGGTTGGCGATCTTGTAGCCGTTCAGGTGCAGCACCGGCAGCACCGCCCCGTCGCCGATCGGGTTGAGGAATTTGTTGATGTGCCAGCTGGTGGCCAGCGGACCGGTTTCGGCCTCGCCGTCACCGACACAGGCCAGGGCAATCAGGGAGGGGTTGTCGAACACCGCCCCGCAGGCGTGGGAGAGCACGTAGCCCAGTTCGCCGCCCTCATGGATCGAGCCGGGGGTTTCGGGAGTGCAGTGGCTGCCGATGTGCCCTGGAAACGAAAATTGCCTCAGGAAACGCCCCATGCCGGGGGCATCCTGGGATTTGTCGGGATACACCTCGCTGTAGGAGCCGTCCAGGTAGGTGGGGGCCAGCACTCCCGGGGCGCCGTGCCCCGGCCCCGAGAGGTAGATCATGTTCAGGTCATGGGCCCGGATCAGCCGGTTGGCATGGGCCCAGATGAAGGCCTGGCCGGGGCTGGAGCCCCAGTGGCCGAGCAGTCGATTCTTGATGTGTTCCGGCTGCAGCGGTTCCGCCAGCAGGGGGTTGTCCTGCAGGTAGATCATTCCCACGGCGAGGTAGTTGGCGGCCCGCCACCAGGCGTCCAGCTGGTCCAGCCCTGCCGCCATCCCTTCCCATGAATCCAGGATTTAGACCGTAGCGACGGCTGCCACACCCAACCCTGCCGCCCGCATAGAGATCAGGATCCGAACACGTCGCGGCTGCCCCTTTAGGGTCAGCCCCCGACTCTCCTGCTGCGCCCCCCTGCCGCCATGGTTCTGCCAGCGCTCCTGCTTGAAATCGGCAGGCATCAGATGGAGGTCGCCGAAACCCTCATCTCGGTGGGGGAATTCCTGGTGATCTTTGTGGCCGCCCGGCTGCTGGCCGAGCTGATGGTCCGGGTCCAGCTGCCCACCATCCTCGGGGAGC
>JBEEKG010000138.1:0-14025 GCA_041168785.1 Cyanobacteriota bacterium
TGCCCAGCTATTCCAGCAACGGCTATGTGTGGCTGCGCTGGGAGGAGCCCATGCAGCGCTATGTAGAGAGTCGTGGTGGTGATATCTCTAGTTTTTTTATTGTCTTGAACACCCTGCTTTCCGACAAGGGTTCCAGTCTGGTTCCGGTGGGCCAGGCCCCGATCAAGTTGGCTGATGGCAGTTATTACCAGCTCTTCACCTATGTCGGTCGTTATTACGTTGATCGGGCCAGTTTTCGTCACTATCCCTTCATGACGATCAGCTTGCCGCTGGTGATTGAAGCCAATGATGTCGATGGTCAGCTGGGCTACCGCAACCTGCGCCTGATTCCAGAGATCCGCAACAGCGGCATGGGTCTCTATGCCCGCATCATCGGGTGGCTCAACACCGGGTGGTCGATCGCCGAATACCGCCATCACTACGCCACCAACTTTGGGCTCGGTGGGGAGGAAAATGACTACAGCCAGATTCTGTTTGAGATTTCCTATGGCACCTCCTCCTGGTCGTCCTTCTGGCGGCTGCTGCTGCCTTTGGCCGTGCTGATGACGATGGTGCTGCTGGTGTTCAAAGTGCGTCCCGATGAACAGGATGCCCGAGCGAGTATCCCGGTCACCGTGCTGTTGACCTTGGTCTTCCTGCAGCAGACCTACCGCGACCAACTGCCGAATCTCCCCTTCCTCACCTTCCTCGATCAGGTGTATGTGGTGGCCTATGTGGTCACCCTGGCGGCCTTTGTGTTGGTGCTTTGGATTGGCCGCCGCTACGCCGTCATGGAATCGCTGGAGGATCCTGTGGCCAAGGAGGTGCTCCTGCGCCACTTGCATCGCCTCGATGACACCTGGCCCCTGGTGGTGGTGTTGGTTGGGGGAGTCGCCATTACCTTCTGCTGGATCACCATTCCCCAGGTGATCTGAGCGATCGAATCGTTGGGTGCCTCAGGCCGCCAGCGGCGACAGCCGGGAGAGCATGCCACCCACCAGTTTACTAGGGCTGAAGGTGCGACCCATCAGGGTGACTAGGGCACGCAGGTCGTCCGTGTGGAGGCGATCGCCCTGCACCAAGGTGAGCAGTAGCCGTTGTCGGAGGCTGCTGCCCCCTGGGCCCAACAGCAATTTCAGCCCCGCGCCAGCCACCGGCAGCAGGTTCGGACTGGTGCTGTCGTTCTCCACCACGGCCAGCAGGTTTTCTAGCCGTTCGATCCGCAGCCGACCCTCACGATCGAACAGCACCTCGAGCAGCTTTTCGCGCATCTCACTGGTGTCGCCCGCCAGCAACCGCCGGGCTACATAGGGATAGGCCACGTTGATGATCTTGAAGCTGGGATCTAGCCGCAGGGCTAGCCCCTCCTGGCTCACCACGGCCCGGATGATCAGGGCGAAGCGGGCCGGTACGCGGAAGGGGTAGGCGTACATCAGCTCAGAAAAGCGATCCGTGATCGCCTTGAAGTTGAAAGACCCCACGTTGTCCCCCAGGGCACCGCCGAGCACCTCCTCCAGGGCCGGCACGATCGGTTCGAGATCGGCCTTGGGGTTGAGGAAGCCCAGGCTGATGAAATCGCCTGCCAGGGAGTGGAAATCTCGGTTGATCAGGTGCACCACCGCCCCGGTGAGGGTGAGGCGATCGCTGTCGCTGATCCAATCCATCATGCCGAAATCCACGTAGGCCACGTGGCCCAGGGCGCCGGTTTTGCCGGAGAGGGCAAACAGGTTGCCCGGGTGGGGATCGGCGTGGAAGTAGCCGAACTCCAGCAGTTGCTGCAGGCCCGCGATCACGCCCGTACGGATCAAGGCTGCCGGATCCAGGTTGCGGGCCTCCAGGGCCTGGCGTTCCTGCAGCTTCGTGCCATTGATCCACTGGGTGGTGAGCACGTGCTCGCTGGAGAGCAGCCGCTCTACCCGGGGCACCGTCACCTCCGGCTGGCCCGCAAACAGCCCGGCGAACCGCTCGGCGTTGTTGGCCTCGAGTCGGTAGTCGATCTCCTCAAACAGGGTGGAGCCGAACTCATCGATGATGTCGCCCAGCCCGAAGCCCAGGTTGAGCGGCAGGAACGGGGCGGTGAGCACCCCCAGCAGCCGGATGATCACCAGATCCCGCCGCAGAATCGTGGGCAGGTTGGGGCGCTGCACCTTCACGGCCACCCAGTGGCCATCGGCAAGCTGGGTCTTGTACACCTGCCCCAGGCTGGCGGCGGCCACCGGGTAGTCGGGGAACTGCTCGAAGAGCTGATCGGCCGGAGCGCCCAACTCCCGCTCGATCGTGGCCAGGGCGATGGCGTGGGGGAAGGGGGGCAGGTTGTCCTGCAGCTGGGTGAGCTGTTCGAGCCAGTCGCGCCGCACCAGGTCGGGGCGGGTGGAGAGGGCCTGGCCCACCTTGATGAAGCAGGGGCCGAGGGCGGTGAGGGTGTTGAGGATGCGCCGCCCCAGTTGCTGCTGAACGGCGGTATCGCTGCTGTTGCCCTGCACTACCAGCACCAGGGCCAGGCTGCCGAGTTGCCAGAGCACCACCAGCAGGCGACTCACCAGCACCCAGGGACGCAGCAGCAGCCAGCGCAGATCCCTCCCAGGGTCGTAGCGCGGTTCGCGGGCGGCTTCGGCGAGGGTCACGGGCACGGCAGCCGGTCGATCGGCAGACTCTAGAAACGCGATCTGCCTACCCAAGAGTGTGCGCTCAGGGCCCCCAGCGTTGGGAGCCGAGGAAGGTGAGCTCCACCAGATCACTGGCCTGGTTGTCGGCTGGCCCGAGCTTCACCTTGAAGCCGCCAAGGTCGAGGGAGGTGAGGCTTCGGAAGGCGCCCACCACCTGGGCGCGGCTTGGGTTGGGACCAGCCTTCTCCAGCGCTGCCGTGAGCCAGCGGGCTGCCAGGAACCCCTCCAGGCTGGTGTGGCCATAGCGGGCCTCCGCTTGCTGTCGCTGCATCAACTGCTGGTACTGCGCCACCACCGGAACCCTCCGGTTCCAGGGGAACGGAACCACCTGGGAGATGCCGATGCCATTGGCCTGCCCACCGGGCAACGCATCCTGCAAGCCCTCGATGCCCACCGGCGACAGGTTCATCAGTTGGGCCCTGCTGCCCAGGCGGGACAGGTCGCTGGTTAGGGCGGCGGAGGTGGTGAAGGTGGCGATCACCAGCACCGCATTGGCCTGGGCGGCCAGCACCTCCCTGGCCGCGGCGGCGGTGTTGGTGGAGTTGCGCTGGACCCCGGCGATCGCCACCGGCCTCAGGCCATGGCGGGCCAGGGCGACCTGGCTGGAGCGCAGCCCGTCTTCGCCGTAGGCATCGGTGAGGTGCACCACCGCCACCTGGTGGCGACCGTCGCGAACCAGTTGGTCGATCACCCGATCGATTTCGGCCTGATAGCTGGCCCGTAGGTGGAACACCATGGGGCGAAAGGGAGTCAACACGGCTCGTGCCCCGGTTCGCGGTGCCACGTAGGGGATGCCCACCTTCTCCACCAAGGGAAGAACGGCCTTGGAGTTGGCCGTGCCGAAATAGCCGATCAGGGCAATGGCCTGCTGCTGGTCCACCAGCTGGCGTGTGTTGTGCAGGGTGAGCTTCGGGTCGTAGCGGTCATCCAGGCTCTCCAGGCGCAACCGTCGGCCATGGATCCCTCCGCGCCGGTTGACGTCGGCAAACCAGGCGAGCAGGCCTTCCTGGTAGTCCCTGGCCGTTTGGGCGGAAGGTCCACTCAACGGGGCCGACTGGCCGATCACCAGCTCGAGGGGGGCCTGGGGTGGTTGGCGCGCCGCCGGTGCTGAGCGCACCAACAACGGTGCCAGCAGGGGTAGAAGCAGCAGGGCCAGTCTGCGTCTGGCACGTAGTGTCGACACCACCGGTCTCCTGAAACCAGTGCGAAAGCAGCGGCGCTGGAATTTGCTCGCCACGCTGTCGCTCCTGCTGGCGGTGATTCTGGCCTTGATCGCGATCACGCGCATCGACATCAAGCCGGTTCAGACCAGGGATACCCTGCGGCTCTCCAGCGCAGCCCGAGCCCTCAGCATTGATCCGGACCACTTGCCCGCCAGTGGTTGGACCACCCTGCGGGGTGGTTTGCTCAATTCCGGCGAGGCCAGGGTGGATCAGGAGGGGTTGGCCACGGCTCCCTATCGGGCCCAGGTTGGGGTGTATGCCAATACCGCTTCTGAGCTCGATCTGAGCGTGCCCAGTTTTGCGTCCAGTGGCTACATCTGGTTGATCTGGGATGAGCCTCTGCAGCGCTATCTCGACGCGGCGGACATCTCGATTGATCAGCGCCTCACCCTGCTCAACACCCTGATCACCGATGCCCCACCGGAGCTCACTCCGGTGGGTGAAGGCCCCGAGCGGCGTGCCGATGGAGGGTATTACGAGCTGTTCACGTACCGCGGTCGCTACCTGCTCGATCGGGCGAGCTTTCGCCACTACCCCTTCATGAGCATCAGCCTGCCGTTGTTCCTCGAGGCCGATGATGTGGACGGCAGCCTCAGCTACGACCAGCTGCGGCTCGAGCCCGACATTCGCGACAGTGGCATGGGTTTCAATGCCCGCATCCTGGGCTGGTTGAACCAGGGCTGGTCGATTGCTGAATACCGCCACCAGTACGCCACCAGTTTTGGTCAAGGTGGCGGCGAAAGTGATTACAGCCTGGTGTTGTATGAGATTTCGTTCGGCACCTCCGCCTGGGCTGCGGTGTGGCGGTTGTTGCTGCCCCTGGCTGTGCTGATGGCGATGGTGCTGTTGGTGTTCAAAGTGCGCCCTGATGAACAGGATGCCCGCGCCAGCATCCCGGTCACGGTGTTGCTGACCCTGGTGTTCCTGCAGCAGACCTACCGCACTGATCTGCCCGTTCTTCCCTTCCTCACCTTTCTCGATCAGGTGTATGTGGTGGCCTACGTGGTCACCCTCGTGGCTTTTGTGCTGGTGATCTGGATTGGTCGTCGCTATGCGGACATGGAGGCTCTCGAGGATCCCGAAGCGCAAGCAGCGCTGAAGGGGCGGCTCGAGCATCTCGATAGCAGCTGGCCCGTGGTGATGGTGCTCTTCAGCAGCCTGGCGATTGCGGTCGCCTGGTTCACGATTCCGCCCGGAGCCTGAGCAGCCTTCAGGTGCCTGGGGCGCGGGGCCTGGTCACGGCGGCGGGTCGATGGGCAGACTCAAGTCACGCGATCTGCTCCCCCATGGGTCTGCCGCTGCATCTGCCGGCCCATGGGCGCGGAAGGGGCCTGTCGCCCGCCCTGCAACGCCTGCTGCGCCAGCCCCCGGGCAGCTGGGACCTGCCGGAACTGCCCCAGTTTGGTGGCCCCCTGATCGACAGCGGCGCCGTGGCCGAGGCCCAGCGGCGTTGCGCCCACCAGCTCGGCGCTGAGGCGGTGTGGTTTGGCGTCAATGGCGCCAGTGGCCTGCTGCAGGCGGCCCTGCTGGCCCTGGCCCCCCCCGGCAGCCGGGTGCTCCTGCCCCGCAATCTGCACCGTTCCCTGCTGCACGCCTGCGTGCTCGGTCAGTTGCGGCCGTTGCTGTACGACCTGCCCTTCGATCCGGCCACCGGCCTCTGGCTGCCGCCCAGCGCGGCCCATCTGGCGGCCGTCCTTCAGGCGGCCGGTCCCGTGGCGGCGCTGGTGCTGGTGTCGCCCAGCTATCAGGGCCAGCGGGCCGATTTGCCGGCATTGGTGGCTCTGGCCCACGGCCATGGGGTGCCGGTGCTGGTCGACCAGGCCCATGGCCATGGGGAGGCGCTGGGGGCTGGGGCCGACCTGGTCGTGCTCTCCGGCCAGAAGGCCGGCGGCGGCCTGGCCCAGAGCGCGGCCCTGTTGCTCCAGGGGCAGCGGGTGGATCCTGGCGCCGTGGCCCGTGCCCTGTTGTGGCTGCAGACCTCCAGCCCCAGTGCCCTGTTGCTGGCCTCGGCCGAGGCGACCCTCGATGAGCTCACCAGCCCGGGGGGCCGCCGCCGCCGCCGCCGGGCGGAGCGGATCGGTGCGCGCCTGCGCCGCCGCTGCGAGCTGGCGGGGCTACCCCTGCGGGCCAGTGACGACCCCCTGCGGCTGGTGCTGCACACGGCGGCCCTCGGGATCAATGGTCTGGATGCCGATGCCTGGTTGCTGGAGCGGGGCGTGATCGCCGAGTTGCCCGAGCCGGGCGTGCTCACCTTTTGCCTGGGACTGAGGCCGCCGATCGGCGTGGTGTGGCGGCTGCCCCGCCAATTGCAGCGTCTGCGGCATGAACTGGGGGGCGATCCCCTGCCGCCTTTCAGTCCCCCGCCCCTGCCCCTGGTGGCGGAACCCGAGCTCCCGATCGGAGCGGCCTGGCGGGCACCTGCCGAAGCGGTGCCGCTGGCCGCGGCGGTCGGCCGGATCGCGGCTGAACCGCTCTGTCCTTACCCCCCCGGGATCCCCCTGCTGGTGCCAGGCGAGCGGATCGATCCGCCCCGGGCCGTTTGGCTGCAGCAGCAGGCCCGGCTTTGGCCCGGCCAGATCGCTGATACGGTGAGGGTTGTGGCCGGATCGGGGGCCGATGGATTCGCACGCATCGGTGGCTCCTGACCAGGCCTCGTCCCAGGCGCCCTACCAGTGGGATTTCGTCACCCCTGGACTGCCCGACAGTGCCTTTGAGGATGCCCCGGGCTTCAGCCCCACGCCCATGGAGCTGCGGGTAATGCTGCTGGCCCATCTGCGTCCCCGCTCCGACTCCCTGGTGTGGGATGTGGGGGGTGGCACGGGAGCCCTCGCCCTGGAGATTGCCCGGCTGATGCCCAGGGGTGCGGTGCACACCCTCGAGCGCGATCCCGATGCCATCGAGCTGCTCGAACAGAACCGGCGCCGCTTCGGCATCGCCAACCTGCACATCCATGCCGGCGCCGCCCCGGCCGACCTCGCCCAGCTTCCCCCCCACCCCGACCGGGTGTTGCTGGAGGTGGGCCGTCCCCTGGGGGATGTGCTGCTGGCGGTGTGGCAGGCCCTGGTGCCCCAGGGGCGCCTGGTGATCAGCACCGCCAGCCTGGAGGGCCTGGTGGATGCCACCGATACCCTCGGCCATCTGCAGGCCCGGGATGTGCAGGTGGTGCAGGCCACCGTGCACCGCATGCAGCGCCGGGGTAGCCAGGCCAAGCTGGCGGCGGCTGAACCCCTGTTTCTGATCGCCGCGGAGCGTCCCGCCCACCCCGAGCCCGCCTGATCGCCCCCCTTGATTCCGTCCCCCCGTACCGCCACCTCCCTGCCCCGGCTGCTCAGCGGTTGGGCCGTGGGCGCCTTTGGCTTCGTGGTGGTGATGCTCGGCGGCTGGTGGTTCACCGTGGCGGTGGGCCTGATCGTGCACCTGGGACTGCTGGAGTTTTTCCGGATGGCCCAGTTCAAGGGAATCCGGCCCGCCACCAAAACCACCCTGGTGGCGGTGCAGCTTCTGCTGGTCACCACCCAGCTGGCCAGTGGGGGCGGCTGGTTTGCCGGTGATGTGGCCGCCGCCGTGCTGCCCGCCTCCGGCGCCGTGATCTGCGGTTGGCTGCTGCTGCAGCCCGTCACCGGCACCATCGCCGATATCGCCGCCTCGATCTTCGGGCTCTTTTATCTGGGGTTCCTGCCCAGCTACTGGATCCGCCTGCGGGACCTGGAGGGGCCCGGGCTGGCCCTGACCCTGCTGGCCTGCTTTCTGATCGTGGCCACCGACATCGGCTCCTACGTGATCGGTCGCCGCCTCGGGCGACACCCCCTCTCGCCCATTTCTCCTGGCAAGACCGTGGAGGGGGCCCTCGGTGGGGTGGCCTGTTCCATGGCGGTGGGCGCCCTGGGTGGCACCTGGATCGGTTGGACCTGGGGCTGGTTGATCGGCGCGGTGCTGGGGGCGGTGGTGGCGGTGTTCGCCCTGGTGGGGGATCTCACCGAATCGATGATGAAGCGGGATGCGGGCCTCAAGGATTCCGGCGATGCGATTCCCGGCCACGGCGGCGTGCTCGATCGCATCGACAGCTACCTGTTCGTGCCGGCGGTGGTGTACTCGCTGGTGACCTTGGTGTTGCCCCTGGTGCAGGGCTAGGGCCTGGGTTGGACGCTGACGCGGGCCTCGCCCAGCAGCTGCACCATGCCGGCTTCCAGGCGGGCGTCGCTGATCGTGATGCCTGGATCCATCGGCAACCGGCTGCGCAGGCTGCCGTCGCTGGAGCGGATCTCCACGCTGCCCTCCACGGCGGCGATGGTGGACTCCAGTTCGATCAGGTCCCGGCTGCCCAGGCCCCGGGCCGCGAAGATCAGCCGGTCGTGGTTCATGCGCAGCTCCACCAGCGGCACGATGCCCAGCAGGGCCTCGACGAGGTTGTCTCCCAGGGCACGCCACTGGGGGGCACTGAGGGAGCGGGTGAGGCCATCGGGGGTGAAACTCACCTGGCCTTGTATCTGGAATGCCCGCTCCAGCTGCACTGGCTGCCCCTTGAGCAGGTTGCCGATGTGAACCTGGATCGGGCCGCTGCGCAGCTCCACCAGTTCGATGTGGAGCTCCCGGTAGACCACCCGCCGGGCCAGCAGTTGCACCCCCGCCAGCCGCCCGCGCAGCAGCTGCAGTGCCGAGCCCTCCAGCTGGATGTCGAGGCTGCCGATGCTCTGACACTGCTGGCGCACCCACAGCTGAAGGCCACTGGCCAGCAGCTGCATCACCGGCCCGCTGGCCTTCTCCTCAGGATTGTTCATCGGTTCCAGGCCGGCTCCAGCCAGGTGTCGGCGACGGTAGCCGCCTGGTCGAGGTGGGGGAGGTGGCCGCAGGCCTCCAGCTCGCGCACCCGCTCGCCCAACAGGGCCAGGGCCGCCGTTTTCTGGGGAGCGCGCAGAATGCGGTCATGGGCTCCCCAGAGCACCCGGATGGGCTGCGCGGGCAGGGGTGCCCCACAGCCCGCGAAGCCGCCGGAACGGGCGAAACGCCCCAGGGATTCGCCCCAGCCGGGGGTCTGCAGATGCAGAGACGCGATTTCGAGCTCCGCGGCACCCACGGAGGCCTCCGGATCGGCGAAGGCGGTGCGGCAGAGGCCTCGGCGCACCCCGGGCAGGGCTAGAAAGCGCACCCCCAGCCGATCGAGCAGGGGCGGCAAGGGCATGGGGCGGCCGGTGAGGCCGGCGGGGGCCAGCAGCAGCAGCCGTGCCACCTGCTCCGGTAGCCGCCGGGCCAGCTCCACCGCCACCGATCCCCCCATTGAGGCGCCGATCAGCCCGAGGGGGGCCGGGTTGCGCTGCTGGATTGCGGCCACGAGCGCCTCCAGGTGGCGCAGCACGCCGCTGGGGCTGTAATCGCCGCCAGCGGGGCGGGGGCAGAAGCCGAAGCCGAACAGGTCGGGGATGAACAGTTGGGTCCCCCCGGCCAGCAGCGGTGCGAGCCGCCGAAATTCCAGAAAGGAGCTGTCAAAACCGTGCAGCAGCAGCACCGGTGGGCCCTCCCCCAGCACGGCCACCGGCCAGGGCCCCCAGCCGTTGCCAGCCTCGAGCTCGGGCAGGGACCACCACTCCACCTGGGCGGCCAGGTCCCGGCCCTGGGGGTCGAGCAGGCTGCGGGCCGCTTCGCGCACCAGGTGTTGGGGGGTTGGGGCCAGGCTGCTCACGCGGGCTGGCGCTCGCTGCTGCAGGTGCTCACCAGGGCGGCCAGCAGGTCGTTGGGGCCCACGGCGAAGGGCAGGTGGTGCAGGTCGGAGCCGTCGCGGCAGGCGAAGCTGCAGGCCTGCTGCAGCTCATGCAGTCCGGCCTGCCCCAGGCCCAGCTCGTCGAGATGGACCGGCAGCCCCAGCCGGCGGAACAGGGGCAGCAGTTGTCGTCGCGCCTGGCCGGCGAGCTGGTTGCCGCCGAGCACCTCTTCCAGCCGCAGCTGCACCAGGATGCCGAAACCCACCTTTTCACCGTGCAGGTGGCCGTGGCTGGCCTCCAGTTGGGTGAGTCCGTTGTGCACCGCGTGGGCGGCGACGGTGCGGCAGCGGGCCCCGCCAATCCCTCCAATCAATCCGGCGCTGAGGCCACAGGCCTCCGCCACCCGTTCCCAGGCGGCGCTGTTGGGGTCGTGCAGGGCGGCTTCAGCCTCGAGCATCAACTGGTCGCGCAGCACCCGGGCCATCTGCACGGCCTGCTGCACCAGTCCGTCGCCGCTGGCGCCACTGCTCACCGAGGCCTCGTACCACTTGGCCATGGCGTCGGCGATGCCACTGGCCAGGGTGCGGGGCGGAGCCTGGCGCACCAGGGCGTGGTCAAAGATCAGCAGGTCGGGGCAGCGGGCTAGGGCCACGTCGCCCAGGAAGGCTCCGGCGGGGGTGTACACGTTGGCCAGGGCCGTCCAGCCGGCGCAGGTGGCTGCGCTGGTGGGCACGGTGATGCACACCAGCTGCTGGCGGTGGGCCAGCAGCTTGCCGGCGTCGAGCACCTTGCCGCCACCGATGGCGATCACGGCATCACAGGCGCCGTCCTGCAGCGCGATGGCGACCCGGCTGAGGTCGTCTTCGCAGCAATCGTGGCGCAGTTCGGCGGCGTGGGGGGCGAGGCCGGCTGCGGCCAGATCGCCCTGGAGCTGCTGACGCAATCCGGCGGTGGCGGCACTGCGACCGAGCAGCAGGGGCCTCCGGCACAGGTGGGCGATGCGGGCCACCCCCTCGGTCCAGGCCCCGGGGCCGCGCAGCACCTCGGCCGGAGCAATGGCGTGTTGGCTCAGGGGGTTGCTCATCCCGGTGTGGTCGTCATCCCCAATCGATGGTACGGGCCGGAGTTCCGGCCCGCCCGGCGTCAGACGCCGGCCGTGGCGAGAGCCGGCTCGGCCGGCAGGGCGACCTGTTTGCGGATCACCACCTGCTTGTCGTCGTTGACGTCCACCACGGCGGCATCGCCATCACCGATCCGGCCGCTGAGGAACTCCTCGGCCAGGGAGTCTTCGAGCAGCCGCATCACGGCCCGGCGCAGGGGGCGGGCACCGTAGGAGGGGTTGTAGCCCTCTTCCACCAGCCGCTCCTTGAAGGCGTCGGTGACGGAGAGGGCGATGCCCTTCTCCAGCATCCGGCCGAACACCTCCTTGAGCATGATCTCGGCGATCTCCTTGACTTCGTCGCGGCTGAGCTGACGGAAGACGATGATCTCGTCGAGACGGTTGAGGAACTCGGGGCGGAAGTACTGCTTCAGCTCCTCATTCACCAGGGACCGGATGCGGTTGTAATTGGTTTCATCCGCATCGCCGCCCCCGAATTCGAAGCCGAGGCCGCCGCCGCCCTTCTCGATCACCTTCGAACCGATGTTCGAGGTCATGATGATCAAGGTGTTCTTGAAGTCCACCGTGCGGCCCTTGGAATCGGTCAGGCGACCGTCCTCCAGCAGCTGCAGCAGCAGGTTGAACACGTCGGGGTGGGCTTTCTCGATCTCGTCGAACAACACCACGGTGTAAGGCCGGCGCCGCACCGCTTCGGTGAGCTGGCCGCCCTCGTTGAAGCCCACATAGCCCGGAGGCGAGCCGATCAGTTTGCTGACCGTGTGGCGCTCCATGAACTCGGACATGTCGAGGCGGATCATGGCCTCTTCACTGCCGAAGAAGTAGGCCGCCAGCGATTTGGTGAGCTCGGTTTTGCCCACGCCTGTGGGGCCGGAGAAGATGAAGCTGGCGATGGGCCGGTTGGGGTTCTTCAGGCCCACGCGGGCACGCCGGATGGCGCGAGATACCGCCTTGACGGCTTCGTCCTGACCGATCAGGCGCTGGTGGAGGGTCTCCTCCATGTTGAGCAGCTTGGCCGACTCGCTCTCGGTGAGCTTTTGCACCGGCACACCGGTCCAGGAGGCCACGATGTGGGCGATGTCCTCCTCGGTCACCATCGGGCTGCGCTCCCCGTCGACGGGTGCCTCGGTGGCCACAACGGCCCCTGCTACGGCAGCGGTCTCCGTGCCGGGTTCCGGGGTGGCCTCCGCGGTGGGTTCCTCATCTTTGCGGGCCTGCAGGATCGAGCGGATCTGCTCGCGCAGCTCCACTTCCTTGTCGCGCAATTCACCCGCCTTGGTGAAGTCCTGCTCGCGCACGGCGTCTTCCTTCTCCTTCTGCACCGAACGCAGCTGTTTGTCGACCTCCTTGGCGGCCGGCGGCAGCTTGGAGTTCATCAGCCGCACCCGGCTGCCCGCCTCGTCGATCAGGTCGATGGCCTTGTCGGGCAGGAAACGGTCGGAGATGTAGCGGTCGCCCAGGGTGGCCGCGGCAATCAGGGCCTCATCGGCAATCTTCAGGCGGTGGTGGGACTCGTAGCGCTCCTTCAGGCCCCGCAGGATTTCGATCGTGTCGACCACAGAAGGTTCGCCCACCATCACCGGCTGGAAGCGCCGCTCCAAGGCGGCATCGCGCTCGATGTGCTTGCGGTATTCGTCGAGGGTGGTGGCTCCGATGCACTGCAGCTCACCGCGGGCAAGGGCCGGCTTGAGGATGTTGGCGGCGTCGATGGCTCCCTCGGCCGCACCGGCGCCGATCAGGGTGTGCACCTCGTCGATCACGAGGATCACGTTTCCGGCACTGCGGATCTCCTCCATGATCTTCTTGAGCCGCTCCTCAAATTCACCGCGGTACTTGGTGCCGGCCACCAGCAGGCCGATGTCGAGGGTGAGCACCCGTTTGTCTTCAAGGATGTCCGGGATGTCGCCGGAGTTGATGCGCTGGGCCAGCCCCTCGGCGATGGCGGTTTTGCCGACGCCGGGTTCACCGATCAGGACGGGGTTGTTTTTGGTGCGGCGACCCAGGATTTGGATCACCCGCTCGATTTCGTTCTGACGTCCGACCACCGGGTCGAGCTTGCCGTCTGCGGCCTGCTGGGTGAGGTTGCTGCCGAATTCATCCAGGGTGGGGGTCTTGGTGGAGCCCTTGCCACCGCCGCCGCCGGCGGCCACCTCGGCGGTTTCGCCGAGCATGCGAATCACCTGCGTGCGCACCTTGGCCAGGTCCACGCCGAGGTTTTCGAGCACCCGAGCCGCCACACCCTCGCCTTCGCGGATCAGGCCCAGCAGCAGATGCTCGGTACCGATGTAGTTATGACCGAGCTGGCGGGCTTCCTCCAAAGACAGTTCCAACACCCGCTTGGCCCGCGGGGTGAAGGGAATTTCGACCGCTACGAAGCCGGAACCGCGGCCGATGATCTTCTCCACCTCTACGCGGGCGTCCTTGAGGTTCACCCCCATCGACTTGAGCACCTTGGCGGCCACGCCGGTGCCCTCTCCGATCAGACCGAGCAGGATCTGTTCGGTGCCCACGAAGTTGTGGCCAAGGCGGCGGGCCTCTTCCTGGGCCAGCATGATCACCTTGATGGCCTTCTCGGTAAACCGCTCGAACATGGGCCGGGGCCTGGTGCAAGTGCATCCAAGCTACCAGGGTTGACGGGTCGGGTGTGGTTTACGCCGAATCAAGGGCAGATCCACTGCAGGACCAGGCACTCAGACGGTTATCGGTAACAACTCGGGATCGCAAATTGCTGGTTTTCAGCAATAAGAAAAGCCGGTTATCCGCACCCTGGCTCCGCATCATTGATTGGCGGTAACCGCAGCCATTGGATCAGGGCATCGTCCCCATTGCGGTAGTAACCGCGACGCAGTCCCGCATCCTGGAAGCCCAAAGAGCGGTAGAGGCCGACCGCGGCGGCATTGGTAGCCGCCACCTCCAGAGTTGCGTGCCGGGCCCCCTGCTGCCTGGCGTGCTCGAACAGGGCCTCCAGCACCTGGCGTCCCAGGCCCTGGCGGCGCTGCCCGGGAGCCACCGCCACCAGGGTGATGTGCAGCTCGTCCACCACCAGCCAGCCGCTGGCCATGGCGAGCAGGGTGTCGGCCTGCCAGATCCCCATCCCGGGCCGGCGGGGATCGGCCAGCTCGGTCCGCCACTGGGCGGCGCTCCAGAGGCCCCCCAGGCTGGCCCGGTCGAGGCCAAGGCAGGCCTGCAGGTGCTCCGGCGTGAGATTTCTTACATTCATCACCTCTCGACCCCCACGCGGCCCCAGCCATGGTGATCTCCCGTGAGCCCGTCGCGGTGCCCCGGCCGTTCGAGCTGGAGCGTGATGCGCTCAGCCCCAACCGCAATCTCACCCCCCTCACCAC
>JBEEKG010000139.1:0-3180 GCA_041168785.1 Cyanobacteriota bacterium
TGGAGCAGCTGGCCTGGTTTGCCCAGCGCAAGCTCCAGATTCACGCCCAGGTGGTGGTCTGCCCCGGGGTCAACGACGGAGCGGCCCTGACGCAAACCCTGGAGGACCTGGCTGGCTTTGCCAGTGGCGACTGGCCGGCGGTCCTGTCTGTGGCGGTGGTGCCTGTGGGCCTCACCCGATTCCGTCCTGCAGGCGATGCTCTTGTTCCTGTCGATCGGGCCGCTGCGCGCCAGGTCATTGCCGGGGTTGAGCCGCTCCAGCTGCGATTCCAGCTTGAACTGGGCAGCCGTTTTGCCTGGCTTTCGGATGAGTGGTACCTCATGGCAGGACTGCCCTTGCCCCCCCGGGATGCCTACGAGGATCTGCCCCAGCAGGAGAATGGCGTGGGGAGCATCCGGGCTTTCCTGGAGGCGCTCGATCAGGCCACCCAAGACTTGCCCCGCGCCCTGCCCCAGCCCCGGCGCCTGAGCTGGGTGGTGGGCCGCCTGGTGGCCGAAGCGCTCCAGCCTGTGGTCGCCCGTCTGAATGCGGTGGAGGGCCTGGAGTTGCTGCTCTACGGCCTGCCCAGTCCCTATTGGGGGCAGGACCAGGTGGTGACGGGGCTGTTGACAGGTTCCGATCTGTTGACGGGGCTGGCGGGGAGTGATTTGGGCCAAGCGCTACTCCTGCCAACCGTGATGCTGCGCCAGGGCGAGCCTGTTTTTCTCGACGATCTCAGCCTGGACGAACTCGAGAGCCAATTGCCCGTGCCGGTTCGTCTGCTGCATGGTGCAGACGATCTTGTGGCCGCGTGTTTAGGCGCTTTCTCTTAAGCATCCCTAAAGTTGTTATAGGTGTTGCTGAAATCGTGCTCCCCTTAGACCCTCGGATTGTTCTTTTAGGCCTTCTGGGGGCACCGATGCTGGCTCTTGCTGTCGAGGCTCAAGAGCCAACTCCGACCGGGACATCCCCCTCCGCGCCTGTGCTTTCCGAAGCTGGCGCCGATGTCCCGATGCCATCGCCTCTGCCGTTGGCTCCGGAAACCCTGCGACGTGTCACACCGGAGGGCCCCCTGAGCCAGCGGGGCTACAGGCCCAGGCTCAATCCAGACCTGGTGACCCCGGCCTCCACCAAGCTCGCTCCTGGCCTGGAGAATTTGCCAGCCCCAGCCTCTCTGGCTCTTCCCGTGAAGCCTGAGGAAGTGCGGATCATGCAACTCCGTCCCCTCAGCTTGGCGGATGTGGAAAACCTTGCCGAGGTCAACAACCCAAACCTCAAGGCCATCGCCAGTCAGGTCGATCAGGCCCAGAGCAATCTGCGGGCTCAGATTTCCCAGTGGTATCCCAACCTCAACCTCGAGGCTGATTCCCTTCCGACGTACACCACAGGTCAGGCCTGGTCAAAGCGCTCGAACGGCTCGACAACTTATCGGGCTATAGATCGCTGGGCTTTTGGGGCAGCACTGACGGCTCAGTGGTCGTTGATCAATCCCCAGAGAGTCCCCACGATTGCGGCGGCCCGTGACCAGTTTGAGAAGGCCAAATACCAATACGTCATCTCTCTGCGTGACCTCCGTCTCCAGGCAGCAACGGCGTATTTTGATTTGCAGCAGGCTGACGACCAAGTGCGTATCGGTCAGGAGTCGGTGCGGGCGTCGATTGTGAGTTTGCGCGATTCCAAGGCCCGTTTTCAAGCGGGTGTGGCCACCAGGCTCGAGGTGCTTGAGGCTGAAACCCAACTTTCCCGTGATCAGCAGTTGCTCACGAACTCCCTGGCGGCCCAGTCCATTGCCCGCCGTTCCCTGGCAGCTCTCCTGGATTTGCCACAGAGCGTTACCCCCACCGCTAAGGATCCCTCTCGGGTCGTGGGTGTCTGGCAGCCTTCCCTACAGGAAAGCATCATTGCCGCTTTTACGTTCCGGGAAGAGCTGGATCAGGCCCTGCTCGATATCTCCATTGCTAACAGCCAAGCAAACGCGGCGCTCGGAGAAGTACAGCCATTCCTTAATATTTTTGCTGCCTTCTCCGGCAACGTCTTTAATGGGAATGACTCAATTAGCGTCTTCCAGCCCGGTGCTGACGGCGGCGACTACGACACGGCCCTGGGTGTCAATCTCAGGTGGCGGATCTTCGATGGCGGCGCGGCCGCAGCCCAGTCCCGTCAGAACCAGCAGCTTGCCCAAGAAAACACCTTCCGCTTTGCCCAGCGCCGCGACGGCATTCGCCAAGAGGTGGAAATCAGTTTCTACGAGCTGGAGAAAAACAACCGCAACATCGTCACCACGTCCCGCGAAGTGATCTCGGCACGGGAGTCGTTGCGGCTCGCCCGCCTGAGGTTCCAGGCCGGTGTCACCACCCAACGGGAAGTGGTCGATAACCAGCGCGACCTGACCCAGGCGGAGGTGCGGTATTCCAACTCGATTACCGATTACAACAAGCGTCTGGCTGAGCTGCGTCGCCGCACCGGCCTCGACCAGGTGGCCGGGTGCACGCCCCAGGCCCTGCCGGCGGTCAAACCACCGGGTTCTTCAGACGTGCCCGTAGAGCCCACTCCCCTGATCCCGGCCTGCCAGGCCGCATCGCAGGGGGCCATCTGATTCGGTGACTGGGGCCCCAGGGGACCAGGGCCGCTCCCTAGGCCTGCTCAACACCATGCGGCTGGGCCTGTTTCAGGGTTGCCTTGGCTGCCTGGCGGTGATCTTCGCCGGCTTGCTCAACCGAATCATGCTGAGCGAGCTCGCGTTCCCGGGATTGCTGGTGGGCGGGGCCCTGGCCTTTGAACAGTTCGTGGCCCCCTCGCGGGTGCTGTTCGGTCAGATGTCCGATGCCCATCCCTGGGCTGGTCGCCATCGCATTCCCTACATCTGGTTGGGCACGGCCCTGTTCTGTGGTCTGGCGGTGCTGTCCATTCCCCTGATCTTCCATGTGGGGCGCTTGCTTGAGGTGGCGTCCCAACCGGAGCTGGCCTTCGGGATTGCGGCCTTGTGTGGACTGTTCGCCCTTTACGGCCTGGCTATTTCCCTGGCCACCACCCCCTACTTGGCCCTGGTGATCGACCGCACCAGCGAAGCCGAGCGTCCCCGGGCGGTGGGACTGATCTGGTGCCTGCTCACGGTGGGCATCGTGATCGGAGCCATTGCCATCAGCCTCAGCCTGCGCCGACTCGATGGCATCACCGATCCGTCCGTGTTGGAGCCCGTCT
>JBEEKG010000140.1:0-11923 GCA_041168785.1 Cyanobacteriota bacterium
CTTCTTGGATGTATACGAGTCACTCTGGTCAGATATTCGCTCTTCAATACGCCGCCCCTCATCTCTCTGGTGTTGCCCTTTGCTGATCGTCAAGGAGCTGAAGTGTTCAAGCTGAGAAAAGATGGCTGCCAATCCACTATACGGGGCTTGTTCCAATGTTCTTCCACCAGTGGAACAGGCCGCCGTACCTTTTCCTGTTAGATGACGAGCCTATGGTTTAACGTGCAATTGGTCTGCTTTGTTTCACAGCCCAGTCGATATCAACAATAGAAGCCATAGCATGGCAAATGCCCATGGCAAAACAACATGAGGCAATGAACCATGATGCAATGTCCATGGATTATCGCGAAAGGCCCTGCTTGATCCAATCTTTGGAACTAGCATTGGGCTTTTAACTTTATGATTGATCAGCGTCGATAAGAATGCGCGCCGGTTTCCGAGCGGCTTGCCTACTCGTTCGGCGGCCCTAATGGCTAAAGCTACGGTTATGCAGCAAAATAAACCCAAGATGGGTAGCGCAACTCGCAGTAGATTGGCAGTCGTAGAATGATTGCCTGAGCTCAGGAGGACGACAAAAGCAGTGAGCAGAAAGGATTGCGACGTAAAAAGCCATGACAACCGATTGAGTATCCACTGCTGCTCGGTCATCAGCAATTGTTCGATATATGCTGCCAGGGCCAGTGTGTCTTTTAGGTCTATGTCCTCAATTGATTCGTTAAAGCTGTCGTCAGATATTGACATGATTTAATCCAACGCAGGTAAGGCTTTTCGCTTCAGGCGCTTTGGCGTGGCCGCGGGCCTCTTTGGGGGATCGCTTTGGGATAGGTGACGATGCAAGATCTTTGGCAGTGAGCTTGGGTCTTTATATCATAGAAGTCTCGGTGATGTTATTAGGACTCTCTGTTTGCCACTGGGTAAGGCCTGTCTTGGTTGCCTGCCTGTGAATCGATCGGCTGATGCTCTGGTCTCTATGGCATGAACTGCCCCCGCGATGCTGATTGTGCCAGCTATTCGCCTGGAATTAGTCGCTTGCCCAATCGCTAGCTGAATTCTTCCAGCGCCAGCGCTCGCCTCCCGCCGGATCCCGATATCCATTGATCGGCTTACTGCCTATCTCTCAATCAGTGGGTTGGGTGCATTGCGTTGTTCGACGGGTGGCTGCAGATCCACGGTCCTTCATAGGGGTCTTCCCTCCATCGCGCTGGCCACTGGGCTGCTCTGGTGACCCGTGGTTCCCTTGGCGGCATTTCAATCCTGTTCCCACGGTTGTCCACACCCTGGGAAGGCGCCGTTGCTGAGTCCGTCATGTCGCTGCATTGACTTCCCCCTCAGGCCTAGTCAGCTCCTCCGCCGTTGCCTTGAGCGTGAGGCTCAGGCGTTCACGATTTCTCGCCCTGTTCCGTTGGTCTGGGTGGCCCCACCCACAGCCCATGCTTGATCACCTCCAGGCTGAGAACCATCCCCCGCTTGCGCCGGGTCTGTTGCGCCGCCTGATAAAGCCGCCTGAGCGGGTATCGCTGCCTGCGCTTGAGCTTGTAAACCCCTGCGGTATCAGGCTTTTTGGAAACGGAGAGGGTGGGATTCGAACCCACGGAGGCTTTCGCCTCGCCGGTTTTCAAGACCGGAGCCATCAACCACTCGACCACCTCTCCAGGGGGAGACCAGTTCGTGGGTCTCACCTATTTTCCCATGTGCCCTAGCGGGCTGCCAGGTTCTCGGACCGTCAGTTGTTGCTGGGTTTGGCCAAGGGCAGCAGGCACTTGTCGGAGTCGCAGCCCGCGGGACCGGCCTCCACGAGTTCACCGCGGTCGTAACGCTGCAGCGCTTCAAAGAAGCAGGTGGTGCTGCGGCGGGTTGCCACTTCCGCGGTGAGACGCTGGTAGGTGGCAGCATCAATCGGCTCAAAGGGCAGCCGAGGGAAGGTGGCGTTGGCATCGAAGCGGGCCAGCAGCGCCGCCGAGATGTAGCCCTCTCCTTGGTCGATGGCCTGGTGGATGGCATCGGCTAGCGGTTCGATCTCATTCTCGCGGAACTCCACCGTGGCGGAGGTGTTGTGCGCCGTGTAGTGCTTCTGCACTTGCATGTAGAAGTCGAACTGAGCCAAGGCCGAGAAGTTGTTGATCTCCACCTGATCGGCGCCGGGGATATTGGCCCAGCTCACTTCCGTGGGGATCTCCACCAGCCACTCGGTGCAGCGGGGATCAAAGGCATCGTCGAGCAGTCGCCCCTGTTCGTCCTTATCGGATTGGGACGGCACGATTGTGTAGCCGTAATCCATGCAGGCCAGGGCTACCGGATCGTTCTTGCGGAAGGTGATGCGGCGGATGAAGCGCTGGGCCTTGGGGGGGTGCCAGCCGGGGGACGCTCCGGTGAGCAGGCTCTTGGTGCCGGCGGGCTGCACGGTGGTGCAGCGGTTGGGGCGGCGCAGGCCGTGGCGATCGCAGTAATCCCACACCGCCTGGTTGACGATTTCCTTCCAACGGCTGAGGAATTCCGCCTCCTGGGCCTTGAAGGCCAGACCCGCTTCCGTTTCGGGGCGGCCCGCTTCCCACCACTGCAGCCAGGGGGTGCCGAAGGCGTGCACAAAGAAGTCGAACAGGCCGGTGAAGCTGACGCCCACGATCGGATCCCAGGCCCGGCTCTGGCGGTAGCGCTCCACCTCAAAGCGATGGTTGAGCAGGCAAGCCACCGCGAGTCCGCCGGCCCGGAAGGCCTCCTCCTGGGCCACCAGGTCGGTGGGGTCGATCTGATTGAGGTGGATTTCGGCCAGGTTGCAGTGGAAGTCGGCGCCGAGAATTTCGCCGCAGGGATTGAGGCCATAGCGCCCCAGACGGTGCTCCAGCTCGGCAGCGCTGATGTCTGGGTGGTGGGTGGTGAGCCACTTTCCGGCCTGCTCGCGGCCCTGGTCGCAGTAGATGCCGATGAACTCGGTGCGCAGTTCGGGGGTTCTCAGCAGGTCGGCGTTGGAGCGGGCAATCGCTTCGGGAGCGAACTGGATGGCGCCCTCTCCGCTCTGGAATTGCTTGTTGACGGCCTCCAACACCGTCTCCCGCGAGGGGCGGCTGTGGAAGACGCGAGTGTGGTTCGCCATGCGCAGGGCATCGCGCTCGGGATCGATGCGCCAGTTGCCGTCGCTGTCCTGTTGCCAGAGGTTTTCCTTGGCACCGGCGGCGGAGTTGTCCTCGGCGCTGAACTGGCGCATGCCGGCGCTGCGGCGGATGTTGCCCGCCACGATCGTGACGGCGGCCTCATCGATCAGCAGGCAGCATTCCACCGAGGTGAGCTGGCGGCCCTGGGCCTTGTTGAGGATCTGGGCTACCCGGCCGTAGAGGTCCTTGAGCTTCACCGGGTTGGCCATGCCACCAAAGCCCTTGAGGGTTTCCCCCACCGGGCGCACGTCGGAGAGATCAACGCTGATCTGAATCGGGCTGGTGGCGTCGAACCGATCGTCGCTGCAGAGGTTGAGCAGCAGTTGATAGCTGTCCACCCAGCCGCGGCGGGTGTCGCCCACCTTGATCGCCACGCTGTTGCCGCTGATGCTGTGGCTCGTGTGCTCCTGGCGCTGCCCCGCGGGGGTGGCGCCGATGTCGGTGACGCCGGTAATGCTGAGCTGGTTCCGTACTGCCGGCAGGCAGTTGATCAAGTGGGGCTCAATGATGGCGCCGGTGCCGCAGCCCATCATCGCCAGATCCATCATCAGCCCGAAGGCTTCCCAATCCACCAGGTTGGTGGAGGTGCAGTTGTAGGAGCCAGAGAAGTTCTCGCTGCGCTCAATCCATTCGGTGCCACCGATCCACAGCCAGCGACCGGAGGGGAGGGCCTTCTGCTGCTGCTGCATGCGGCGCAGCAGGGCCACCTCGTCGTCGTTGAGGTCGCCCAGACGGCGCAGGCCTCCCAGGTTGCGCTCGGCCACCTGATACCAGCTCTCCCGGCCGGTCTCGGTTTTGCGGCTGTAGGTGCGGTAAAAAACAGGGTTGGCAGCCGGTGCCGTGGCCGGGAAGTCGAGAGCCTCGCCCGCCGGGCTGCCGCTGGCGGCGGCATAGGCCTTTTCAGCAGCAACCTTTTCAGACGCTTCGCTGATCGATGACGGGGGCGTGGCGGAGAGGGTCACAGGCGGTACGGCCCTGGGGTGAGCCGAACCATAACGCCACCAGTGGGGTGTGCAAGAAGCCAATGACACCAGCAACAGTGGGCCCTGGATTGGGGTGGGCAGACTGCTGGGTGCTGCTGAAGCGCCTGATGGAGCGGATTCCCGAGCCCGAGCTGATGGATGACTCCGCCCAGGTGGAGGCCTATGCCGCTGCCGATTTCGCTGCCTCCGATGCGGCGATGCTGGAGCGGCTCGTCCACCTCTGCGGCGGTGATCCCGGCCTGCGGCTGGTGGATCTGGGCTGTGGCCCCGGCAACATCACCTTCCGCTTGGCCGAGCGCTGGCAACAGGCCTCGGTGCTTGGGCTGGACGGGGCCCCCCGGATGCTGGCCGTGGCCCGGGAGCGCCTCGTCAGTGCGGCGCCGAACTTGGCAACTCGCGTGACCTTTCAGGAAGAGGTGCTGCCCCTGGCGGCACGCGGATCTCTGGCCAATCGCTTTACGGCGGTGGTGAGCAACAGCCTGTTGCACCATCTGCACGATCCGGATGGGCTCTGGCAGTCCGTGGCCCGACTGGGTGCTCCCGGCGCCTTTGTGTACATCCAGGACCTACGGCGCCCCGCCAGTTCCGAGGCCGTGGAGGCGCTGGTGGTTTCCCAGATGGGGGGAGCGCCTGAGGTGCTGCGCCACGACTACCGGGCCTCCCTGCATGCGGCTTTCAGCGTGGCTGAGGTGCGGGAGCAGCTGCAGTGCTCGCTCTTGGGGTACCCCTGCTTGGCTGGTCTGCAGGTGGCGCCGCGGCAGGAGCGCTACCTGGAGGTGTGGGGCCGGCTTACTTAGGCGTGGTCTTCCCTGGGAAAGGAATTCGTTTCGCGGCGCTGTGCTGAGGTTCTCGGCGCAGCTCACCAGCAGGGTTGGGCCTGCCTGGCAGGCTGGACCCATGACCAGCAGCACCACCAACAGCAGCACCACCCCCCTCGAACTGGCGGCCCTGGCCGAGGCGGTGAGCCGTCGCCGCAATTTCGCGATCATTTCCCACCCGGATGCTGGCAAGACCACCCTCACCGAGAAGCTGCTGCTCTACGGGGGTGCGATCCAGCAGGCCGGTGCGGTGAAGGCCAAGGGGGAGCAGCGCAAGGTGACCTCCGACTGGATGGAGCTCGAGAAGCAGCGGGGCATTTCGATCACCTCCACGGTGCTCCAGTTCGATTACAGCGGCAGCACCATCAACCTGCTGGACACCCCCGGCCACCAGGATTTCTCCGAGGACACCTATCGCACCCTGGCCGCCGCTGATAACGCGGTGATGCTCGAGGACGCGGCCAAGGGTCTCGAACCCCAGACCCGCAAATTGTTTGAGGTGTGCCGCCTGCGGCGCATCCCCATCTTCACCTTCATCAACAAGATGGATCGGCCCGGGCGGGAGCCCCTGGAGCTGCTCGATGAAATCGAGCAGCAGCTCGGCCTGGCCTGCTGGCCGGTGAACTGGCCGATCGGCAGTGGCGACCGCTTCCGCGGTGTGATCGACCGGCGCAGCCATGACGTGATCCTGTTCGAGCGGGCCGAACGGGGCCGCACCAGTGAGGAGAAGCGCCTCTCGGTGGCCGAAGCCCGCGCCTCAGGGGCCGTGGAGCCAGAGCTGTTGGATCTGGCCCTGGAGGAACTGGAGTTGCTGGAGGGGGCCGGTGCCGACCTCGACTTGGACCTGGTGCACGCCGGGGAACTCAGTCCGGTGTTTTTTGGTTCGGCCATGACCAACTTCGGTGTGCGCCCCTTTCTCGATGCCTTCCTGGAATTGGCCCAGAAGCCCGTGGCCCGCTCGAGCAGTGCTGGGGTGGTTGATCCGATTCGCCCGGGCTTCAGCGGCTTTGTGTTCAAGCTCCAGGCGAACATGGATCCCCGCCACCGCGACCGGGTGGCCTTCGTGCGGGTGTGCTCCGGCAAATTTGAAAAGGACATGACGGTGCAGCACGCCCGCACCGGTAAGGCCATCCGCCTCTCGCGCCCCCAGAAGCTGTTTGGCCAGGACCGGGAGGTGGTGGAAGACGCCTACCCCGGCGATGTGATCGGCCTCAACAACCCCGGCATGTTCGCGATTGGCGACACCCTGTATCTGGGTCCGAAGGTGGAATACGAGGGCATCCCCTGCTTCAGCCCGGAGATCTTTGCCTGGCTGCGCAACCCCAACCCCTCCGCGTTCAAAAGTTTCCGCAAGGGGGTGAATGAGCTGCGGGAGGAGGGGGCCGTGCAGATCCTGTACGACACCGATCAGAGCAAGCGCGACCCGATCCTGGCGGCGGTGGGTCAGCTCCAGCTGGAGGTGGTGCAGTACCGCCTCGAACACGAATACGGCGTGCAGACCCGGCTGGAGCCGCTGGGCTTCACCGTGGCTCGCTGGGTGGTGGGCGGCTGGCCTGCCCTGGAGCAGGTGGGACGCATCTTCAACTGCAAGACGGTGCGCGATGCCTGGGACAGGCCGGTGCTGCTGTTCAAGAACGATTGGAACCTGGGCCAGCTGGCCCAGGACCACGCCGATCTGGAGCTCAGTGCGGTGGCGCCAGTGGTGAGCGGGGTGGAGCCCATCAGCCTTTAGCGAGCCACGCCGGCTGCTCAGCCGCGCCAGACTGGGTCGTAACGAACCATCACAGCGATGCCGAAGCCTCTCTGGCTGGTGCGTCCCCGCCCGGACGGGGGCTGCGATTACGTGAGTTTCCTGGCCTCTCAGGGACCCATTGGCGCGGTCACGGTGGAGATGAGGGAAGGCAGCCATCTCCCCCCCCAGTTACCCCTGCTGAAGCACCGCAAACGTCTGGGGGCCGAGGAGGCGGAGCACTGCCGCCGCCGCCTGCAACAAGAGGCAGGCTTTCGCTGCAGTGAGCCCCTTTTTTAGTCCGTCCTCGATACGCTCCAGTTAGGCCATTCCCCTGGCATCAGCCAGTGGACATTGTCCGCTGATTTCCTCGGTGCCGCCTCCCTGCTTCCCATGACCCAACGCTCCGATCAGCCCACTTCGGCGGCCGAGCCCTCTGGCCCCTATGAGCGGCTGGGCGTTGCGGCTGATGCCAGCTTCGACGAGGTGCAGGCCGCCAAGCTGGCCCGGCTCGAGGAGGTGGGGGACGACACCATGGCGCGCTCCCGGATTGAGGCGGCCTACGACGCCGTGCTGATGGAGCGGCTCAAGGAGCGCCAGCAGGGCCGGGTCAGTAGTGCGGCCAAGACGGCGTCCCAGCGCGAGCAGTTGGCGCCGCCGCCCCCCCGCCTGGCGGTGCCCTCGCTCCCCCAGCTCCAGTTGCCCCGGGTGGCCGCCCCCCAGCTCTCCCTGCCGGGCCTGGCCCTGGCGACGGGGCGAGAGCTGTGGTTCCCGCTGGCCACCACGGGCGTGCTGCTGCTGGTGCTGCTGCTGGCCCCCGGCTTTCCCCCCGACCTGGTGCTGGCCCTGGCCACCGCGATGGCGGTGATCAACCTCCAGTGGCGCCATCGCCGTTTTCTGGCTGCGGTGGGCTGGGGCTTTGCCCTGCTGTGCCTGGGCCTGTTGCTGGGGGCGATCCTCACCGGAGCCCTCTCCAGCTCCTTGCCCCTGGGGCTGCCCCTCACCCCCTTGCAGGTGCAGAGCCTGCCGGCCTTGCTGTTGCTGTTGCTGGGGGCCCTGCTGCTCGGTTGATCTCGCCGCACCCTGCTCAGGGCACGGGCGATAGCTCCGCAATCAGCTTGGTCAGTTCCGCCGCTTCCACGATGTATGCGCCGCTGCAGAAGTGGCAGATGAGCTCGGCCTGGCCGTCCTCGGCCAGCATGGCGCTCAGCTCATCGCGCCCCAGCAATTTCAATGCTCCGACGCTGCGCTCGCGGCTGCAGCGGCAGTGGAACCGCACCGGCGTGCAGGCGGCGGCATCGTCGAGGGGCTGGGGGTCGAGGTCCGGGAAAATGTCTTCGAGCAGGCGATGCAGGTGGCCTTCGCAGTCGGCCAGTCGCTGACTGAAGTGCTGCACCTCACGGCATCGGGCCTCCAGTAGGGTCACAAGCGCTGGTTCGCGGGCGGCTTTGGGCAGCACCTGCACCAGCACGCCGCCGCTGCAGCGCACGCCGCTGCTGTCGATCTGCTCGCCCACAAACACCGCCGAGGGGGTCTGCTCGGAGTGCAGCAGGTAGGAGGCCAGATCGTCGCCGATGCCGCCGCTCACGAGTTCCACCGTCGAGCTGAACGGTTCCCCTTCTCCCAGGTCGCGCACCACGTGTAGGTAGCCCGTGCCGGTGGCCGTGCGGAAGTCGAACTGGGACAGGCCGTCCGGGCCGGTGACGGGATCGAGTTCCAGGCCCGGATGGCCCACGTAGCCGCGCACCGTGCCATCCCGGCCCGCATCCACCATCAGCCCCCGCAGGGGGCCATCCGACTGGATGCGCAGGTTGACCCGGCCGTGGGCCACCTTCATCGAGCTGGCCAGCAGCAAGCCCGCTGTCATGGCCCGGCCCAGCAGGGCGCTGGTGAGGAAGGAGAGGCCGTGGCGCTCCCGGGCGCAGCGGCTGGTGTGGCTGGTGCTGACGGCCACCAGACGGATGCCGCCTCCGGCGGCCGTGGCCCGCAGCAGCTGATCGCTCAAGGCTCTCCCTTCGGGGGTGGGGGCATCGTAAGGATTGGCTTCTGGAGCTGGCCGCTCTCGAGTCGCCAGCTGTTGCTGCTGACGCCCTGGAACAGGTCGGGTTCGTGGGTGACCAGCAGCACGGCCCGCTCCTGGGCCAGGGCGGCCAGCAGCTCGAGAATCTCGCCGCGCACGGCCCAGTCGAGACCGGCGGTGGGCTCATCCAGCAGCAGCACCCGCGGGTTGCGCAGCAGCTGCACCGCCAGGGCCAGCCGCCGCTGTTGGCCACCGCTGAGCTGCTCCGGGGGCTGCTGCAGCGACAGGCCCTCCAGCCCCACCAGGGTCAGCACCTCCTGGGCCTGGTCGGCGGTGAGTCGCCGATGCCCGAGCTTCAGCTCCTGCCCCACGCTGAGGCCGAGAAAATGGCGCTCCGGGAACTGGAACACCAGCCCGCACAGCCAGCGACGTTGGCGGCCGTTGAGCGGTTGGCCCTCCCAGAGCAGGGTGCCACTGGTGGGCTCGGCCAGGCCGCTGATCACCTCCAGCAGGGTGGTTTTGCCACTGCCGCTGCGGCCGGCCACCAGGGCGACTCGGCCGACCGGCAGGGTCAGGTTGAGGTCCCGCAGCACCGGTTGCGCCGCCGTGGCCGGGTGGTAGCTGACGTTGCGGAGCTCAAGCATGGCCCCAGCATGCCGGCGGGCGAGTTTGATGGAGACACCGTTGCCCGTTGCTCCGTCGTCATGGAGGTGCGCTTTCGCGAATTCAACCCCTTCAACTGCTGGATCTGGATGCGGTTCCCCCACCCGGTGGGGGCCGGCGAACGGGGGTACCTGGAAACCACCTTCGACAGCTGGTTTTTTCTGGGCAAGTTGGGGGGCTTCAACGCCGAAAATCTCCAGGCCCATGAGGAGGGGGCGGAGCTGGGCTGGATCGCTTACAGCCACGAGAGCGCCGCGGCGGCCCTGCCGGCCCTGATGCACAACATGGGCCCGATGGAATACCAGGACAACTGGGCCCGCTGCTGGGTGGATCTGGGCACCAGTGATGCCTTTGCCCTCGATGTGCTGATCAATGCCCTGGGCCAGCTCAACAACGACGTGCTCGAACTGGAGGAGCTGCTGATCGGCGGGCTCAACGACGACTGGCCGATCGAAGACCAGCCCGACGCGATGTTCGCCGGTCTCGATGGCCTCGACTCGGGCGACCCCGAGGACGACTAGGCCCCACTGTGGTGCGGGAACTGCGGCGGCTGTTGATCCCCCCCGAGCGGCTCGCGGCGAGCGGTGGGGCGCTGTCGCTCGATCGGCAGGAGGCCCATTACCTGGGCCGGGTGCTGCGGCTGCGGCCCGGCGATCGGTTCGCCGTGGTGGATGGGGCCGGCCGCCTTTGGAGTGCGGTCCTGCGCCAGGCCGACCGGGCCGAGCTGGAGCAGCCCCTGGCGGCCCCGCTGGAGCAGGCGGCGGCGCCTGCTCCGTGCCTGGAGCTGGCGGTGGCCTTGCCACGCCGGGATGCGGACGTTCTGCTGCGGATGGTGGTCGAACTGGGGATCGATCGGTTCACGCCGCTGCAAGCCGAGCGCAGCGTTGGGCCCGATCCCCTCAAGCCGGAGCGCGGCGCCACCATCGTGCGGGAGGCTCTCGAGCAGTGTGAGCGCCTGTGGCAGCCCCAGCTGGCCGCAGCCGGGTCCGCCCTGGCCCTGCTGGGGGCAGCGCCGCCGGCCGGTCAGGGGCGGGGCCTGCTGGCCACGACTCGCCGCAGCGACACTCCCTTGCTGCTGGAAGCGCTGGCTGACCTGGCGACCGATCCGGTAGGCGCGCGGGCCGGTGTCACGGTGGCGATCGGGCCTGAGGGCGGTTGGAGTCCGGCTGAGGAGACCAGGGCCCAAGAGCACGGCTGGCAGCCCGTGAGCCTGGGCTCAGCCATCCTCCGCTGCAGCACCGCCGCGGTCACCGCCGCGGGATTGCTGAGCCACTGGCGTGAGCAGCTGGGCTGAGCCGGGCGCTGCGTTGTGCGGGCCTGGCTGTTCAGTTGCGGAACATGCCCGAGGCCATGTCCTTGAACCCGGCCAGGTTGGCGCCGGCCAGGCGGCGGCGGCTGCGCAGGGCGTTGGCGGGGTTGAGGCAGTCGGGGGCGAAGGTGGCCAGGCTCGGTGGCGGCAGGGCCTCCTGGGTCGCCCGCAGTTCGGCGGCGATGGCCTCGGCGGTGGTGGGACTGGCCGTTGAGCTGCCTGGGAGGGGCTCGGTGCTGGCTGCGGCCGCCACCGGCTTGGCTTCCACTGGCTTGGAGTCAGCCTTGACCGGCTTGGCTTCGGCGATGGTCACCGTGGCTGGCACGGCGCCCTCACTGCCCAGGTCCAGAAAAAAGGAGGCCTTGCGGTTGAACACCATCACGGCAGCAGCGTCGTAGGGGGATTATCCGCTGCCTGCTTTCCCGGGCGGCCTGGCCGTCGCGCTGTGCAACACACTTTGATGGCGACCTCGCCCCTCCTGACCGCCCGTTCGTGACGATCTCTGACCCAGCGCTCGTTGCTCCAGGCCTGGTCACCGCCAATGCTCTGGTGGCCCCCCAGTCCTGGAGCCATTGGCTGGTGGCCCTGGCGGTCAACACCCTGTTGATTGGCCTGGCCCAGCGCCTGCCCCTGCTCACCCGCGCCGGATGGGTGCATGCCGGCGCCCTCGGCAGCCTGCTGTGGGGTTGTCTGGGCCCAAGGGGGTGGTTGGCGGTGGTGCTCTACCTGGCCCTGGGATCCCTGGTGACCCGCCTGGGCTTTCGCACCAAGCAGGCCCGCGGCTTGGCGGAGGCCCGAGGCGGGGCTCGGGGGCCGGAAAACGTCTGGGGTTCGGCGGCCAGTGGTGCCCTGTTGGCCATGGCCGCGGCCCTGGCGCCACGCCCGCTTCAACCCCTGCTGCTGCTGGGCTTTGCCGCCAGTTTTGCCGCCAAGTTGGCCGACACCTGTGGCAGTGAGATCGGCAAGCGCTGGGGACGGCACACCGTGCTGATCACCACCTTGAAGCCCGTGCCCCCGGGAACGGAAGGCGCCATCAGCTTTGAAGGCAGCGCCGCCAGCCTGCTGGGTAGTGCCCTGATGGCGGCTCTCATGGCGGCCCTGGGCCTGATCTCCGGCCGCGACGCCTGGCTGCTGGTGACCCTGGTGGGCCTGGTGGCCACGCTGATCGAAAGCCTGATTGGCGCCAGTGCCCAGCAGCGCTGGGTCTGGCTCAGCAACGAGCTGGTGAACGGCATTCAAACGGCGATTGCCG
>JBEEKG010000141.1:0-3623 GCA_041168785.1 Cyanobacteriota bacterium
GGTGAATCCATCTCCGTTCCCAGCACCCGGTAGCTGGCGCAGGTGGGCAGGCAGAAGCCGCAGTGCACGCAGGGGTCGGTGTTCATCCGCCGAAGTGGCGGATCACAGCATCAGCAAAGCCACTGCAACTCACCGGCTCCACAGGAGGCTCCATTAGCCGGGCCAGGTCGTAGGTCACCTCGCCATTGGCGATGGCGGCGCTCAGCCCTTGGGTGATTAGGTCGGCGGCCTCTTGCCAGCCCATGAATTCGAGCATCATCACGCCGCTGAGGATCACCGAGCCGGGGTTGATGCGATCGAGGCCGGCGTGCTTCGGCGCGGTGCCGTGGGTGGCTTCGAAGATGGCGGCGTTGTCGCCGATGTTGGCGCCGGGGGCCATGCCCAGGCCGCCCACCACGGCTGCGGCGGCATCGGAGATGTAGTCGCCGTTGAGGTTGAGGGTGGCCAGCACGGAGTAGTCGGCCGGGCGGGTCTGGATCTGTTGAAAGATGCTGTCGGCGATGCGGTCATCGACCATCACCATCGCTTTCCACTGCCCGTTGCCGTGGGAAGCGCCGATGGCTTCCAGCACCCCCTGCACCTCCTCGCAGATCGCCTGTTTCTTCTCCGGGGTGAGGGCGTCGTAGCCGGGATCCACCAGGCGGGCGTTGGCTTCGACGCTCAGGCCGGGGTTGCGATCGGCGTTGTCGAGGATCCAGCTCTCGCGTTCGGTCACGCAGTCGGCGCGGAACTCGGTGGTGGCCAACTCGTAGCCCCAGTCGCGGAAGGCACCTTCGGTGAACTTCATGATGTTGCCCTTGTGCACCAGGGTCACGTGGCGCTTGTCGCCCTCGAGGCGCAGGGCGTGCTGGATCGCCTTGCGGATGTGGCGCTGGCTGCCGTGCTTGCTCACCGGCTTGATGCCGATGCCTGAGCCCACTGGGATCTGGCGTTTGCCGAGCTTGCCGTTGGCGGGGATCACCACCTCATTGAGGTGCTGGATCAGCTCCAGGCAGACGGGATCGCTGGCCTCCCACTCGATCCCCATGTAGATGTCCTCGGTGTTCTCGCGATACACGAGTACGTCGAGGTCCTGGGGGCGTTTGTGGGGGCTGGGGGTGCCCGCGTAATAGCGGCAGGGGCGCACGCAGCAGTACAGATCAAAGATCTGACGCAGGGCCACGTTCAGCGAGCGAATGCCCCCTCCGATCGGGGTGGTGAGGGGGCCCTTGATGGCTACGCCATAGGTGCGGATCGCCTCAAGCGTGTCTTCGGGCAGGTATTGGTAGGTGCCGTAGAGATCGCAGGCTTCATCGCCGGCGTACACCTTGAACCACTCGATCCGCCGCTCACCGCCGTAGGCCTTCGCCACCGCCGCATCAAGCACCATCTGGGTGGCCGGCCAGATGTCCACGCCGGTGCCATCGCCGCGGATGAAGGGAATGATCGGGTCGTTGGGAACGACTGGTTGGCCGTTTTCAAAGCGGATGGCCGTGCCCGTGGCTGGGGCGGTGAGCTTCTCGAAGCTGGCGGTGGTGCTGGTGGCCATCACAGCGATATCACTGGGGCGAGCCTATGCCTGGGCTGATTGCAGAAAAGTTTGGTGTGATCCCCGCTGGAACGGCTGCTGTGCTGGGGTGGGCTGGCTGGGCCCCTGTGGGCAACGGCCGATGGAACGCTGCAGAGGCAGCCAACTGCCGTCAGGATGACCCCATGAATGCCGCCGAACAGGCCCGATCTCTGGCTCTGGCCCAGGCGATCGCCTCGGTGGCGGTCCTGTTTCGCGGTCACTTCCCCGACGCCCGCGCCAACCTCACGCCCTGGCGGGACGACCCGCTCACCCGCGCCTTCGCGGAGCAGGAGAGCGTTGATCTGTCCTTTCACCTACCCGGTTGGAGCCCCCGCAGTCAGTGCCGCTCGTTTCTCGTGCAGCTGCAGCTGGATGGGGCACCGGGCCCAGCGGCCGATGCGCGGCCCCGGCTGCTCGGGGTGGTGATCCGCGGGCTCACCTATGAGAGCGAGCGCTGGCGGTTGGCCACCATGGGCGACTGGCAGCCGTCGGGCAGCCATCCGCCCCAGGCGGAAGTGGCGCAGAAGTTGCAGCAGTTCTGCCGGGAGCTGTTCGATCTGTTCGGCGCCGCCGAGCGCGGTGACCAGCCGCTGGCGGCGTAACCCTTCGCAACCTTGGCACTCGCCTCAGCAAAGGACGCGCCTAATTTGGCTCCTCGCCCGTGCAGCGCCCCCGTCTGATGGCTGTCGCCCTTGCTTCCCAACTGCGTGAAGGCACCAAGAAAGCCCACACGATGGCGGAGAACACCGGCTTCGTGAGCTGCTTCCTCAAGGGGGTGGTTGATAAGGCCAGCTACCGCACCCTGGTGGCCGACCTCTACTTCGTCTATTCGGCCATGGAGGAGGAGTTCGGCAAGCTCAGGGACCACCCGGTGGTGGGGCCGGTCAGCTTTGCGGAGCTCAACCGCCGCGACAGCCTCGAGCAGGACCTCGCCTTCTATTTCGGCAGCGACTGGCGTGGTGCCGTGCAGCCCACCCCTGGCGCCCAGCAGTACGTCGACCGGTTGCATCAGGTGGCTCGGGACTGCCCGGAGCTGTTGGTGGGCCACCACTACACCCGCTACATCGGCGACCTTTCCGGCGGTCAAATCCTCAAGAACATCGCCCAGAAGGCGATGAATCTGGGCGAACACGACGGCCTGCGCTTCTACGAATTCGACGCCATCCCGGACGAGAAGGGCTTCAAGGCCAACTACCGCACCGTGCTCGACAGCCTGCCGATCGATCAGGCCATGGCCGATCGCATCGTGGAGGAGGCCAATCAGGCCTTCCACCTCAACATGGTGATGTTCCAGGAGCTCGAGGGCAACCTGATCGCCGCCATCGGCAAGGTGTTGTTCGGCTTCCTCACCCGCCGCCAGCGGGCCGGCAGCACCGAGGCCGTCGCCGCCTGACTTCCCCCCCTCCCAGCCCTTGAGGCCCCTTCGCTTTCTGGTTCCCGGCACCACCGGCAGGTTTCGCTGTGGGGGGTTGCTTGTGGAGCAGCAGACAGCTCGCCTGTTGGCTGACCTGGTGCCCACCCAGCTGGTCACCTACCGGCAGCGGGAGGCGGACCTGCCCTTTCTGGCCGACCTCTTGCGAGCGGAGCCCCTGGGTGCCGCTGCTGCCGATCAGGCGCTTTGGATCGTGAGCTGGGGTTTTGATGTGCCCCGCCAGCTGCGGGCGTTGCGGGGTCGGCCAGCGGCTTATCACGCCCACAGCAGCGGCTACGGCTTTCGGCTGCCCCCCGGGGTGCCGGTGCTGGCGGTGAGCCGCAACACCCTGGGCTATTGGGGCCAGTGGGCCAGCCGCAATCCCCTGTTTCTGGTGCCTAACGCCCTGGAGGCCCGTTGGATCGCCCGGGGAGCTCGCCCCGCCAATCTTGGCGCCCAGCCATCGTTGGGCGGCCGCTCGATCGATGTGCTGGTGCAACGGCGCAAGACCAGCACCTACGTGCTGGAGCAGCTGGTGCCGGCCCTGCGGGCCCGGGGGCTGCAGGTGGAGGTACAGGACGGCTGGGTAGAGGATCTGGTGGGCCTGTTCAACAGCGCCACGGTGGTGCTCTACGACTCGGCCGACCACTGGCGCTGCAGCGG
>JBEEKG010000142.1:0-2696 GCA_041168785.1 Cyanobacteriota bacterium
CTCCAGCATCAAGGCCCCCAGCAGGGCCAGGCCCGTGCCGCTGAGGCTGACGGGTTTGCAGTTCACGTAGTGGTGGCTGGTGCGCCCCGAGGCCAGGGTGAACGTGCCGTGGCGGTAGGCCTGGGTGGCGAGCAGTGGCAGCAGGGCCAACCTCAGCTCGTCCGTCGTGGCGGCGGACGAAGTGGCAGCAGGAGGAACGGTCGACAAGATCTGGTGCAACTGGGATTGGTTGACTAGTTTGCGTCCAACGTGACATGTCCAGCTGTGGGGCTGACTGGATCTATGGCGATTGACAAACCCTTCACCCTTGTGATCGGGATCGGTGGCCACCGTTTGGCGCATGGCGTTGCCTGGGCGGTGATCGGTGGTCTGCTGGTCGCTCCAGCCTCGGCAGGTCCTGTGGTCTGCACCACAACCCTGGAAGCCCCACTCGCCAACGGTCAGACGGCGGCCACGGGGCCGGTGGACGTGACCCGATGTGGCGCTGTCCAGACCACCTCCCAACTGATGGAGAAGCGCTTCTTCTCTTACACCGCTCCCTTCGCCCGGGGCGTCAGCCTGACCAATCAAGTCACCGACTTGCTCGGGATCGCGATGGGTGGTGGCGATGGCACCAAGGTCATGGGCTTTGGGTTCCCCGATCAGACGATCGTCTGGGATGGCACCGCCGTGGAGAACACCTATGAGGTGTTGCTGGAGAAGCAGAGTGATCCGATGCCCTGGCGCACGGCTGATCTGACCAATGGCTATTCCGGCAGCCTGGCCTCGGCTGGGGTGTCCCAGCAGAGGGTTTGGCAGGATGGTGGGGCCAGCTACGGGGCGCCGGTTCGGGGCCTCTGGTAGCCCTGGCCCCTCGGGGGTCTAGCAATCTGGTGAATGCAGCGAACTCATAATTCGCCTAAGCCGGGTTCGATCCCCGGGACCCCCATCTGGCTGGGTCATCCAGCCGCTCCTATCCTCGGACCAGTGATGGCTCCCCGGGTGGGGTCTCCCCGTGATCCAAGTCCTGGCTTTGGCCGTTCTGCTGGCCATGTTGGCCTTCTTCGCGGCTGGGGAATTCGCCCTCATCCGGCTGCGGCCCAGTCGGGTGCGTCAGCTTGAGGAGGCCGGCGAGCCCGGTGCCAAGGCCGTCGCCAAACTGCAGCACCGGCTCCGGCGCGTGTTGGTGGCCACCCAGTTGGGGGCGGTGCTGGCCCTGGTCGCCCTGGGTTGGGCTGGCCGTGGGCTGGCTGAACGACTGGGGCTCTGGTTGGCCAGTCAGCCACCTCTGGGCCCTTGGCCCCAGGGGTGGCTGGATGCCGCAGTCTTTCTCGTGCTGGTGCTGCTGGCCACCGTGCTGGGAGGGCTGCTGCCCAAGGCCTGGGTGTTGCACCGCCCCGAGGTCTCGGCCCTGCGGCTCGCGCCCCTGCTCGATTCCGTCAGCCGCAATCTAGCGCCGCTGCTCTCGCTGATCGAACGCTTCAGTGGCGTTTTGTTGCGCTTGCTGGGACTGCCGCGCAACTGGGATGAGCTGGTGCCTGTCCTCTCCGCCGGCGAGCTGGAGACCCTGATTGAAACGGGCAGCGTTACGGGTTTGATGCCCGACGAACGCAACATCTTGGAGGGGGTGTTCTCCTTGCGGGACACGCTTGTGCGCGAGGTGATGGTGCCGCGCGCCGGCATGGTCACCCTGCCGCTTGACGTCAGTTTTGCCGAGCTGATGCGCGAGGTGCATGACACGGCCCATGCCCGCTTTCCCGTGATCGGCAGCTCCCTCGACGATGTGCGTGGCCTGCTGGACTTGAGACGGTTGGCGGATCCCATCGCCCAGGGCCTACTGAGTGCCGATACGCCTCTGGCCCCATACATCACCCCCGTGACGCGGGTTCAGGAGAGCACGCCGCTCGCCGACCTGCTCCCCCTCATTCGCAGTGGTCAGCCCCTGCTGGTGGTGGTCGATGAACACGGCGGCACCGAAGGGCTCGTGACCGTAGCCGACCTCACCAGTGAGATCGTTGGCGAAGACGACGGCTCCTTGGAGGCGGCCCAGGACCTCCAGAAGCTGGGAGAGGGTTGCTGGTCGGTGGCAGGGGATCTCGAGATCTTCGAGCTCAATCGCCAGCTGGCGCTCCAGTTGCCGGAGGCCGAAGGGCACCACACCCTGGCTGGCTTTCTGCTCGAGCGGCTTCAGCACATCCCCTCTCCGGGAGAGGGCCTGCGCTGGAAGGGCCATCAGTTTCTGGTGCTGGCCATGGATGGTCCCCGCATCGAACGGGTGCAGATTGACCGACCGGTGGCCGAGCCGATCACTGATAATGCCGCCAGCCGCGAGCCCTTGCCTTGAACCCTGTGCGTGTGGGTGTCATCGGCATTGGCAACATGGGCTGGCACCACGCCCGGGTGCTGAGCTTGATCAAGGATGCCCAGCTGGTGGGGGTGGCTGATCCGGATCCAGTTCGGGGACAACTCGCCACTGAACAGTTCGGTTGCCGCTGGTTCCCGACCTACGAGACCCTGCTGGCAGAGGTGGATGCGGTCTGCATCGCCGTTCCCACCCTGTTGCACCATCGCGTCGGCCTGGCCTGCCTCCGGGCCGGAGTGCACGTGTTGATCGAGAAGCCGATCGCCGCCAGCCAGGAGGAAGCCGCTGAATTGATCCATGCCGCCGAGCAGGCGGGGCGCCTGTTGCAGGTGGGCCATATCGAGCGGTTCAACCC
>JBEEKG010000143.1:0-11191 GCA_041168785.1 Cyanobacteriota bacterium
GGCTTGGGTTCGGGTTTGGTGAACAGGTCGCCGAGATAGCGGCCGCAGTCGGGATAAACACTGGGGTTTTGCACCACGGCTTCCGTGATCATCACCGCGGCGTGTTCCGGGGATGTCTTGAACAGTTTGTCGTTCTGGCGTTTGATCACCGCATAGGCCGCATCCCAGCTCACCTGGTGGTTGTTGCCGCTGTTGCGCATGAAGCAATAGATCTGGGCACCTTTGCTGCCGGCCCCGGCGTTGCTGGCGGCCGTATTGATTTCAGCGTTTTGAGCCTGGCTGGGCAGGCTGCTGAGTGTGGCGCATCCGATCGTGCTGACCAGGGCCAGGGCCAGGCTGTGAAGCCTGGGATTCTGGCGGGATCCCCTTTGGGATTCCAGCAGGGCAAAAAGGCTCAGGGCCATGGCCTGGGGGCAACGTCGAAACACCAGGGTCCAACGTATCGATCGGAGCGGTGCCAGTCGAGCCCCAGTTCAGCCGGTCGGTGGGGTGGGTCCCACAGGCAGCATCAACCCCACCACCAAGGCAGGACCACCGCCAGGCCCGTGCGACGGGCCAGAGCGCGGCCATTCTCACCTGGGTCGGGTGCCAGAGGGCCGGTCGCTGCAGTCTGGCCTTGGCCCCGCTGCGTTTGTGTGTTGTGATCGGCTCCACTGCGCCTCTTGCCATGGCTTCCGAGTCGGTGTCCTTCCGCATCAGTCGTAACGCTGAAGATCTCGCCCAGACCGTGCATGCCCTGTCCCAGCGGCTGGTCAAGCTGGAACAGCGGCTCGGGGCGATGGAGCTGCAAGTGGATCGCCAGGTGGAGCGGGATCCCCAGGAGAGCACCAGCCTTGACAATGTGGAGCGGTTGCTTCTCGATTGCCGCACCTTGCTCGAGATGTCCGAGCAGGCCACCGGTGGGAATCACTCCGGGGATGGCGGTGCCGATCACGGTGCCCAGGACGACACGTTTGCGACAGCAGCCTGACGACAGGGGCTGGTCAGCAGTGTCAAAATGGGAAGAAAGTGGCCATGGCATACCCCACTCCGTCCACTTCCGGCTCCCAGCATGGGGCTGCGGCCAGGTTCGCTCAGGGCTCCGGAGGGCCCCTGTCCGGCGGACGCCCTGGGTTCCCTCCCACCCCTAGCGAGGGAGATCATCAGCTCGAGAAGCTGGAATTCGCCCTGGCTGTGGCGCTCACCCGTGGAGATCTCCAGCGCTCCGAGAATCTGCGCAATCAGATTGCAGCCCTGGGTGGCAATCAGGAAGAACCCGGCACCTGATTCACCAGCGCCGAACGTTTGGGGTTGGAGATGCTTGAAGCGGCGATCTTGGCGCGGGTCTAAGTTATTGGACACGCAGACTTGGGATCCGGGTCGTCTGTGAGTTTTTCAGGGCTTGCTCCCGAATCATCAGAACCACCCCAATCTTTTTACAGGTACCAGCTTCAATGACGGCCATCTTGTCCAGACCATCCCGTGCTTCCGACGCTGCCCGCGAGGTGGCCGGTCGTCGTGCCCATCTCAAGGACGCCATTCAGGCCCATGAGGCCGAGGCTCAGCAGGCGGCCCAGCAGGGAGACCTGGCCGGGGCCGCCCGGTCCATCTTGGCGGCACTGTATGCGGAACGCCGCATGGCCGGCTCGGGACCTCAGGTTCTGCAGGTGATCAAACCCCGGGGTTGATCAGTCTTGCTGTGGCCATCGGTTTAGAGGGGTCTGGATCAGGTTTGATCTGGGGCAGCTCGAAATGGCAATGCTGCAGCGACAAAATCGCCAGCGGCGCAACCGAAATAAAATGCTTGGGGCCTAAAAACTAAAAGCGGGTGACCGGACTCGAACCGGCGACGTTCAGCTTGGGAAGCTGACATTCTACCACTGAATTACACCCGCAAAACTGGAATTGCTAGATCCAGACTGACACCAAAAGGTGTAGTTAACAAACTAGCAGAGTGGAGCGGGTCTGGGCTGAAGCCCTCTGGTCAAGGCCTCTGCTGAATGCCTCAGGTCCGCTCCCTGGGTGTTCTCTAGCCCGCGAGGGCGGCGGCGCAGGCGGCCACGCCGGCTCCCATGCCTCCCTTGTGCAGGCCCAGGTCCTGCAGGGTGGCCTCGATGGCGGCCACGGCTGTGAGCACGTCGCGGTCACACACAAAGCCCAGATGGCCGATACGGAACACCTTGCCCTTGAGGTGGTCCTGGCCGCCGGCCAGCAGGATGTCGAACTTCTCCTTCACGGCCTTGCGCATCGCCTCGGCGTCGATGCCCTCGGGGGCCACAGCGGTGATCGCCGGGCTGCCGCAGCCCTCGGCGGCATAAAGGGGGAGGCCGATGGCCTTCATGCCGGCCTGGGCGGCGGCGCGGTGGCGGCTGTGGCGGGCGAAGATTGCCTCTAGGCCCTCTTTCTGCATCATCTCCAGCGCCGCCTCCAGCGCGAAGTAGAGGTTGATCGCCGGGGTGAAGGGGTTGCTGTCGGCCTTGGCCGATTTCCGGTATTTCGCCAGATCCAGATAAAACTTCGGCAGGTCGGAGCGCTCAGCGGCGGCCCAGGCGCGATCGCTCATGGCTACGAAGGCCAGACCCGGCGGCATCATGTAGCCCTTCTGGGAACCGGAGCCGATCACATCGAGGCCCCAGGCATCCATCGGCACGCTGCAGGCACCCAGGCTGGTGACACAGTCAGCGATGGTGAGGGCGGTGCCGTGGGCCTTCACGTGTTTGGCGATCGTTTCCAGATCGTTGATCACCCCCGTGGAGGTTTCCGAGTGGGTGAGGATCACGGCCTTGATCGCCTTGGCGGTGTCGGCCTCCAGGGCAGCGCGGAAGGCCTCTGGATCGAGGGGTTGGCCCCACTCGGCCTTCACCACCTGCACATCCAGGCCATAGGCCTTGGCCACCTTCACCCAGCGCTCGCCGAACTTGCCGTTGTCGCCGCAGAGCACGGTGTCGCCCTTGCTCAGCACGTTGATGATCCCGGCTTCCATGGCGGCGGTGCCGCTACCGGTGATCACCAGCACGTCGTTGTGGGTTTGATGCAGCCACTGCAGCTGCTCCGTGGTGCGCTTGACGATCTTCTGGAAGTCGGCGCTGCGGTGACCGATCGGGTGGCGGCCCATGGCCAGCAGGACGCTTTCCGGCACCGGGGTGGGGCCGGGGATCATCAGGGTGAGCTTGTCCTGCATGGATAGGGGGGTGCTGCGGCGGGCGGCGTCGAACCGCGTTATCGACCACCATAAAAAACAGAGTTCCCGGGACCCCTGGCCGTGTCGACCCAACCCCAGGACTCCAGCGGTGGTTACACCTTGCCGGTATGGCTTGCGGCGGCCGCCCGGGCGGCGCTGATCCACTTGCGTGGAGAGCCCAGCACCAGGACCCAGCCGCTCTGGTTGGATCCCACGACCGTTGGGGACGTTGTCCAACCCCAGCCGGTGCCTGTCCAGGCGGTGGCTCCCCTGGCGGACGGCTGGGTGCTGGCCATGGCCTGCTGCGATCCCGGACCAGAGGTGCTGGATCTCACCCGCGGCCTGCAGCTCTGGGTGCAGTTGCGCTGGGGAGAAGGTCCCGGTGATTGGTTGGACCTGCGGGCCGGCGAGGGGGTGGGGGTTTTGCAGGACAGCGGGAACCCCTGCCTCTCGGCCTATGCCCGCCAGCTGCTGGACATCAATCTGCGGCCCCTGGTGCCCCAGGGCCGGCGTCTGGAGCTGCAGGTGGTGATTCCCGAGGGACGGCGACTGGCGGAGCGCACCAGCAATGCCGCCTTCGGCGTGGTGGATGGGCTGGCCCTGATCGGCACCCAGGCTGCGGTGCAGCGGAGTGCCGGGCCCGATCCCCTGGCCCAATGCCTGGCTGAGCTGCGCGCACGCTGCAGCGCCCCGGCCTTCGGGGGGGATCTGGTGCTGGTGATCGGCGAGAACGGCCTCGACCTGGCTCCGCGGTTGGGCTTGCCGGCCGAGCTGTTGCTCAAGGCGGGCAACTGGTTGGGTCCCTTGCTGGTGGCGGCGGCCGAGGCGGGTGTGCGGCGTCTGCTGTTGTTTGGCTATCAGGGCAAGTTGATCAAGTTGGCGGGGGGGATCTTCCACACCCACCACCACCTGGCCGATGGACGGGCTGAGGTGCTCACGGCCCTGGCCGCCCTGGGGGGTCTGGATGGCGAAGCCCTGCAGGCTCTCCATGACGCCCCCACGGTCGAGATGGCCCTGGCGGAGCTGGCCCTGCGGGATGGGTCCCGGGCCCAGCAGTTGCGCCAGACCATCGCGGCGGCGGTGGAGCAGCGCAGCCGGCGCTACCTGGCCCGCTACGGCCAGGAGGCCATGGAGGTGGGAGCTGTGCTGTTTGACCGCTCTCGCCAGATCTGCGCCCAGGGCCCGGTGGGTCTGGAGTTGCTCACCGCCCTGCGGGACCCCTGCTAGGGGTGCCGCCTAGGGTGGTCCGAATGCCCCGGGTCCAGCGCTGTCGATGTCCCAAACCGCATCCCCTCCTGCCCAGTCGGCCCAGCTCGACGCCACCTCCCAGTCGTCGCGCCATCCCGCGATTGTCATCCTGGATTTCGGTTCTCAATATTCCGAGCTGATCGCCAGGCGGGTGCGGGAAACGGAGGTGTTCTCCCTGGTGATGGGTTACACCACGACGGCGGAGGAGCTGCGGGCGATTGCCCCGAAGGGAATCATCCTCAGCGGCGGACCCAGCTCTGTCTACGAGCCCGATGCACCGGTGTGTGATCCGGAGATCTGGTCTCTCGGCATTCCCGTGCTGGGGGTTTGCTACGGCATGCAGCTGATGGTGCAGCAGTTGGGCGGGTCGGTGGTGGCTGCGGGCCGAGCCGAATACGGCAAGGCGCCGCTGCATGTGGATGATCCGGTGGATCTGCTCACGAACGTCGAAGACGGTTCGACGATGTGGATGAGTCATGGCGATTCGGTGGAGCGGCTGCCCGATGGCTTCGTGCGCCTGGGTCACACCGACAACACGCCCGAGGCGGCAGTTGCCGATCACCAGCGCCGGCTGTACGGCGTGCAGTTCCATCCCGAAGTGGTGCACTCCACTGGTGGCATGGCGATGCTGCGCAACTTCGTGTACCACATTTGTGGTTGTGAGGCCGACTGGACCACCGCCGCCTTCATCGATGAGGCGGTTGACGATGTGCGCCGTCAGGTGGGTGACAAGCGGGTGCTGCTCGCCCTCTCCGGTGGCGTCGACTCGTCCACCCTCGCCTTCTTGCTGCACAAGGCAATCGGGGATCAGCTCACGTGCATGTTCATTGACCAGGGCTTCATGCGCAAAGGCGAGCCCGAGTTCCTGGTCGAGTTCTTCGACAAGCGCTTCCACATCAACGTGGAATACATCAATGCCCGGGAGCGCTTCATCAACAAGCTTGATGGCATCACCGATCCGGAGGAGAAACGCAAGCTGATTGGCACGGAGTTCATCCGGGTGTTCGAGGAGGAGAGCAAGCGCCTTGGCCCCTTCGACTACCTGGCCCAGGGCACCCTCTATCCCGACGTGATTGAAAGTGCCGGCACCAACATCGACCCCAAAACCGGCGAGCGGGTGGCGGTGAAGATCAAGAGCCACCACAACGTGGGCGGCTTGCCCAAGGACCTGCAGTTCAAGTTGGTGGAGCCCCTGCGCCGTCTGTTCAAGGACGAGGTGCGCAAGGTGGGCCGCTCCCTCGGCCTGCCCGAGGAGATCGTCGGCCGGCATCCCTTCCCGGGCCCGGGTCTGGCGATCCGCATTCTTGGGGAGGTGACCAGCGAGAAGCTCAACATCCTGCGCGATGCCGACCTGATCGTGCGCGAGGAGGTGAAGGAGGCCGGCCTCTACAACGAGATCTGGCAGGCCTTTGCGGTGCTGCTGCCGGTGCGCAGCGTCGGGGTGATGGGCGACAAGCGCACCTATGCCTTCCCGATCGTGCTGCGCTGTGTCTCGTCGGAGGACGGCATGACCGCCGACTGGTCGCGCCTCCCCTATGACCTGCTGGAAACAATGTCCAACCGCATCGTCAATGAGGTGAAGGGCGTGAACCGGGTGGTGCTCGACATCACGAGCAAGCCCCCCGGCACGATCGAGTGGGAGTAGCCCCGCCGGTCGACGTTCGGTACCATCGGCTCCCAGCCCAGCCGTCGTGACTGCCGCCTCCGCGCCCCCCAGCTCGACAACCTCCGATTCCGACATGCAGCGACGGCTGCAGCAGGACAGCATCCTGTTGGGCGGCAAGACCATCTACCTCAACCCCTTTCTCTACTGGCGCCGTTTCGACGCCAACACCGACCGCTGGCTGCGCGAGCCCGGTCAGTTGATGGAAGAGCAGATCGTCAGCAATAGGGCCCGCTTTTATCCCGAGGTCGATTGGGAGTTGCTCGATGACGCGGAGCGGGCCGCCAAGGATGGAGCCGTCGAGATGTTCCTCAAGAGCTTGGAGCTGATCAGCACCTTCAACCCTGAGCTCACGGCTGGCCAGCTGCTCGAGGTCGAGCGGAAGATGGCGGTCACCAAGAAAAAGTCGTTTGAGCGCTGGGTGGCCCGCTCCCTGCGGCGGCGTCAGCAGGAAGAGGAGAAGGCTCGTCGGCGCTTTGATCGGGAGCGCACCCTGCGGGCTTGGGGTGAGTGGCTCTCCCTGGATGTGACCCGCCAGGCGCTGGTGCCCTTGGCCTCCCTGCTGGTGATTGCGGTGGCGGGTGGCTGGTGGTGGGGCAGCCAGCAGAACTGCCGGCAGGTGATCGTCGATCCTGGGATTCAGCGGTTGGCGCCCTGAGCTTCGGGTGCCGGCGCGTCAGACTGGGGATCCAGCGCCAGGACCGCCGCCATGGCCACCGATCCCCTTGATGCCCTCCGGCTGGCCCTCATGCAGGACGTGCTGCCCGTGGGACTGGCGGTGGTGGAGCGGGCCCGCAAGGGCGGTGCCCAGGAGGTGATGGCAGCTTTTGATGGCCGCTCCGCCGATCCCCTCGGCACCTTGCGCCAGGAAGGGGAACCTGCTGCCAGCCAGGTGCGGCAGGGCCTGGATCGGGTCAGTCCCGGTCTGGGCAATCCCGTGATGAAGGTGGACGTGCACGAGATGGCCCACCCAGAAGCTGGCGATGTGCCTGGGGCCGATTCCCTGGACGCCCTTGCCTTGCAGCAGGGCCTTGCCCTGATTGCCGGTCGCCTGGAGCTGCTGGAGCAGCGGCTCGGGTGCGTCAACCCCACCGATGGGGGCGGCAACTGACCGTGGGGTTTCTCTCCGGGGCATCGCGCCACACCGGCATGGGCCGCCAGCCGGCGCTGCTGCTGGCGGTGGTGCTGGTGTTCTGTGGGGCCATGGTGGCCCGGCTGGCCTGGCTCCAGTTGCTGCATGGCGCTGAAAACCGGGCCCGGGCGGATGAAAACCGGATCCGGTTGATGCCCCGCAATCCCATCCGGGGCCGGCTGTTGGATCGCCATGGCCAGGTGCTGGCCACCAGTCGGCTCACGTACAACCTCTACATCCAGCCCCGGGAGGTCAGCGATGCCCAGTGGCCCGCCCTGCGCGCGCGACTCGTGGCGGTGATGGGTGTCCCCGCGTCCCAGCTGGAGGCGCGGCGGCGCAGCGGTGCCAATGCGGAGGGGTTTCGTATTGCCTTGGCCAGCGGCCTCAAGCCCGAGCAGGTCCTGCGTTTCCGTGAGCAGGCCTCGGGCCTGCCGGGGGCCGAGGTGGATGTGGACATCCTGCGCAGCTATCCCCATGGGCGGTTGGCAGCCCACGTGCTCGGCTACACCAGCGGCATCACCGAAGAGGAATACGCCCAGCTCGCAGCCAAGGGTTACCGGATCTTGGACCGGGTGGGCCGCAGTGGCGTGGAGAAGCAATACGAAGGTCACCTGCGGGGGGAATGGGGCGGCCAGCAGGTGGAGGTGAACGCGGCCGGCCAGGTGCAGCGGATCCTGGGCGAAAAACCCGCCAGGGCCGGCAAGGACCTCCGCCTCACCCTCGATCTGGCTCTGCAGCAGGCGGCGGAGCGGGCCCTCGATGGGGTGCGCAAGGGGGCGATCGTGGCGCTCGACCCCCAGACCGGAGCCATCCGGGCCCTGGCCAGTCGGCCCACCTTTGACCCCAACGTTTTTTCGCCCGCTCCCACTACGGGCCAGTGGTCAGCTCTCAACTCGCCGGATGCCCCCCTGCTGAACCGGGCCTTCCAGGGTTTTCCCCCCGCCAGCACCTTCAAGATCGTCACCACGGTGGCGGGCCTGGAATCCGGCCGCTACACCGCTGGCTCGAAGGTGAAGACGATGAATTCCTTCTGCTATGCCGGCCTCTGTTATGGCGACCATGGTGCCCATGGGGCGATCGGCTTCCCCTTGGCCCTGGCGGTGAGCAGCAACACCTTCTACTACCAGGTGGGGCTGAAGGTGGGCCCCGATGAGTTGTTTAAGGCCGCCCGGCGGATGGGCTATGGCCAGGTCACGGGCATTGAGTTGGTGGAGGAAGAGACGCCAGGTTTGCTGGGGGATCAGGCCTGGAAACAAGAGGTGCTGGGGGAGGCCTGGACGCCTGTGGACACGATCACCTCAGCGATTGGGCAGGGGGCTTTGCAGGTGACGCCGATCCAGATGGCTCGGCTCTATGCCGCGGTGGCTAACGGCGGCTGGCTGGTGACGCCCCACCTGGTGGAGCGCCCCACCGAACGGACCTGGATCGGTCTCAAGCCGGCCACTCTGCAGGTGTTGCGCGATGGTCTGCGCCAGGTGGTGACCAACGGCACCGCCACGATCCTCAACGATCCCAGCCTGCCGCCGGTGGCGGGCAAAACCGGCACCGGAGAGGATCCACCCCGCCCCGATCACGCCTGGTTTGGCGGCTATGCGCCTGCCGGCAAACCCACGCTGGTGATCATTGCGTTTGGCGAAAATTCCGGGGGGTATGGAGGCACCGTTGCCGCTCCCATGGTCAAAGCGCTGATGACCACTTGGTTTCGCGGCAGTCTCCCCGGACCATCGCCCCGATCCTGAGCCGGCGCAGGTCGCTCCTGGTTCAGGCGACCAGTTGCAGTTCGGGATGGTCCAGTAGACGGCGGTAGTAACCCCGCAGCTGGTCGGTGGCCCCGGCCCATCCCCAGCGCTCGGCTTCCTCGCGGGCGTTGCGGCGGAGCTGGGACCGTTGGCTGGCATCGCCAAGCAGCCGTTCCACCGCGGCGGCCAGGCTGCCCTCCTGGTTTGGTTCGTAGAGGCAGCCGTTCACGCCATCGCTGACGATGTCGGGGATGCCGCCGCGGTTGGCCCCCACCACGGGACAGCCTGCTGCCATGGCTTCGAGCAGCACCAGGCCCAGGGTTTCGGTGCTGGAGGGGAACAGGAAGGCGTCGCCACTGGCGTAGGCGGCTGCCAGCTCTTCACCGGCTAGGTAGCCGACGAAGTGGGTGGGGGTGCCGGCGAAGATCTTCTCCAGTTGCTGGCGGTAGGGCCCATCCCCCACCAGGGCCAGCCGGGCGTCGGGCATGGCCTCGAGCACGGGGCGGATCCGTTCGATCTGTTTCTCGGCCGAGAGGCGGCCGATGTAGAGCAGCAGTTTGCCGGTGTCGCTCTGGCCATTGAGGAGTCGTGCCCGCATGGCATCGGAGCGCAGTGTCGGCTGGAACAGGTCGGTGTCGACGCCGCGCTGCCAGAGGTCGGTGTGCTGGATGCCTTTCTCGCTCAGCTCCTGCACCATCGCCGTGGAGGTGCAGAGATTCAACCGGGCCTGGTTGTGGGCCGCCTTGAGCAGCTCCCACAGCAGGGGCTCCAGCATGCCCATGCCGTAGTGCTCCAGGTATTTGGGCAGGTGGGTGTGGTAGCTGGCCACCAGGGGGTAGGCCTTGGTCTTGGCCAGCCAGATCCCGCCGAGACCCAGCACCGCCGGGTTCACCACGTGCACCAGGTCAGGCTGGAACCGATCCAGTGCTTCGGCTACGGCCGGCCGCGGTAGGGCCAGTTTCAGCTCGGGGTAGAGGGGCAGCGGCATGGCCGGCACCCCCACCACCTGAGCCCCCATGTAGGTGTCGGGGGCACCCTCCGGGCAGAAGATCAGCACGTCATCGCCGGCGGCCACCAGGTGCTGCACCGTCTTGGTGAGCCGGGTGACGATTCCATCAACCTTGGGAAGGAAGGTTTCGGTGAAAAAGGCGATCTTCAAGGGTGATCTGGGGCGCCTCAGGCCGTCTGAATGGCCTGGGCCTGGGTGCGGGTCCAAGCCGACACACAGGGGATGCGGCTGCGGTCGCAGCGATCGGCCCAGCGGCGGGCCACATCCACCACTTCCGCCAACAGGCCGTCATCGAGGGTGGTGGGATTCAGGCCCAGCTCGATGAAGCAGCGGTTGTCCACGATCAGGTCGTTTTCGACGGCCTCGTTGCGGGGGTTGGGCAGGTAGTTGATCTCGGCGCCGGTGAGGCCGGCCACCTTGCGGGCCAACTCGCCCACCTGGTGGCTCTCGGTCATCTGGTTGAAGATCTTCACCCTCTCGCCCCGCTCCGGGGGGTTCTCCAGCGCGAGTTGCACGCACTTCACCGAGTCGCGGATGTGGATGAAGGCGCGGGTTTGGCCGCCGGTGCCATGCACCGTGAGCGGGTAGCCGATGGCCGCCTGCATCAGGAAGCGGTTGAGCACGGTCCCGTAGTCCCCGTCATAGTCGAAGCGGTTGGTGAGCCTGGGATCGCGCTCGGTGGCTTCGGTGTTGGTGCCCCAGACGATGCCCTGGTGCAGGTCGGTGATGCGGACCTGGTCGTTCTTGTTGTAGTAGAGGAACAGCAGCTGATCCAGCGTCTTGGTCATGTGGTAAACGCTGCCCGGACTCGCTGGGTGCAGGATTTCCTCTTCGAAGCGCGAGCCGTCAGGCTGGGGCACCTCCACCTTGAGGTAGCCCTCCGGGATGGTGGCGCCGCGATGGGAGCCGTAGCCGTACACACCCATCGTGCCGAGGTGGACGATGTGGATGTCCAGGCCGCTCTCCACGATGGCGGCCAGCAGGTTGTGGGTGCCATTGACGTTGTTGTCAACGGTGTAGCGCTTGGTGGCGCTGCTCTTCATCGAGTAGGGGGCGGCCCGCTGCTCGGCGAAATGGACCACCGCGTCGGGGCGTTCGGCCACCAGGAGGTCGACCAAGCGCTGGTACTCGTGGGCCAGGTCGAGGTGCACGAACCGCATCGGCTTGCCACCCACCTGCTCCCAGGCCCTGAGGCGGTCGCCCATGGTGGCGATCGGGGTGAGTGACTCCACCTCCAGAT
>JBEEKG010000144.1:0-6585 GCA_041168785.1 Cyanobacteriota bacterium
CGGTCGACCTTGAAGGCGTGGAAGAAGATCTGGCGGTAGGCCGCTTCGATCACGAAGTTCTGGTCTTCGCGGTCCATGGCCTTGTCCATGGCCACGGCTTTCGGGTCCTCATCCGAGCCCACCCGCAGCGGGTTGACCCGCGAGTTCTGGGTGGTGGGCGCGTACTTCAGGAGGGGCAGGGCCACACGACATCAGCATCCGTCGCTGCGGATCGTAGAAGTGCGGCTGGGCCTGGGTTCGGCTGCCTCAGGCAGGGCTCACAGTCCGTAACGTTCGTCACCAACCCAGCGGAGACAGCGTGCCCCCCTCGGCGGGCTCTTCAGCTGCCCTGGCTGCGGCCGGGCCCGGCAGGTCCAGCACCCGGGTTTCCACGCAGAACGAGGCTGTGTTGGAGAGGCCCTCCACGGTGCTGGTGCGCAGGCGTACATCCGGCCCGGCGAAGCTGAATCGCTCCAGGCTGTTCATCGTTTCGTAGCTGGTCGTGAGCAGCAGGCCATCGCGCCCGTCCATGGCGAAGTGCCCAGCCACGGGAGCCGTTTCGGCATAGCCCCGATCGCGCAGCAACAGGCCTGCCCGGCCCCGTTCATCGGTGGGGATCAGGCCGAACACGCTCTCTCCCTCGTGGGCTTCTCCGGCCTTGTCCCAGGCCATCGAGGCGTTCCAGGTGACCCGGCAGCCGCCCACCAGTCGGCCCGGGTCTTCGCCGTGCAGCTCGGCAATGGCGATCAGGCGGGGGTCGTGGGCATCGATCTCCACCACCTCGATGAAGGAGCCTCCCGCTTCAGCGCGCCGGTGCAGCAGGTGGTGGCTGCTGCGCTGGGAGCGCCAGCGGCCGCAGCTCAGTTGAAAGAAGCTGAGGGCATCGGGGATCGACGCGGAACGGGTGTCGCTCACGGGGGCGCGGTCGTTGCCGTGATGATCGCAAGGCGTGGTGCGCAGTGGTGGTAGCGCTGTCCTACGGGCTGGCCCCAGGCTGGGGAGGGTTCAGGCGTTGGTCTGCCTGACGGGTGGCCCAGGCGGTGAGGTCGCCCAACTCCAGGCTGAGGGGAGGGCGATCCAGGTCGGCGGCCAGCTGGGCCAATTGGAAGCCGGTGGCCTGGAGTTGGTGGCTGAGGGCTTCGATGAAGGCCGTGTCGGCGGCGATCGGGGGCTGACGTGCTGCCCAGGCGCGGATGGCGTCGAGGTCTGGCAAGGCTCCGCTCTGGGGCCGTGGGTCGTCGGCGCCGGCGATGGCCTGGAGCGTGCGCAGGCCGTGGGCCAGCAAGCGCAGATGGTGCCGCTCGAGGGCCGGCAGCAGGGTCGAGTCCAGGTCGGCCAGTTCGGCCGGGCTCAGCGGCCCCCCGCTCGGGCTGGCTGGCCACTCAGCCGTCACAGCTGGGGATCAGGCGGAAACCGCAGGAATGGCCCTTTTCCAACCGCCAATGCACCCGATCCACCTGACAGTCCGGGAAGGTGTGGCGGATCAGCTGCAGCTCCTGGTCGCAGACGCAGGGGAATTGTTCGGCGATGCGCATCACCGAACAGTGAAATTCACTCATCACCCAGGCCTGGTCGTGGTCGGGATCCGGGCTGCACTCCGCCACGTAACCCTCCTGACGGCGCAGCTCCACGAGCCGATCGAGCCGGTGCGCGAGCGTCCCATCGCCGATCCGCCTGCGATAGACGTCGGCCTGCTGCAGGGCCTGCTGTTCCAGCAGCTTCTGCAGGGTTTCCGCCGGCAGGTTGCCGGCCATCGACTGCAGCAGTCCGAGGGCGAAATGGTCGCTGCCATCGGGAAAGTGTCCTTGCCCCTTGATGGTGAGGCGCCAGCGGTTGCTGGGACGCCCCGGGCCTTCCTGGGTGGGGCTGGCTTCCACCAGGCCGTCGTCTTCCAGGCTGCGTAGATGACGGCGCATCACCTGCACCGACACCGTGAGGTGGTCGGCGAGCTCGCCCGCGGTGGCTTCGCCCTGGCGCAGTAGCAGGGTGAGGGCTGCCTCCCTGGTGGGCGCCGGGTCGGCGTGTGGACGGGACATCTGGGGGATGGCGCTCACGGCAGACGCCGAACATCCACACCATGCCACGTCCCAACGGTGGTTGGGGATGGGCGCACGCCAGTGCCTGGGCCCGTGCCCTAGGCTCGTTACGGTAACGAAACGCCAAAGTTTCGTAACTGAGCCTTTCGCAACTGGGCTCCTTCGCGTTCCGATCACCACCCCCTTCGAGCCATGTCCGACGCCGCGGCCAGCCCGACCTCCGACAGCCTGGAGGTGATCCGCAAGTTCGCCGAGACCTACGCCCAGCGCACCGGCACCTACTTCTGCAGTGATCCTGGGGTGACGGCCGTAGTGCTCGCCGGCCTGGCCAAGCACAAGGACGAGCTCGGTGGCGCCCTCTGCCCCTGCCGTCACTACGAAGACAAGGAGGCCGAGGTGTCCCAGGCGTTCTGGAACTGCCCCTGCGTGCCGATGCGGGAGCGCAAGGAGTGCCACTGCATGCTGTTCCTCACGGAAGACAACCCATTCCGTGGTGAGCAGCAGACGATTGCTCTGGACGACGTGAAAGCCCTTACTGCCGGCTGAGTCGGCTGACCGCGATGAGCACCGCAACCGTTGGCGATCTGGTTTCGCAGCCGTACAAGCACGGCTTCGTCACCGACATCGAAACCGAAAAGATCGCCAAGGGCCTCAGCGAGGACGTGGTGCGATTGATCTCCTCGAAAAAGGACGAGCCCGACTTTTTGTTGGCCTTCCGTCTGCGGGCCTATCGCCAGTGGCTGCAAATGGACGAGCCCGACTGGGCGGCCCTGGGCTATCCGGCGATCGATTACCAGAACATCATCTATTACGCCGCGCCCAAGCAGCAGGAAAAAAAAGCCAGCCTCGACGAGGTGGATCCCAAGCTGCTGGAAACCTTTGAAAAGCTGGGAATTCCGCTCAGCGAGCAGAAGCGCCTCTCCAATGTGGCTGTCGATGCGGTGTTTGACAGTGTTTCGATTGCCACCACCTACAGGGAAAAGCTGGCTGAGCATGGGGTGATTTTCTGCTCGATCAGCGAAGCGGTGAAGGAGCACCCCGATCTGATTGAGAAGTATTTGGGCACGGTTGTCCCCAGTAACGACAACTATTTCGCGGCGCTCAACTCTGCCGTTTTCAGTGACGGCTCGTTTGTGTTCATTCCCAAGGACGTCGAGTGCCCCATGGAGCTGTCCACCTACTTCCGCATCAACTCAGCGGACACCGGTCAGTTTGAGCGCACCTTGATCGTGGCCGAAGAGAGGGCGTCCGTGAGCTACCTGGAAGGGTGCACAGCGCCGATGTTTGACACCAACCAGCTGCATGCGGCGGTGGTGGAACTGGTGGTGCTGGATGATGCGTCCATCAAATACTCCACGGTGCAGAACTGGTATGCCGGCGATGAACACGGCGTCGGCGGCATCTATAACTTTGTGACCAAACGGGGCCAATGCCGCGGAGATCGCAGCCGGATCAGCTGGACCCAGGTGGAAACCGGTTCGGCGATCACCTGGAAGTACCCCAGTTGTGTTCTGCAGGGGGCCGACTCTGTGGGTGAGTTCTATTCCGTTGCCCTCACCAACAACCGCCAGCAGGCCGATACGGGCACCAAGATGATTCACGTGGGTCCCCGCACCCGCTCCACGATTGTGAGCAAGGGGATCAGCGCGGGCCGTTCCTCCAACAGCTACCGCGGCCTGGTTCAGATCGGTCCGAAGGCCGTGGGGGCCAAGAACTACAGCCAGTGCGATTCGATGCTGATCGGCGATCAGGCCGCTGCGAACACCTATCCCTACATCCGCTCCCAGCAGCCCGATGCGGCGGTGGAGCATGAGGCCAGCACCTGCCGCATTTCCGCCGACCAGCTCTTCTATCTACAAAGCCGGGGCATTGGCTTTGAAGAGGCGGTCTCGATGATGGTGAGCGGCTTCTGCCGCGACGTCTTCAACCAGCTGCCGATGGAGTTCGCCGCCGAGGCCGACAAGTTGCTGGCCCTCAAGCTCGAGGGATCCGTGGGCTGACGCTCCGGTTCCCATCTGTGTTCTGTTGTTTCCCCTAACTGCCCTCCGTGATCCGTCCCGACGCCCCCCTGTTGCTTGAGATCCGGGATCTTCACGCCCGTGTGGAAGACCAGCCGATCCTCAAAGGCGTCAACCTGACCCTGCGTGCCGGTGAGATCCATGCGGTGATGGGCCGCAACGGCAGCGGTAAAAGCACCCTCTCCAAGGTGTTGGCGGGCCATCCCGCCTACACGGTCACCTCGGGATCGGTGACCTACCGGGGAGCTGATCTGCTGGAGCTCGAGCCTGAGCAACGGGCCCGCATCGGCCTATTCCTGGGGTTTCAGTATCCGGTGGAGATTCCCGGGGTGAGCAACCTGGAATTCCTGCGGGTGGCCACCAATGCCCGGCGGGCTGAGCGGAGTGAGGACGAACTCGACACCTTTGCCTTTGAAGATCTGGTGCGGGAGCGGCTCAAGGTGGTGCAGATGGATCCCGCCTTTCTGGAGCGGAGCGTCAATGAAGGCTTCTCCGGTGGCGAGAAGAAGCGCAACGAGATTCTGCAGATGGCTTTGCTCGAGCCCCTGGTGGCCATCCTTGACGAGACCGATTCCGGCCTCGACATCGATGCGCTGCGGATTGTGGCCGAGGGGGTGAGCCAGTTGGCTGGGCCCGATAACGCCACCCTGTTGATCACCCACTACCAGCGTCTGCTGGATCTGATCACGCCCGACTATGTGCACGTGATGGCCGCCGGCCGGATCCTGCGCACCGGTGGCAAGGAGCTGGCCCTGGAGCTGGAGCGCACCGGCTACGACTGGGTGGATCAGGAGTTGGCCAACCTCGAGGCCACCGGTGAGCGCGAACCGGTGGAGGTGGCCTGATGCCTGCTGTCGCGTTGCCGGCAACCGCTGAGTGGTTGGCTGCTTTGGCGGGGGAGCCCCTGCCGGGACGCCGTCAGGAGGATTGGCGCTTCACCGATCTGGCTGCCCTGCAGGCTGTCGCCCCCCAGCGCTGGGGTGGCTCCGACCCCTTTGCCCATGTGGCTTTGCCTGCCGGCGTGACCCGCCTGGATGGGGCCGAGGTCCAAACCCTTTGCGATCAGACCCTGCAGGCCACCGGCAGCGCGGCCGCCTGGACGGTGCGGCTCAACCAGGGCGCGTCGCCCCATGGCCTCGCCCTGCGGGTGAGCGGAGCTGCCGGCCCCCTGCACCTCCAGCTCGATGCCGGCGACGGCCCCGGGTTGCTGGCTCTTCAGCTACTGCTGGTGCTGGAGGAGGGAGCCAGCTTGGAGCTGTTGCTGCACCACTCCTCCCGGGGAGTCAATGCCACCAGCCTGGTGACCCTGGCCCAGTTGGGTCACGGCGCCCGCCTCAACCTTGGGGTGCTGGCAGCTGGTGACGCCCGCGCCAGCCTGCTCAGCCATATGGCGATCAGCCAGGCTCCTGCCAGTGAGCTGCAGCTCACCACTGCCGTGGGGGGCTGGGGTCTCAGCCGGCTCGAACCCCGGGTGTGTCAGATCGAAGGGGCCGCCCAAACCCGTCTGCGTGCCCTGCAGCTGGTGGATGGTCAGGAGCTGGCGGACACCCACAGCCAGGTGAGCTTCGGGGGTCCCGAGGGCGAGCTCGACCAGCTCCACAAAGTGGTGGCCGATGGGGCCGGCCGCAGTGTGTTCAACGGAGCCGTGCGGGTGCCGCGCAGCGCCCAGCGCACCAACGCCGCCCAGCTCAGCCGCAGCCTGCTGCTCTCGGAGCGGGCGCGGGTGGACACCAAGCCCGAGCTGGAAATCGTCGCGGACGATGTGAAGTGTGCCCACGGGGCCACCGTGAGCCGTCTGCAGCAGAACGAACTGTTCTATCTACAGAGTCGGGGCATCGCCGCTGACAAGGCCTCCAAGTTGCTGCTGCGCGGCTACTGCGAGGAGGTGCTGCGGGAGCTGCCTGCTTCCGCCGCCGCCTGCCATCCCCTGCAGCTGCTGCTGCCGGAGCGCCCATGACCATGACCGCCGCCTCCCCGCCCACCCCCGGAGCCGATGCCGTGGCTGCGGCGCCCGATCTGGCCGCCCTCACCAGGGCTGATTTCCCCCTGCTGGCCCAGACGGCCTGCTTGGGCCAGCCGCTGATCTACCTGGATCACGCCGCCACCAGCCAGAAGCCCCGCCAGGTGCTGGCGGCCCTGCAGCACTACTACGACCACGACAACGCCAACGTGCACCGCGGCGCCCACCAGCTCAGCGCCCGCGCCACCGAGGGGTTTGAAGGGGCCCGGGCCAAGACCGCCACCTTCGTGGGGGCGGCCAGTCCGCGGGAGATCGTGTTCACCCGCAACGCGAGCGAGGCGATCAATTTGGTGGCCCGCAGCTGGGGGGAGGCCAACCTCCGTCCCGGCGATGAGGTGCTGCTCTCGGTGATGGAGCACCACTCCAACCTGGTGCCCTGGCAACTGCTGGCGGCCCGCACCGGTTGCGTGTTGCGGCATGTGGGCCTCACCGACACCGGTGAGCTCGATCTCGACGATCTGCGCAACCAGATCACTGAGCGCACCAAATTGGTGAGCCTGGTGCAGGTGAGCAACACCCTCGGCTGCCTCAA
>JBEEKG010000145.1:0-4360 GCA_041168785.1 Cyanobacteriota bacterium
AGCGTCAGGCAGATTTCCCTCACCCAGCCCTTCAGCGACCAGAAGCCCGGCACCTCCGGCCTGCGCAAGAGCAGCAAGCAATTCCAGACCCCCCACTACCTCGAAAGCTTCATCGAGGCGAGCCTGCAGGTGTTGCCCGGCGTGGCTGGCGGCACCCTGGTGGTGGGGGGCGATGGCCGCTTCGGCAACCGCCAGGCCATCGCCGTGATTGCCCGCATGGCCTCCGCCCATGGCGCGGCAAAGCTGATCACCACCACCGGCGGCATCCTCTCCACACCCGCAGCCTCCCACCTGATCCGCCAACACGGGGCCGTGGGTGGGGTGATCCTCTCCGCCAGCCACAACCCCGGTGGCCCCGACGGCGATTTCGGCGTCAAGATCAACGGCGCCAACGGCGGCCCGACCCCGGAGTCGATCACCGACGCCATCTACGCCGCCACTTTGAAGCTTGACGGCTACCGGATCTGCGAGGGCGGGGCTGATCTCGACCTCTCGGCCCCGGGACGCTGCAGCATCGGCGCCCTGCAGGTGGACGTCATCGACGGCGTCGACGACTACGTGGCGCTGATGCAGCGCCTGTTCGACTTCGACCAGATCGGCGATCTGCTGCGGGGCGATTTCCCCATGGCCTTCGACGCCATGCATGCCGTGACCGGCCCCTATGCCACCCGCATCCTGGAAGGGGTGCTGGGCGCGCCCGCCGGCACGGTGCGCAACGGCATCCCCCTGGAGGACTTTGGCGGCGGCCACCCCGATCCCAACCTCACCTACGCCCACGACCTGGCCGAGCTGCTGATGGGCAGCGATGCCTACCGCTTCGGCGCCGCCTGCGATGGCGACGGCGATCGCAACATGATCTTGGGCACCCGCTGCTTCGTGAACCCCAGCGACAGCCTGGCCGTGCTCACGGCCAATGCCACCCTGGCTCCTGGCTATGCCGATGGTCTGGCCGGCGTGGCCCGCTCCATGCCCACCAGTGCCGCCGCCGATGTGGTGGCCAAGGAGCTGGGCCTGCCCTGCTTTGAAACCCCCACGGGCTGGAAATTCTTCGGCAACCTGCTGGATGCCGGCCGCATCACCCTCTGCGGCGAGGAGAGCTTCGGCACCGGCAGCAACCACATCCGCGAGAAGGACGGACTCTGGGCCGTGCTGTTCTGGCTGCAGATCCTGGCCAGGCGGCGGGAGCCGGTGAGCCGGATCATGGCCGAGCACTGGAGCCGTTTCGGCCGGCACTACTACTCGCGCCACGACTACGAAGCGATCGCCAGCGAGGCAGCCCACGGCCTCTACAACCGCATCAAGGAGATGCAGCCCGCATTGGTGGGCCAGGCCTTCGCCGGTCGTAGCATCGCCACCGCCGACGACTTCGCCTACACCGACCCGGTAGATGGCTCGCTCACCAGCGGCCAGGGCCTGCGCCTGCTGCTCGATGACGGCAGCCGCGTGGTGCTGCGCCTCTCCGGCACCGGCACCCAGGGCGCCACCCTGCGGGTGTACCTGGAGAACTATGTGCAGCCCAACGGCAACCTCACCCAGGATCCCCAGGCCGCCCTCGGCGATCTGATCACGGCGATCGATGCACTGGCGGAGATCAAGACGCGCACCGGCATGGGTCGCCCCACCGTGATCACCTGAGGCAGGCGGGATGACTGCAGCCCTCCAGCTTGCTAGCCCTGAAGCATTGCCCTGATCCCATGCTCTCCCTGCTGAGGCGTTCCGGCTGGATCGCCCACACTCCGTTGATCGTGCTGGCCGTGGCTGCCGCCAGCGCGGCTTCGGCCAGCCCACTGCCCTGCAGCAACGCCACCCTCAAGGGCACCTACCTCTACAACCACAGCGGCGTGCTCGACGGCCAGCCCTACGCCGAGAGCGGCCGCGAGGTGTACGACGGCCAGGGCGGCATCGTGCTGAGCTTCCAAGGCTCCGATGGCTCCGGTGCCGTGAAGCGCGCCACCTACACCGTCAGTGCCGACTGCATCGGCACGGCCTCCTACCCCGACGGCCAGAAGGCCACCAGCTTCATCAGCCCGGACGGCAGCCGCTTCGCATACACGATCACCGCAGCACCGGGCAGCCAGCCCACGGCACTCTCCGGCTCGGAGGTGCGCGTGGCGCCCTGAACCCCCAGGGCTCACCTCCAGCTTGGGTGTTGCACTGGCTTAGGGGCGGCATGGCGCCTCCTTTCACCCGGCTGACAGAGCACTCCAGGCTTGCTAGGCAGTCGGCAGATCCACGGCGGAGGAATCGATGCGTCAGACAGTGGCAACACTCATGCTCCTGGGAGCAACGGCCCTGCTGGTCGGCCCGGCCCAGGCGGGACCCGTGCGCTGGAGTGGCAACGGCCATCGCTATGAGGTGGTGGTGGTGCCCGAGGGCATCACCTGGCTCGACGCCAAGGCGGCCGCCAGCGCCCGCGGGGGCTACCTGGCCACGCTCACCTCGGCCGAAGAAAACCGGTTCGTCTGGTCGTTGATCGCCAATCAACCCCGTGTTTGGACCACCAGCCTCCGCCAGGGACAGACCGACGCCGTCGGCCCCTGGATCGGCCTGGTGCAGATTCGCCACCAGGCGCAGGAACCCAAGGGCGGCTGGCAGTGGATCAGCGGTGAGCCCCTGGCTTCTACCAACTGGGCAGCGGGCAAACCCAACAACCTCGAGCAGATCGAGGATTACGGCCATCTCTTCCGCGTGGCCGGCTCCAAGGACCCAGCCACCTGGAACGATCTCCCCAACGATCCCACTCGACTGAGCGTGGTGCGCGCCCAGCGACCGGTGGCCTACATCGTCGAATTCGATCGGCAGCCTGCGCCATGACAGCCCTGCCAACGCTGACCACTCGGCAGGTGCTGCACCGGTTGGAGCATCTGCCCCTGCTGCTGCTGCTGCTGGTCGCCACACCCCCAGCCGCATTGCACGCTGCTGAGCGGCCACCCAATCGCACGCTCGCCGCTGAACAGCAGCAGCAACGCCAGCGCTACACAGGCGTCTGGGCCCTAGTGGACAACGCCAACAACCTCTTCAACGTGCGCCTCAGCGCCGATGGCCAGGCCATCAGCACCACGGGCACCAATGGGGTTCCCGTGGGCGGCAGCAGCCACCTGGCCGCCCACCAGCTCTACGAACAGGGGCGCTGGGCCCCCTGGGGCAACGGCGTGCGCATCGACTACAGCGATGGCTGGAGCGATGCAATCCTCACCGGCCCGGCCGGCCCCGAGCAGTGGTCGTGGGCGCCTGGGGCGAGCCGCCTCGAGCCGCCAAGCAACGTCGGCAAGGCCGTGCAGCTGAGCGGAGCCGTGGCCGCTGCGGTGGGGGTTTACCGCATCCAGCCAGCCCAGGCGGATCAGCCCTTGACCACCGTGAGCCTGATGTCGAACGGCCTGGCCTTCAACGCCATCGATGCGCTGGCTGGTGGCACCTGGCGGCTGGACAACGGCGAGGTGGAAATCACCTGGAGCTCGGGCTGGCTCACCCGCTTCGAGCCAAGGGCGCAGGGACCGCTGCAGGTGCAGATCTGGGAACCCGCCCGGCGCCACCCCTCACCGCCCACGGCGATCCGGCCCGGCCAGCGCCTGGAAGCGCCCACGCCCTGAATGGGGCAGCGGCCAGCACCGTGCTCAACCAATCGATCCCCGATCCGACCTTCAGCGACGCCACCGAGTTCATCCCCGTGCTCCAGGACTTCTCGAACGACCGTGGCCGAGAAATGTCCGATTGAACGGCAAGAGGTCACAATGCTGCGGCAAGAACTTGTCGGGCTAAAGGTCCATGGATTCCAGCGTTCACGTCACGGCCGTGATCACCCATCGCGTCCGTCCTGGCCGTGAACCGGGATACGACGAGTGGATCAAGGGAATTGCCACAGACGCGCGCAGCTTTGAGGGATACCTCGGAGCCCACTTCATCCGCCCTGAACTCGGCGTCTCGCCGGATCACGTGATCGTGGTTCAGTTCGACACATGCCCGAATCTCGAGGCCTGGATGCAATCGAAGGTCCGCAAGGATTGGGTTGAGCGCGTCAAACCGTTGATCCGCGAGCCGGAATCCATCAAGGTGCTCACAGGCCTGGAGCCCTGGTTCCAGTTACCCGAACAACCCTCGCGCCCGGCTCCAAAGCGATACAAGCAGGCCATCCTGGTGTGGATTGGGGTCGCAGGCCTCTCCTTGGTGGTGGGCCCCCTGATGGCCACTCTGCTGGCCCCATGGCCCGAGTTTCTCCGCATCTTGATCAACACGGGGATCACCGTGGCTCTGCTCAGCTATTGGGTGATGCCATTCCTCACCCGCTCCTGCAAAGGCTGGCTGTTCCGATGAACTGGAAACAGGGGAAGTGGATTCTGCTGACCGGAGCCGCGGCGGCCGG
>JBEEKG010000146.1:0-10547 GCA_041168785.1 Cyanobacteriota bacterium
CCTGGACGCCTTGCACGGCAAAGGCGTGGCCGGCGAAGCAGCCCAGCCCGTGGCCGGCAAGTGGATCTGCAAGCTGTGCTCGATGATCTACGACCCCACGGAAGGCGACCCGGATTCCGGCATCGCCCCGGGCACCCCCTTTGAGGCCATTCCCGACGACTGGTGCTGCCCCATCTGCGGAGCCCGCAAAGCCAGCTTCGTGCCCTACCGCGAACCCGAACTCTTATCGGCTTGTTAAATCATTGAGGTCTCAGTTTCTGTATCCCAGCACACGCTCGCAACAGTTTTCCATGCCAACCTGCCACGCCGGGAAAAGCTGTCAGGGCAAGGGATCTTAAGGATTCAAATTGAGACTAATTTGATCCTTTCAGGGTGTAACAGCAAATCGAAAACGAATCAGTAAAGACGCCCAAAGCCGCGGGCGACTCGCTCCAATGGTCGGAACTCCTCAGCCATCGATGTCCAGCCAAGCCGCGCCCATCGCCCCTTCAGGACTCCAGCACCGGGGGGTACGGGCAGCGGTTCGGTATCGAGGGTTCGTGCTGATTCCCCAGGCTGATCTCACCTGGCTGATCAGACCGGAGCGAAGCCCCATGCCGATGCTGCCCTTCCGCACACCCGCCAGCTCCCTGGCTGATGTGAAAGCTCTGGTGGACTGGCGCCTAGGCGAAGCGACCTGAACGCCAGGGCGGAATCACGCTGCCTGGGGAGGCGGCGTCGGATCGCTGTAGACCTGGAAGGGCAGCACCAAAGTGGCCCAATGGTCCGGGCGCTGGGGCCGGACCCGGCGGGCGCGACGCACGCCAAAGGGGACCCGCAGCACGTTCGTGCCTTCCACGCGCAGGATTTGGCCGCCGCTGCCGTTGTTAGAGCCGTTGTTGTTGCCGTTCATGGTCCCGAGAAATGAATGGCGGTGGCGCGAAAAGCGCCGGAGTGGATGGAATTGACCTGGATGCGTCAGATAATGCGGGCAAACTGGGCCGCTGACCACAAAGAAATCCTGTGATTTCGCGATTGTCACACTTTGCGCCATGGCTGGCCGAAAAACACGCTCCAACGGCCAGGGCTAGGCCAGTTCGGGCACTGCCTGTAGGGATCCCGCCTGTTGGGGGATGGCCAGCTCCAACACACTCGGGCAGGTGCACACCAGGTTGCGATCGCCATAGGCATTGTCAATTCGGGCCACCGCCGGCCAGAACTTGCGGCTGCGCTGACTGTCTCCTGCAGGGAAAGCCGCCTGCTGGCGGGTATAGGGCCGGTCCCAGTGGTCGTCGGTCACCGCAGCCAGGGTATGGGGAGCCCGCTTGAGGGGGTTGTTGGCTGGATCGGCTGTTCCGGCCTCAATCGCGGCGGCCTCCTGGCGGATCGCCACCATGGCGGCGCAGAAGCGGTCCAGCTCGGCCAGGGATTCGCTCTCGGTGGGCTCCACCATCACCGTTCCCGCCACGGGCCAGCTCACGGTGGGGGCATGGAAGCCGTAGTCCATCAGGCGCTTGGCCAGGTCATCCACCTCCAGTCCGCAGGATCGCTTGAGCGGCCGCAGATCGAGAATGCACTCGTGGGCCACCCGCCCGCCACCGCCATCCCCACCGCCCCGGTACAGCACTGGGAAATGGGGCTCAAGCCGTTCAGCCAGGAGATTGGCGGACAGGAGGGCCACCTGGCTGGCCTGACGCAGCCCTGAGCCCCCCATCATGCGGATGTACATCCAGCTGATCGGCAGGATCGAGGCGCTGCCCAGGGGTGCGGCAGCCACCGGCCCCACTGGCGTGGCCTCACCCGCCCCGGAGCCAGGCAGGAAGGGCACCAGATGGGCTGCCACCGCGATGGGCCCCACCCCGGGACCACCACCGCCGTGGGGAATGCAGAAGGTCTTGTGCAGATTGAGGTGGCAGACGTCGGCGCCGTAGAGCCCCGGTTTGCAAAGTCCCACCTGGGCGTTGAGGTTGGCGCCATCGAGATAAACCTGGCCGCCCCAGCCATGCACCAGCTCGCAGATGCGGCGGATGGCTGGCTCAAACACCCCGTGGGTGGAGGGATAGGTGACCATCAGGGCCGCCAGCGTGTCGGCATGGGCGCGGGCCTTGGCCTCCAGGTCGACCAGATCAATGTTGCCCTGGTCGTCGCAGGCCACTGCCACCACCTGCAGGCCCACCATCACGGCGGTGGCCGGGTTGGTGCCATGGGCGCTGGTGGGGATCAGGCACACCCGGCGGTGGGCCTCGCCTCGGCTGCAGTGCCAGGCGCGGATCGCCAACAGCCCGGCGTATTCGCCCTGGGAACCCGCATTGGGCTGGAGCGACACACCGGCAAAACCCGTGATCGCCGCTAACCAGCGCTCCAGATCGCTGGCCAGGCGCTGGTAGCCGCCGCTCTGGTGGGCGGGGGCAAACGGGTGAAGCTGGCCGAAGCTGGGCCAACTCACGGGCGCCAGCTCGGCAGCGGCATTGAGCTTCATCGTGCAGCTGCCCAGCGGGATCATGCCGTGCACCAGGGAGAGGTCCTGGGACGCCAGATGCTGGATGTAGCGCAACAGCTCCGTTTCGCTGCGGTAGCGGTGAAACACCGCCTGGCTGAGCCAGGCCTGCTGGCGCAGGGGCAGACCCATCAGGGGATCGTCTCCACCACCCCCTTGGACTGCAGCGGTGAACCGCCCAACGGCAGCCGCAGCAGCGGTTGGATCGTTGGCCAGGGCCGTCAGGAGCTGGACCAGCTCCTGGGGAGTGGAGAGCTCATCGAGGCTGATGCCGAAGCCGTTGTCGTCGCAGCGAAGGTTGAAGCCGGCCGCCTCGGCCCGCCCCACCAACGCCGCCGCCAGCGGGGTGGCCACCGTGAGGGTGTCGAAACCGGGTCCGGGCTCAGGGGCCAAATGGAGAGCGGTGAGGGCCTCGGCCAGGCCGGCACGCAGGGCCAACAGGCGCCGGGCGATGGCTTCGAGGCCATCGGGGCCGTGGTGCACGGCATAGAAGCCGGCCATCACCGCCAGCAACACCTGGGCCGTGCAGATGTTGCTGGTGGCCTTGTCGCGGCGGATGTGCTGCTCGCGGGTCTGCAGGGCCAGCCGCAGAGCTGGCCTGCCCTCCGCATCCACGGAAGAGCCCACCAGGCGGCCAGGGATCTGGCGCTTGTAGGCCTCCACCGTGGCGAAGAAGGCCGCATGGGGCCCGCCGAAGCCCATCGGCACCCCGAAGCGCTGGGCGCTGCCAACGGCAATGTCAGCCCCCAGCTCTGCCACGGGTGCCAGCAGCACCTGCGCCAGCGGATCGATCGCCACGGCCGTGACCAGCCCGGCTGCCCGGGCCGACGCCAGGAGGGTGCTGGGGTCCCACAGCCGACCACTGCGGCCCGGCAGCTGGATCAGCAGCCCGAAGGCGTCGTCGGGCAGGGCGGCAGCGGCCAGGGTCTCGGCCTCCACCAGCTCCAGCGTGATGCCCAGGGGCTCGGCCCGGGTCTGCAGCACCGCCAGGGTCTGGGGGAACACGGCCCGGTCCACCAGAAACCGCCGGGCGGCCTTGCGCTTGCAGACGGCCAGAGCCAGGGCCATGGCCTCGGCGGCGGCGGTGGCCTCATCGAGCAAGGAGGCATTGGCGATCGGCAGACCGGTGAGCTCGCTGATCAGGGTCTGGAAATTGAGCAGGGCCTCCAAGCGTCCCTGGGCGATTTCGGCCTGGTACGGGGTGTAGGCGGTGTACCAGGCGGGATTTTCAAAGACCTGGCGCTGAATCACCGCCGGCGTGGCGGTGCCGTAATACCCCTGGCCGATCAGGCTGCGGCGCAGCTGGTTGCCGGCGGCGATCTGCGCGAGTTCGGCCAGGGCCTCCGCCTCGCTGCAGGGCTCGGGCAGCCCAGCCGTTGCCGTCGCCGCATCCAGCAGCAGATCGGCCGGCACCACCTCAGCGGCCAGCGCTTCGAGGCTGGGAACACCCAGCTCCTGCAACATCCGCTGCTGATCGTCGGCGCTCGGACCGATGTGCCGCCCCACAAACGAGAGGGCAGGAGAAACCGGAGTTCCCATCAGGCGCCCTGCACCTTGGCGCCGTAAACGGCCGCGTCCATCAACCCCTCGAGCTGGCTCGGGTCAGCGGGCTGGAGCAGGAGCAACCATCCTTCTCCGTAGGGATCGTTCTGCAACTCCTCCGGGCTGGCCAGCACGGCCTCATTGCGGGCCAGCACCACGCCGGTGACCGGCGCCAGCAGATCTTCCACCGCCTTCACCGACTCAACGCTGCCGAAACTGGCCCCCTGGGTGAGGGTGGCACCCACCTCCGGAAGCTCGACAAACACGATGTCACCGAGTTGGTCGATGGCGAAGGCACTCAGACCCAGCCGCAGCCGCTCCCCCTCGGGCCGCACGTATTCATGGCTGTCGGCATAGCGGCAATCGCCGGGAAAGGAGAGCGCCATCGCAGGTCGGAAAGTCGCGTCAGTCTGTCCGATCCAGGCCGGCGGCGGCCAGCGCCACAAGCGCCCGTTCCAGGGCGATCTGGGCATGGGCCCGGTGGGTGCCGCCCTGGGCAAACAGCACATAGGGCTCCCGCAACGGCGCATCGGCGGAGAACTCACTGGTGCTGCCATCGATGAAGGTGCCGCCGGCCATCACGAGGGCGCTGGCGTAGCCGGGCATGGGCGCCGGCACCGGGTCGAGGTAGGACCCCACCGGCGACGCCGCCTGAAAGGCCCGACACACGATCTTGAGGCGTTCCGGATCCCCGAGCCGCACGGCCTGGATCACATCGCTGCGGGCCGCTCCGGGCCGGGGATGCACGGCATAGCCGAGAGCGCTAAACACCTGAGCCACCAACTCACTGCAGATCAGGGCCTCCGCCACCATCTGGGGGGCCAGGAACAACCCCTGAAACAGCAGGCGGTTGAGGTCAAAGCTGGTTCCCCCCTCAGCACCGATGCCCGGGGCGGTGAGCCGGCAGCAGGCCTGCTCCACCAACTCGGATCGGCCCGCCACGTAGCCGCCGGTGGGAGCAATGGTGCCCCCCAGATTTTTGATCAGGGAACCGGCCATGAGGTCAGCCCCCACGGCCGTGGGCTCCCGCTCCTCCACCAGCTCGCCATAACAGTTGTCGACGAACACCAGGCAATCCGGCTGCAGGGCCTTCACCCGGGCGCAGAGCACCCCGATCTCCTCCACCGAGAGGGAGGGCCGCCAGCTGTAACCACAGCTGCGCTGGATCAGCACCATGCGGGTGGGCAAAGCCAAGGCCGCCGCCAGGCCGTCGTGGTCCACGGCGCCGTCAGACGCGAGGGGCAATTCGTCGTAGACGATGCCGAATTCCACCAGGGATCCCTGGCCGCACCCGCGGATGCCGATCACCTCCTCGAGGGTGTCGTAGGGGCGGCCGGTGAGAGCCAGCAGGCGATCGCCAGGGCGCAACACCCCAAACAACGCCGCCGCAATCGCGTGGGTGCCACTGACGAACTGCAGCCGCACCGCCGCCGCCTCGGCTTGCAACACCCGGGCAAACACCCGATCGAGCACCTCCCGGCCCTGGTCGCCGTGGCCATAGCCACTCACCGAGGCGAAATGCTGCACGCCGACGTGCTCGGCCGCCATGGCCTCGAGCACCCGCCGCAGCCGGGGCTGCACCGCGCTGGTGTGATGGGCCGCCGCGGCAGCGGTGGCGGCCACCGCCGCGGCCACCCGGGCCGCAGCATCCCGTTGCAGCTCCCCAACGGGTTCCGACATCGCAGTGCTCCACGGGCAGGGCCCATGTTGCCGGGCGGTACACGTCTAGATTCCCCCAGCTGTCCCCACACGCCATTGCCAAGGCGTCACCGGGCACGCACCACCCGGAGATTTCGTTGGTTCTGAGTACCGATCCGGCCCGCCATAACCGTTCCAGCAACGGCACATCGCCCGGCCTTGACCCCCAGATGCTGAGGCTCGACAGCCCCAGCGCCGATACGCCCAACAGCCAGGAGGATCGCCGCATCCGGGCGTCGCTCACCGAGCCGCGCCCCCCCCTGCCGGCCCGCCAACGCAAATTCAAATCCGGCACCACCAGCTTCATGCTGGTGATGCATGTCGGCGCTGTGTTTGCCCTGCTGCCCCAGTTCTGGAGTTGGCAGGCCCTGGTGGTGCTGGCGGGGCTCTATTGGGTCACCGTGCTGGGCGTGACCCTGGGCCTGCACCGGCTGGTGACCCACCGCAGCTTCACCGCTCCCCGCTGGGTGGAGCGCATCTTGGTGCTGATGGGAGCCCTGGCTTGCCAAAGCGGTCCGATCGAGTGGGTGGGCCTGCACCGGCACCACCACAAGTATTCCGACCAGCCGAACGACCACCACGATGCGGCCCGGGGTCTGTGGTGGGCCCACAGCGCCTGGATGCTGCATGAGATTCCGGCCCTGCAACACGTGCAGCGGCTCACCGGCGACCTCCAGCGCGATCCCTTCTACCGCTGGCTCGACCGCTGGTTCCTGCTGCTGCAGCTGCCCCTCGGTGCCGCCCTCTATTGGTACGGCGAGCTGGCGGGCGTCCACGGCGGCGGCCTGGGCCTGGTGCTCTGGGCGATCCCCCTGCGGCTGGTGATCGTGTATCACGTGACCTGGCTGGTGAATTCGGCCACCCACTTCTGCGGCTACCGCAACTTCGACAGCCCCGATCTCTCCCGCAATTGCTGGTGGGTGGCGATCCTGAGCTTCGGTGAGGGCTGGCACAACAACCACCACGCCTTCCCCCACTCGGCTCGCCACGGCCTGCGCTGGTTTGAGTTCGACATCACCTGGCAACACATCAAGCTGTTGCGCAGCCTGGGCTGGGCCCGGCGCGTGCGGGAGGCCAGCTACCGGCCCGGCTGAGGCCTGGCCACCTGGTCTTGGAGTTGCTGGCGGATTGCCGCGGCCAGATCCAGTTCAATCCCCTGGCCATCGGGCCTGAAGCCCAGGGCACTGGCCTGCTGCCGCAGCAGCTCCAGAAACTGATCGGGCCCCAGTTCCCCGTCACCGGTTGCCCCCAGCCGCGCCAGGGTGCGGCGCAGATCCGGGAGTTCACTGTCGAGCTCCGCAGCGGAAAAATCCCGCTGGCCGGCCATCACTTCGGCGAATCGCTCCCGCCGCTGGCGCTTCTCCGCCGGGTAGGCCGCCATCAAGGGCTCGCGGCAGAGCCGCCAGGGCCGCCCCGCGGTAAGCAGCTGGGCAAGGGCCGCGCTCAACGGTGCCGCCTCGCCATCGGCGATCCGGAGGTCGAAGGCCACGGGTGGCTGGCGCAACCCCACAAACACCTCGAGCAGCTCGCCGGGACCCAGCACCGGGGCGCCCTCATCCTGAACCGGCAGGGCGGAAGTTTCGAGGGCGGCCACCAGCTCAGGGCTGTCCGCCAGCCGCTGAAGCAGGCCATCGCCGAGGGCCCCATCCCGCACCTCAGCGGCCAGCAGCTGGTTGATGCGGCCTAGGGCCAGAAACACCTCCGGTCCCGGGGAGGCCAGCTTGCCGTTGCGCAGCATCGACAGCTGGGAGTTGTGGACCCTGCCCAGATCCAGGGCCTCCGCCAGGGCGGGCAACACCCGGTGGGACCAACCATTGCGCTCATGCCACACCCTGATCAGATGGGCAAACGCCACGCGCCCCGATAAGAGCTCCTCCCGATATCCCACGCGATACGGATCCGTATTGCTACTATTGTAGCGATCAATTTGGAGCCGGTCCTCCATGGCCGCACCAGCAACAGCCGCCGCACCCGTCAGGCCCGACGCACCGGCCACCCAGCGCCTGGCCACCCGCAAGCCCGCCTTCATCAACCAGGGCGTCAGCGGCGAGCGCCGCGCGGAGGCCCTGCACCGGAGCCGCCAGGGCGACGCCAGCAGCAGCCAGGGATCGAAAACCACCCCTTGGATCACCATCGGCTTCATGGCGGTCATCCACGTGCTGGCGGTGGTGGCCCTGCTGCCCCAGTTCTGGAGCGTGCCGGCCGTGGCCAGCTTTCTGGTGCTCTATTGGGTCACCGCCTGCCTGGGCGTGACCATCGGCTACCACCGGCTGCTGAGCCACCGCGCCTTCCGGGTGCCCCAGTGGCTGGAGCGCTTCTTTGCCACCTGCGGCGCCCTCAGCTGCCAACACGGCCCGATCGACTGGGTGGGCCTGCACCGCCACCACCACAAGTTCTCCGACACCGAGGTGGATCACCACAGCAGCCTCAGGGGCTTCTGGTGGAGCCACATGGGCTGGATGTTTGCGCCCATCCCCGCCATGGGGGCCGTACCCCGGCTCACCGGCGACCTGGCCCGCGACCCCTACTACCGCTGGCTCAACACCAACTTTCTGCTGCTGCAGGTGCCCCTCGCCGCCCTGCTGTTCTGGATCGGCAGCGTCACCGGTGCCGGCGGCTGGGCCCTGGTGCTGTGGGGCATCCCCCTGCGCCTGGTGGTGGTCTACCACTGCACCTGGCTGGTGAACTCGGCCACCCACCTCTGGGGTGAGGTGAGCCACGACAGCGGCGACGGCTCCCGCAACAACCCCTGGGTGGCGGCGCTGACCTTCGGCGAGGGCTGGCACAACAACCACCACGCCTTCCCCCACTCCGCCCGCCACGGCTTTGGCCGCCAGATCGACCTCACCTGGCAGCACATCCGGCTGATGCGCAGCCTGGGTCTGGCCAGGCAGGTGCGCTTGCCGCAAGCGCCTGTGGCGTAAGGTGTCAGATCGGTTGTGATCCGGGTGTTCCGTATGGGCACCCGTCCTCTTCAGGGCAGTTCCCTTTCCCCCCGTTCGATCCCATGGCGAAGCGCGTTCAAGTCGTCCTCAACGCAGACGTTCTCAGCCTCGGCAAGGACGGGGATCTGGTGGAGGTGGCTCCTGGCTACGCCCGTAACTTTCTGGTGCCCACCGGCAAGGCCGTTCCCGTCACCGCAGCCGTACTGCGCCAGGTGGAGGCCCGTCGCGCCAAGGAGGCCGAGCGCCAAGCCGCCCTCAAGGCTGAGGCGATGGCCTTCCGCACCGCCCTCGACACCATTGGTCGCTTCACGGTGAAAAAGCAGACCGGTGGTGACGACGTGCTGTTCGGCACCGTGACCAACGGTGATGTAGCCGAAGCGATCGAAGCGGCCACCAAGAAGGAGGTTGATCGCCGCGACATCAGCGTGCCCGAGATCCACCGCACCGGTTCCTACAAGGTGCAGGTCAAGCTCCACCCCGAAGTGACCGCCGAGCTCAACCTGGAAGTCGTCAGCTTCTGAGCGCTGAGACGCCCACACAACTGGGGGATTCCCCCAATCCAGGGCAAAGTGATCTCGCGGGCCGGTTCCCCAAGCCAGCCTGCCGATCTCCCCGTCCTGTCCCCGTCCTGTCCCCTCCCTGCCCATGGTGAACGCGGCAGTCACCGGAGCAGCTGACGACCCTCTGGAAAGCCGGGGGGCGCGTTCCAGCTCCGGCAACAACCAACGGCGGCGCCTGCGGGAGGAGGCCAACTTCGAGGCCCTGCCCGACTCGGTGCCCCCCCAGAACCTGGAGGCCGAAGAAGCCGTGCTGGGGGGCATCCTGCTCGACCCCGATGCCATCGGCCGCGTCGCCGACGTGCTGCAGCCGGAAGCCTTCTATCTGAACGCCCACCGCGAGATCTATCGCACGGCAGTGATGCTGCACAGCCAGGGCAAACCCACCGACCTGACGGCCATGTGCGCCTGGCTGGCGGACACCGGTGCCCTGGAGAAGGTAGGGGGCCAGGGCCGGTTGGTGGAACTGGTGGAACGCATCACCTCCACCGCCTCGATCGACCAGGTGGCCCGCCTGGTCATGGACAAGTTCCTGCGCCGCCAGCTGATCCGCTCCGGCAACGAGGTGATCCAGCTGGGCTTTGACCAGAGCAAGCCGATGGAGCAGGTGCTCGATGAGGCGGAGGCGAAGATCTTCGCCATCAGCCAGGAGAAACCGAGCACCGGCCTCACGCCCACCGCCGAAATTCTCACCAGCACCTTCAACGAGATCGAAAGCCGGTCGCTGGGCACCGCGGTGGCCGGCATCCCCTGCAACTTTTACGACCTCGATGCCATCACCCAGGGGCTGCAGCGCAGCGACCTGATCATCGTGGCCGGCCGGCCGGCGATGGGCAAAACCTCGATCGTGCTCAACATCGCCAAGAATGTGGCCCAGCTCCACGCCCTGCCGGTGTGCGTGTTCTCCCTGGAGATGAGCAAGGAGCAGCTCACCTACCGCCTGCTGTCGATGGAGGTGGGCATTGAGAGCGGCCGGCTGCGCACCGGCCGGCTGCAGCAGGAGGAATGGCCCCTGCTGGGCCAGGGCATCAACAGCCTGGGCCAGCTGCCCCTGTTCCTCGACGACAAACCCAACTCCGGCGTGCTGGAAATGCGCTCTCTCTGCCGCCGGCTGATGGCCGAAACCGGCAAAGAACTAGGCCTGATCGTGATCGACTACCTGCAGCTCATGGAGGGCTCCACCCCCGACAACCGGGTGCAGGAGCTCAGCCGCATCACCCGGGGGCTCAAGGGCATGGCCCGCGAGCTCAACGTGCCGGTGATGGCCCTCTCCCAGCTCAGCCGGGGCGTCGAATCGCGCACCAACAAGCGCCCGATGCTGAGCGACCT
>JBEEKG010000147.1:0-30136 GCA_041168785.1 Cyanobacteriota bacterium
GTTCAGGCCCAGCGATCCATCACTTCTTTCACCACCACTTCCTCACAGAACACCTGCAGCACCACGACCAGGGGAAGGGCCAGGAGCACGCCCGGCAATCCCAACAAGGCGCCTAGGCACAGCTGGGCCGTCAGCGCGACGGTGGGGAGCAGGTTCACGGTGCGGCGCAGCAGCATCGGGGTGAGCAGAAAGGCCTCGGTGTTTTGGAGCACCAGCCTCAGCACCAAAACCTGAACCATTGTTCCCGGAGACACCAGCAGGGCCACTGCCAATGGCAGCAGGGTGGCAGCCGTAGGACCAATGGTGGGCACAAAGGTCAGCAGACCACACACCAGGGCGCTGAGCAGGCCCAAGGGCACTCCCAACAGGGCCAAGCCAGCCCAGGTCAGCAGAAACACGCTCACGGCGGAGAGGGTCATGCCGGCCAGCCAGCCACCCAGCGCTTGGCGGCATTCCGTCAGCAGGGTGCGCATCTGGGGCCGCCAGAAGTCTGGCGTCATGGCCACCACCACCTTTTGATGACTGCGGGGATCGAGGGCCAGCAGGATGGCCAGCAGCGCCATCAACAGCAACTGGATGGTGGTGCTCGCGGCCCCTCCGGCAAAGCCCAGAAGCTGGCCGCCGAGGGGCTGCAAACGATCCCAGGTGCCCAGTTGCATCAACTGACGCTCCAGGTCGGGCATCCAGGTGACCTGGCGAGCCAAGCTACTCAGCCGTTCAGCCAGGGCCGGTAGCAGGGCCGTGAGTTGGTTGACCTGCTCGAGCAGTTCTGGCAAAAGCAGCTGGCCCAGCAGTCCTCCCACCAAGACCAGCACCACCAGCACCACGATGAGGGCGGTGGGTCGGTTCAGCGGCAGCAGCCGACGCAGCAGGGTGATGGGCACATCCAGGGCAACCGCCAACACCACGGCTCCGAAGAGCACCAACAGCACCCAGCGCAGTTCCCAGGTGAGCAGCCCGAGCACGATCAGGGCCAACGCCCCGAGCACCGTGCGACCGTTCATGGGATCAGGTCTCCAGGCGTTGGCGTTTCCATGGATCCAGGATGTCGTGGATCAGCACCTCACGCACGATCACCTGCAGACACACTGCCAGAGGCAGGGCCAGCAGCAGGCCCAGTGGGCCGAATACGACGGTGAACACCAACTGGGCCGTGAGGGTGAGGCCCGGCAAAAGCCGCAGCTGGTGGTGCATCACCGATGGGGTGATCAGATAGCTCTCCAGGTTCTGCACACCGATGTAAAGGAGCAGCACCGCCAGGGCCTTCCAAGGGGCATCCAACAACGCCACAGAGACAGGGAACACCGTGCTCAGGGTTGGCCCCACGTTGGGAATGATGTTGAGCAGCCCCGCCAGCAGGGCATTGGCGGCCACGAGCTTCACCCCCATCAGGGTGAGCCCGATGGCGGCCAGGGTGCCCACACAGAGCGAACTGATGAGCACCCCCACCATCCAGGCACTTAGGGCCTCGCCGCACTGCACCAGGATCTGGCGGAAGCGACGCCGGTAGAAGGAAGGCACCAACAGCACGGCAACCTCGCGGTAGGGCTCGGGTTGAACCGCCACCATCAAGGCCACCGCCACCACGAACAGCCCCTGGAGCACCGCGGTACCCAGACCGCCGGCCAGGCCCAACAGACGCAGGGCGCCGCTGCCGAGGCTCGGCCCAAGACCGGAGCTCAGTCCGGACGACAGGCCGGTGGCTCCGGGGTTTCCAATCAGGCCATTGCGCAGCCAGGAGACGCTGTCCCTAGCGCTGCCATACAGCATTTGACTGGCGTTCGCCAGACCGCTCCTCAGAAGATCGAGCAGGGTTTCTGCGGCCGCCGGCAGCTTGGTGATGAGTTGGGCAAACTGGTCGATGAAGGGTGGGATCACGGCGGTGGCCACCACCGTGGCCACCAGAACCACCACGCCCAGGCTCAGCAACAGGGCCAGCGGTCTGGAACAGTTCAGCTTGTTACGGATGGCACCCACCAGGGTGCAGAGGGCCAACGCCAGGACCACCGCTGCAAACAGGTGCATCAGGCTCTGGCGCAGGCTCCAGAGGAGCACCAGGGCTGCAAGCAGCCCCAACAGCCCCAGCCATTGGCCGAATTTCAAGGGATCAGGCCTCGCCCTGCTCCCCCTGATCTTCGCCCTGGTTGCCGGAGAAACCGAGATCGTGACTCTCGGCGTAACGCTGGGCAAAACGCATGAAGCGATCGAAGTCTTCGGTGGTTTTCCAGGTGTAGGTGCATTCCAGGGCGCTGGCCTTGCCGTTGACAAAGCGGGCCTTCACCTCCCGGCTCACCAGTTCACCCTCCTCATCCACCAGAAACATGCCCGTGATGTCCCCCATGGTTTCGGGTGCGAGGGCATCAGGCTCTTCGAACACGAACAGGGCTTGGCCCGTGCGCCCATCCCTTGAACGCGTCAGGCGGATGTCGGGCACGACCGGCTCATCCACTCCACGGAAGAACTGAATGGCGGCGCCCATGGCAAGAAGGGACAAAAATCAATCCTAGGAGTCAGCCCCAGCGGCCCCCGTGCTGCCCCCCAAGGCACAAGTTGGATCCTGTAGCAGCCGCAGGGCGGCAACGCGTGGCTCCATCCCGGCAAGGTCTAAGCAGGCCTGCACGGGACGTTCACGCCGACTCAACTCGTGGTCGTAGCAGCGGTCGTAGTAGTCGAGCATCTGCTCGCAGGCGCCGGGCCAGTCGCTGCGGTCGATTGCCTCGAGGGCCGCTGCCGTGCGCTGGGGGCCGAGGCGTCGGGCAATGCGTTCGGTGGCCTCCCGCAGGGCGGCCTGCCCTTGCCCGCCGTAGACGGCAACGAGCTGGTCCACCCGTTCCTGGAGGGGGCGCTGGATCTCGACAACCGGGGCTTTGCCCATCTGTCGCCAAAGACCGTTGGGGATGCGGCAGCGACCCACCTGGGCACTTTCGGCTTCCAGCCAGATCGGACCATGCCCCTTCAGGCTCTGCAGGGCCGTCGCCAAACGATTCTCATAGAGCTCCGTGCTGGGTTGTTCGGGCATTCCCAGGCCACCGAAGCTGCTACCCCGGTGGTGGGCCAAGCCCTCCAGGTCCACCACGGCGGCTCCCTGCTCCTGAAGGGCCAGCAGCAGATCGGTTTTGCCCGTGCCGGTGCGTCCTCCCAGGATCAGCAGGGGCCAGGGCTGGTCAAACGTGGCTAAGACCCAGTGCCGGTAGGCCTTGTAGCCCCCGTCGAGCAGCAGCACCGGCAGGTCCAGGGTGGACGCCAACCAAGCCACGCTGCTCGAGCGCATGCCCCCACGCCAGCAGTGGAGCCGCAGGGGTGTCTCCCCCTGCGCCAGCTTGTTGAGACTGCGGGCCAGGGATGCCAGCTTCGGGCCGACCAACTCCAGGCCGAGCTGCACAGCGGCGGCGCGACCAGCCTGCTTGTAACAGGTGCCCACCTGGGCCCTCTCGTCATCGCTGAACAGGGGCAGGTTGTGGGCTCCCGGGATGTGCCCCTGGATGAATTCCTGAGGGCTGCGAACATCCACCACCGCCCCCGCGTTGGACAGGAAGGCATCCACCGGGAGGGAGGGGCTGGCGCCCGGCATCGCTGAAGAGGATCTCTGCTGACATAGTGGGCCAACGCTGGCACCGCTTCAGGCTCGACCCCCCTTCCATGCTTTCCGGACCTCCGGTCACCGCCACTGCTACCGCCAGCCCAGGCGCCCTTTTGGAACGCTTCCAGGCCGCCAACGGTCGCCAACGCCGTTCCCTGGTCGCGACCCTCAAGAGCCGTCAGCAGGAGCTGAGGCCCCTGATAGCTGACCATCTCGCCGGATTGGATGCCACCGGCGATGACTGGGCTGGTGGGTTTCTCATCCAGATGCTTCTGGAGGAGGGAGATGGTCTCCAGAACGACTTTTTGAACCGCTATCCCGACGGCTGGCTGGCCACCGTGTCTGCCTGTGGCGTCGACTATGCCCCTCTGCAACGGGCCCTAATGGCCCAACGTTTTGAGGAGGCTGACCGAATCACCAGTGCCGTGCTGCGGGAGCTGGCGGGTGGAGAGGCTGTGCGACGCGGGTACGTCTATTACAGCGAGGTGCCGCCGATGCCCTCTCCCGATCTCGACAGTCTGGATCGGCTGTGGGTGTGTTTCTCCCGGGGCCGGTTCGGCTTTTCCGTGCAGGGAACGCTGCTGGCCAGTTGTAACCGACGCTGGGAACTGCTTTGGCCCAAGTTGGGCTGGAAGGACGGTGGACTGTGGACCCGCTACCCGGGTTCCTTCCAATGGTCGATCGACGCTCCCGAGGGCCACATGCCGCTAGTGAACCAGTTGCGCGGCGTGCGGCTGATGGATGCCCTACTCCGACACCCGGCTCTGCAACAGCGCATCAAGGCCTGAGTCAGGGTGCCGGCCACGGCGTAGGGTCAAACAGGACCCAATGGATCCAAGCCGAATGGCGCTGCGCTGGTCGGATTTCATCACCCCATCCACCCTGCAGCTGGCGCCGCTGCTGGAGTTGCTGATCGAGCCGGTGCGCTGCCTGCAGCTCCAGGGCCAGGTGCAGCTTGGGCTGCAGGAAGCCCTGGTGAATGCCGTACGCCACGGCAATGCCTGTGATCCCTCGAAGTGCCTGCGGGTGCGCCGGATCGAGACGCCCCGCTGGCTGGTGTGGCAGGTGCAGGATGAAGGACCTGGGGTCCCGACGGAATCGCGCACCACGGCGTTGCCCGAACAGCTCGATGCCGCCAGTGGGCGAGGCCTGTTTCTGATTCACAACTGTTTTGACGACGTGCGCTGGAGCCAGCGGGGCAACCGCCTGCAACTGGCGGTCAGTCGTCAGCGAGCGGAGCTGCTGTCGCCGGCCGGTGGCTGGGGCAACCGGGATCGCTGACCTCAGCCCGGAGCCAGCTCAGGCCATGTTCCACCAAGGCGATCGCCTCCTGGCGGGCTGGGCTGGGCTGGGGAGCCCCGGGGTCGTCGCCGCTAAGCAAGAGCACCAGCGCTGCAGCCAGCTGTTCAGCGCCTCGGCGGGACCGCTGGGCCTTGAGGGCATGCCAGTCTCGATCGCCGATGGCTAACAGCCGTTGCAAGGCCACGGCCTGCTCCAGGGAGCTCTCTGGCCAGCTGCGTTGAGGCTTTGCCAGGGGCTTGGACACTGGACGTTTGCCTGAGGAAGGCCCCATCCTGATGCCATACCCCTGACGCTGGGTGCAGCCCATGCCGCTGAGACCCCTCGGCCACCATTCTGTGCGACAGCCGATCCGGCTCTTGCATCTGCTCGATGGCCTGCTGACCCAGGCCTCCCTCACAGCCAACAGCTCGGGGGTGAACCAGCGGCGGCAGCGGCAGCGGCTGGCCTTAACCCAACGGCTGCTCGACCCCCTGCCTGCTGAGCTGGCCCCACCGCACCGCCAGGACGTGCTCTTCTGGCGGGGTCTGCGTTGGGCCACCGTTGGGCTCCTGCTGGCCTGGTGCTTGAGGCGCTAGCGGGGCTTGCGCGCTGTCCAGACCCGGGTCATGAAGTGCGTCTCCGCGGTGATTCCCTCAAACCCGCAACGGCGCAGCCGCCCCTCAATGTCATCGCTGATGTAGTCGCGGTAGTAGGGCTCGTGGAAGACCCGCCGGAAGTTTTCCATCACGGCACCCAACCGGGGTGAATCAGCCAGCTGCACCGAGTCGGCAAGGACCACGACCCCGCCGGGCTCAAGCACCCGGAACGCCTCCTGCACGACATTCTGACGGGCGTCACCGGGCAGTTCATGGAACAGGAAGACGCAGGTCAGGCCCTGGAACGTGCCTTCGGCGAATGGCATGCGCTCTCCGTTTCCCTGCACGAGCTGGGGCAGTTCCCCCGGCAACTGGCTCAGCCACTTGTTGGCCTGGCGAAGGTAGGCACTGGAGAGATCCAGGCCAAACAGTTGGGCTTTGGGGAGGGCTCCACGGATCTGCCTGAGGGTTCGGCCGGTGCCGGTGGCCACATCGAGGACCCGCACCTGACCAGCAGGGCGGTCCGAAAAGGCGCGGATCCCTCGCAGGAGCGGAGCCAGCAACCGGCGACGCATGGGATCGGCCGTGCCATTGAACAGAATTTCCACCTGCAGGTCGTACAGGGCGGCGGAGTGGTCGCTCAGGTACCCGTCGGTCTGGTGATGAAAATTCTGGAGGTAGTAGTCCGGAAAATCCTCCGGGTCGATGCTGCGCGGCAGGTCGCGGACATTGCGCTCCTGGCGCCGGCTCCAGGTGCTGGGCATATCCAGCCAAACCAACGGGTAGCGGCTGGCCCAATCGAGCCAGGGAGCATCAAACAACAGCGATGCCGGATACAGCCCCTGTTCGGCTTCCTGCCAGTCCCGTTCGTGCAGGGCATCCATCGATTGCTTCAGCTGGCCGAGCAGTTCCGGTGGCAGGGGCACCGTCTTCGGACTGCCCTCAGGTGCCAGCAGGCCCATCAGCCGGGTGCTGACTTCCTTGTGGGTGACCCCCAGCAACGCCTTGCCCTGCTGCAGGGTCTGGTAAGCCAGCTTGGTGAGCTGATCGGGCATGGAACGATCGAGGCGACCCCCATTTCAGCGGATCTAGCCGGCGACCGCGCCTGCAACGTCCTATGAAGCATGGTCGCGTTTCGTAGCAACCGCTACAGAAATGGCGCCATGCTGGATGGGCAGATCCAGGAGGCTCCATGGACGACTTCCGTTTTCAGCCACTGGCTCCCGATCCCGAATTTCAGACCTGGAGCCGCCAGCACGCCCACACCACGCGGCTGCATGCCGCTGGGTTGGCCCAGATCACCCACCACCATGACCTCAACCCAGCCGGGGATGTGGTGCACCAAATGGAGGCTTGGGCCAGGCGCCAGGCACGGGAGAAGCGTCTCCATGACAGTGCCATTGCCCAGATTCGCAGAGCATGAAAAAAGCCCTGGCCGGAGCCAGGGCTGTGAAGGGTGATCAGGCGTCGTAGTACATCACGTACTCGTGGGGGTGCGGCCGCTGGCGAAGCTGCTGCACCTCCTCGTACTTGAGGGCGATCCAGTTGTTGATGAAGTCTTCGGTGAAGACGCCACCGGCCAACAGATAGTCCTTGTCGGCATCGAGAGCCTCGAGGGCGCCATTCAGAGAGGCGGGCACCGTGGAGATCTTCGCCAACTCCTCAGCCGAGAGCTCAAACAGATCGACGTCGGTGCCGTCACCCGGGTCGATTTGATTTTTGATGCCGTCGATGCCGGCCATGAGCATGGCGGCAAAGCCCAGATAGGGATTGGACAGGGCGTCGCCGGAGCGGAACTCCAAACGCTTGGCCTTGGGGCTGGGTCCGGTGAGGGGGATGCGCACGGCTGCCGAGCGGTTCCCCTGGGAGTACACCAGGTTCACGGGAGCCTCAAACCCCGGCACCAAACGCTTGTAGCTGTTGGTGGTGGGGTTGGTGAAGGCCAGGAAGCTCGGGGCGTGCTTGAGCAGGCCGCCGATGTACCAGCGGGCCGTCTGGGAGAGGTTGGCGTAGGTGCCCTCGCCGAAGAACAGGGGGTTGCCACCTTTCCAGAGGCTCTGGTGCACGTGCATGCCGCTGCCGTTGTCGGCAAACACGGGCTTGGGCATGAACGTGGCCGTCTTGCCGTACTTCCGCGCCACATTGCGCACCACGTATTTGTAGATCATCACGTTGTCGGCGGCGCTGATCAGTTCGGCGAACTTGATCCCCAGCTCGTGCTGGGCCGTGGCCACTTCGTGGTGCTGCTTCTCGATCGGCACCCCCAGGCTGCCCATGGTGAGCAGCATCTCGGTGCGCATGTCCTGGAGGGTGTCGTTCGGGGCGACAGGGAAATAACCCTCCTTGAGCTGGATCTTGTAGGCCAGGTTGCCGCCTTCCTCGTGGCGGGCGGTGTTCCAGGGGGCTTCGATCGAGTCGACGCTGTAAAAGCTGCTGCCGCTGCCAGAGGTGTAGCGCACATCGTCAAAGACGAAAAACTCGGGCTCGGGGCCGAAGTAAGCCGTGTCAGCGATGCCGGTGGAGCCCAGATAGTTGAGGGCCTTCTGGGCCAGCGCGCGGGGGCAGCGGGCGTAGGGCTGGCCGCTGCGGGGCTCCTGAATCGAGCAGATCAGGCTGAGGGTTTTGTGGCTGTAAAACGGATCGATCCAGGCCGTATTCGGATCCGGCACCATCGCCATGTCCGATTCGTTGATGGCCTTCCAGCCCCGGATTGAGGAGCCGTCAAAGGCCACCCCATCGGTGAAGGCGGCTTCGTCGATCAGATCGTTGCAGACGGTGAGGTGCTGCCACTTGCCATGGAGATCAACGAACTTGAGGTCGATCAGCTCAATGCCTTCGTCTTGGATCTGACGGAGGACGTCCTGGGCTGTTTTGGCCATGACGAACAGAGGGGTGGGTGCCGGCCGGAATGCCGCGTGGCGGGACGGTACGGATCGCCGGGGCCCCACTATGTAGCGCTTGCTACCAATTGTCGGGTGCTGCTTGCGTAACCGTTTCTGTCACTTTGCCCAAAACGCACCCCTGGCCTGGGATCTGGCCGAATGTGAGTGCTAGCTTCCGCTGCAGGTGCGTCGATTCAATTCCGCCATGCGCGATGCCATCACCGGTCTGATTGGCCGTTACGACCAGTTGGGTCGGTATCTGGACCGGGATGCCATCGATCGGATCTCCGCGTACTTCTCGGAAGCTGAAGTGCGCCTGGCGGCGGTGGAGCTGATCAATCGCGAGGCCGCCGCGATCGTGCGCGAGGCCGCCCAGCGCCTCTGGCTGGCCGATCCCGAATTGATCCTGCCTGGCGGCAATGCCTACACCACCCGTCGCCTGTCGGCTTGCCTGCGGGATATGGATTACTTCCTGCGCTACGCCAGCTATGCGCTCATTGCTGACGACGCCACCATCCTCAATGAGCGGGTTCTGAACGGCCTCGACGACACCTACAAGAGCCTCGGGGTGCCCACCGGCCCCACGGTGCGCAGTATTGCCTTGCTGGCCGATGTGGTGTGCGAACTGCTCTTGGATGCCGGCGTGACAGCCACCGCCGTGGTGCGCGTGCCCTTCGAGCATCTCTGCCGGGGGCTTGGAGCCACGAACGTACGCGCCCGATAAAGCGCTCTAGCTCCTGCTTAGGCTCGAGCAGATTGAATGTCCCTCCAGTTTTTGGCTTCTCTCCCCGTGCTGCCCCCCGTCAATTCCGCCCATCGCCGCACGCTGGGTCCGATCGCCACCCCTGCCCGCCTCCTGCTGGGGCCAGGGCCTTCCAATGCCCATCCCACTGTCCTCCAGGCCCTGGCCCGCACGCCGATCGGCCACCTCGACCCCCTCTATGTCGAGCTGATGGGGGAGGTGCAGGAACTGCTTCGCTACGCCTGGCAGACCGACAACCGCCTCACCATTCCGATGAGCGGCACCGGCAGTGCCGCCATGGAAGCCACGTTGGCCAACACCATCGAGCCCGGCGACACCGTGCTGGTGGCCGTGAAGGGCTATTTCGGTCTGCGCCTGGCTGACATGGCTGGCCGGTACCGGGCCAATGTCGTCACGATCGAAAAGCCCTGGGGGGAGGCCTTCAGCCTCGCCGAGTTGGAGGAGGCCGTGGCCACCCATAGGCCCAAGATCCTGGCAATTGTCCATGCCGAAACCTCCACCGGTATCTGCCAACCCATGGAGGGCATCGGCGACCTCTGCCGTCAGAACGACTGCTTGCTGTTGCTCGATACGGTGACGTCCCTGGGAGCGGTGCCCCTCTATCTCGACGACTGGAAGGTGGACCTGGCCTACAGCTGCAGCCAGAAAGGCCTGAGCTGCCCTCCGGGTCTGGGCCCCTTCACCATGGGCCCGCGGGCCGAGGCGAAAATGATGGCCCGCCAAGGCAAGGTGCCCAATTGGTACCTCGATGTCACCCTGCTCAACCAGTACTGGGGTAGTGATCGGGTTTACCACCACACCGCTCCAGTGAACATGAATTTCGGCATGCGCGAGGCTCTGCGCTTGCTGGCTGAGGAGGGACTGGACGCCGCCTGGGTTCGCCATCGCCGCAATGCAGAGCGCCTCTGGTCTGGCCTGGAGCGCCTGGGTCTGGAACTCCATGCTCCCGAACATCTGCGCCTTCCCACCCTCACCACGGTGAGGATTCCAGAGGGAGTCGATGGCAAGGCCTTCAGCCTGCATCTGCTCAACACCCATGGAATTGAGGTGGGCGGTGGGCTCGGTGCCCTGGCCGGCAAGGTCTGGCGCATTGGCCTGATGGGTTACAACAGCCAGCCTGAAAACGTGGACCGTTTGCTCAATCTGTTTGAGAGCGAGCTGCCGGCCTTTCGCCCCGCCGGCGCCCCCGCTGCCGTCGCCGTCTGAACCAGGCACCTAACTGGTTCCCAGCTGCCTCCCCCAGCACCCCGCCCATCACCTCCATGTGGTGGTGCGCGCTGGAGTCGGTAGCCAGATTGAGGCAGCTGCCCAGGGCACCACGCTTGGGATCTGCTGCCCCGAACACCACGGTGCCCATGCGCGCCTGCACCAGTGCTCCTGCGCACATGGGGCAGGGCTCCAGGCTCACCACCAAAGTGCAGCCATTCAGGCGCCAGTCACCCCGCAATCTGCTGGCTTGGCTGAGGGCCACGATCTCCGCGTGGCCGAGGGGATCGGACCCGGCTTCCCGTCGGTTGCTCCCCCAGCCAATGCAGCGGCCTGCCTCATCAAGAACCACTGCAGCTACAGGAATCTCCCCACGGGACCCCGCCCGTGCGCCATGGCGGAGCACACGCTCCATCCACTCCTCATGCTGGATGGACCGGACCCAAGGAACCGGTTGGGGGGATGGGGTGGACTCCAACGCCCGAAAGCCCGTAGCGACTCCTCCCTTGTAGCCCACCCCCGCAGGTGAGAATGGCCCGATCTGATCGTTCGTCGTTGGCAAGCGCGCCACCTGCCCCGCGGGCGAGCCAGCCCCTGCCCTTTGCCAGCCCGGAGCGGCTGGATCCGGTTTTGCAGGATTTTCTGGAGCAGGCTTCCCGCCAGCTGTGCGCATGGCTGGGCACGGCTGTGCAGCGCTCCCCCCTGCCTGGTTTGAGCATGTTGCCGGCGGTGGAACCCCAACTGGATGGGTTGGCTCCCGCTGCCTTGCTGGCGGATCTGCAGGTGGTGATGGATGGGGCATTCAACCCCAACCACCCCGGTGCCTTGGCCCACCTGGATCCTCCGCCCGTGGGGGCCTCCCTGGCCGCGGATCTGATTTGTGCAGGTCTGAACAACAACCTGCTTGCCGAAGAGCTCTCGCCCAGTCTCACCCGTTTGGAGCGCAGCCTCACTGCCTGGTTGGCGGAACGGCTCGGACTTCCCCGGGGGAGTGGCGGTGTGGCGGCCAGTGGCGGCACCTTGTCCAATTTGATGGCCCTGGTTACGGCGCGGCGGAACCGGGGACTGGCCACCGCAAGCGATGCGGTGGTCGTCGCCAGCGTCGATGCCCATGTCTCCCTGGCCAAGGCATTGGCCGTGATGGGCTTGCCTGCCGATGCCCTCAGGCTGATCGAGGTGGATGGGGATGGCCGCCTCCTGCTCCCGGCGTTGGACGACGAGCTGGCCGCCCTGGCACGTCGTGGTCGTCCCGTGATGGCGGTTGTCGCCACCGCCGGCACCACCGTGCGGGGTGCCGTGGATCCCTTGGAGGGAATGGCCCAGATCTGCCGCCGCCGGGGCCTGTGGCTGCATGTGGATGGGGCCATCGGGGCCGTGTTTGGTCTGGTGGAGTCCCACCGCTCCCGGGTGGCCGGACTCGAACTGGCCGACTCGATCACGATCAACCCCCAGAAGCTGCTGGGCATCACCAAGACGTCGTCGCTGTTGTTGTTGGCCAGACCCCAGGCCCTTGGGGAGGCCTTTCAGACGGGCTTGCCGTACATGGAGCCCAGTTGGGGCGGTGGACACGGTGGGGAGAGTGGCCTGCAGGGCTCCCGGCCGGCTGAGATCCTCAAGCTGTGGCTGGGGCTGCGACAGCTGGGGCTGAACGGCATCGAAGCGGTTCTCGATGGGGCGATCGCCCGGCGCCGCCAGCTGCAGGCGCTGCTGAGTGGTCACGATCGTCTGCAGCTCCGCAGTGGCGCGTTTCACCTGCTGGCCTTCACGCCGGCCGGATTGGACAGTGCGGGTGCGGAGGCCTGGAGCCAGAGCACCCGTCAGCGGCTCTTGCAGCAGCAGCTGATGCTGTCGCGACCCCGCTATGCCGGCCGTCATCACCTCAAGGCCGTGCTGGGCAACCCCCACACGCGCAGCTGTCACCTCGACACCCTGGCGACGGTGGTTCACGCAAGTCTGGAGCAGCTGCCATGAGCGATCCCCTCCCCAACTCCCCACCATCCCGGGGCCGCTGGGTGGCCATCATCACCGGGGCCATTTCCATCCTGATCGGCGTGCTCTATCTGGTCTTGATCGTCGTGCTCGACAGCCGTGGTCCCTTGCAGCCCCCCCCTCCCGAGGCCCTCAGCGACGCTCCGGCCGGGGCGGCAGGCTCGGCTGCTTGGCCTGGAGTGGTTCCACCACCCGCCTGAAGGCCGCTTCCAGAAACCGGCTCAGGGCACCGTCGCGGCGGTTGAGGTCGTATTGCTGTTGGACCACCTCCTGCACGCCCCCATCCCCCCAGTCCTGGTCGCGCTCGAAGTAGGTGGCAAAGCTGAGCCCGGCCACCCGGGTGAGCCAGGCAGCGCTCACCGCTTGGATCGCCCGGCTGAGCACCAGGGCGGGCACATTCAGGCTTAGGGCGGCCGTCAGCAGCCCCACCCCCCCCTTCACCAGACCGAGGCCGGCCATGGTGCGACCCACGGAGAGGGCGAGATCCTGGGCGCTTTGGCGGCTCAGGGTGATGCCGTAGACGCGGGCGATCTCGACCACCATCTGGGCATTGACCGCTGCCGCACCCAGCAGGTCCAGCCCCGGTAGGGGGGTGACCGCAAGCACACCGGCCCCGATCCACATGTAGCGATCAACGATGGCTTCCGCATCGCTGCGTCGTTGGCGCGCCAGCAGGGAGCGGCTGGCCTCACTGAGCTGGCGGCATTGCAGCAGCAGGTTGTCGGCAATCAGCTCCTCGCCGTCGGCATGCAGCACCGTGGCGATGCGACGCAAGAGGGCCTGCACCTCGGGGTGCGGCTGCAGGGGCCGGCCACCGGGCATCGGCACACTCTGGGGGGCGGCACTGGCGGCAATGACATCCTCGGCAGCGATCCGACCTCGGGTGCGCTGGCGCAGCAGGTCGAGCAGCCGGGACTCCTCCTGTTCGCCCCGTAAATCGCATTTGTTGAGCACCAGGATCAGCCGTTTACCCAGGCATGCCAGGGCTTCAAACACCTCCATTTCGGTGGCCCGCAGATCGCCATCCACCACCAGCAGCAGCAGGTCGGCCTTGCCGGCCTGGTCCCGCGCCATCTGCTCGCGCTGCAGACCGGCCGCTCCGGCCTCGAGGATCCCGGGGGTATCCACCAGCCACACCGCGCGCTGCAGTCCCCGCAGTCTCAGGCGGTAGCGCTCGGTTTGGCTGGTGGAGCCCATGGCCGCCCCCACGTCCCCCACCAGCTCCTGCAGCAACGCCCGAATCAGGGAGGTCTTGCCGGCCGACCCGGTGCCGAACAACACGATCACCAGATCTCCCCGCTCCAATTCAGCGGCCATGCGCTGGCGCTCGATGCGGAGGGCCTCACGCTCCACCGCATCGCGCACCCGGTCGAGGGTCTGGTCGATGGCGGCTAGGTTCTGGGCGGCGGCCTCGCGGCGATTCCCGGGTGGTGGGAGTGAAGATCCGCTGCGCTGCCGCCCCTTGCCGCCGAGTCTGCCCTGGATCCATGGCCAGGCCAGCTGCACCAGCAGCACGACCAGACCGGCAAAGACCAGGAAGAAAATGGGCTGAACGATCCAGGCCGGCAGCACCCAGCTCAGCTGGAAATACAGCGTGTTGATCGCCTGGAGCACCAACCCGATGACGATCAGCGCCAGCAGGCTCAGCCCGGCGATCAGCCACAGACGGGTGCGGGTGTTCACGGAACGGCTGTCACGGCGTGGCGGATCCCATCACGAGCGGCTTGCGCGGATGATCTCGCCCCAGAGGCTGGCGGCAAGGGCGCTGCTGGCCCGGGTGGGGCTGTTGTCGTCGTTGCCCAGCCAGATCCCCATCACCCAGCGGCGCTGCGGCTCGTACCCGATGAACAGCAGATCTCGGCTGTCGTTGGTGGTGCCGGTTTTGCCCCCTTCCTGCCCGCCAACGCTGGCCATCTGGCCCGTTCCCCGCTGGACCACCGCCCGCAACAGCTGCTGCATCGCCCGGGCCGTGGCTACGGAGGTCACCCGCCGACCTGGCTGGGCGAGGCTGCTGCGACGACAAGAGTCCGGGGAACCGGTGCAGGCCTCCCCATCGGTCAGGCGTCGGATCGTGGTGGGTGGCTGCCAGGTGCCATCGTTGGCAATGGCCCCGTAGGCCGCAGTGAGCTCCAGCAAGGTGAGTTCGCTCTGACCGAGTGCCAGGCCGGGCACGGCCGCCAGGGGGCTGGTGATGCCCAGGTCTCTGGCCTTCAGCACCAATCCGTCGAGCCCAAGTTGCTGGGTCAGCCGTAGGGCGGCGGTGTTGCTGCTCGTGGCAAAGGCACTGACCAGACTCAAGCTGCCCTGACAACCGCTGGCGAAGCTCTGACCCCGCCAACGCAAGGGCGCACAGCTGATCGGATCGCCGGGCCGGCGGCCCCGTTCCAGAGCTACCAGGTAGGGGATCAACTTGAAGGTGCTGCCGGGCTGGCGCAGGGCCATGGTGGCGCGGTTGAACTGGCTCTGGCGGTAATCGCGCCCACCGGCGATGGCCAGAATGCCTCCGTTGCGGGTGTCTAGGACCACCACGGCCCCTTCGGTCACCCCAAGACCCCTGCTGGCCTGGAGGCGCTGACGCAACAACCGCTCCACCTGCTCCTGGAGCTGGGGATCGAGGTGGGTGTCGATCAGAAAGTTGCCCTCCGCCGCTACGTCCTGGCCGACGAGCTGGTCAAGATCCCGGCGCACCTGGTCGGAATAGAACGGAGCCCCACGCCGGCCGGGGCTGCTGCGGCAGGCCTGGGGGGAGAGCCGAATAGGACTGCGCCTGCCCCTGCGGGCCCGATCCGATGAAATGCGACCCGTCTGCCCCATTTTGGCCAGGACGGCGTTGCGCGACTCCAGGGCTGCCTGGGGGTCAAAACAGGGGTCGTAGCCGTTGGGTGAGGGCAGCAGACCCACCAGCAGGGCGGCCTCCTCGAGTTCCAACTGGCTGGCCGGTTTGTCGAAGTAAGCCCTGGACGCATCTTCAAAGCCCCAGCCCACGCCGAGATACACCCGGTTGAGGTAGTTGAGCAGCAGGTCACGTTTGCTGAAGCGAGCCTCAAGCTGGATCGCCACCAGCAGCTCCCGCCATTTGCGGCCGAGGGTTTCTCCCTGGCCGACTTGGTCGGGGTAGAGGCTGCGGGCCAACTGCTGGGTGAGGGTGCTGCCTCCTTCCAACACCCGGCCACCCAGCACGTTGGTCACCAGGGCCCGGGCGGTGCCAACCGGATCAACACCGGGATGCCACCAGAAGCGGCTGTCTTCGCTGGCCAACAGTGCATCGATCAGCACGGCGGGATAGGCGCGCAGGGCCTGGAGTTCGCGATGCTCCCGCGCATGGGCGGTATTGATGGGGCGGCCCTGACGGTCGTAGAGCACCAAGGGGCCGCGCACCGTGGCCAGGCTGCCGCGGATCGGCGCCTGGAGGGTGGAGAGACCAAGCAGGCCCAGGCCAGCGATGGCGATAGCCGCCATCCCCAGGCTGGCCCCCCGCAGCAGCTGTTGGAGTTGGGGCATGGGCCTGATCTGGAAGTCCAGTTCGGGTAAGCCCGCCTCCTGGCTGGGACCGAATCGCAGGGCATCACCATCCCGAAGCAACAGGGTCTGCACGCGCCGACCCTGCCACCAGAAGCCATTGGTGGAGTTTTGATCTGTCAAGAGCCAATGGGGGCCCCGTCGCTCCAGCAGTCCGTGTCGCCGACTCACTGCCTGGTGGTCGATGCAGATCTGGCAGTCGCGATCCCGGCCGATGCTGTAAGCCCCGTCATGGAGCGCCAGCAAACGGGAGGGTTGGCCGGGGAGGTGGATCCGCAGCTGGGCCTGGCCGGCTTGGCTGAACCGCTGCCAGCGGCGCCGAATCGCTTCAAGCCTGGGGTTGACCATGGCGTCCCAACAGGTCGATGGCAAAGCAGAGCACGGCCAGATTGATGGCTACATCGGCCAGGTTGAACACCGGGAAGGAGATGGGCATCAGGGCGAGAAAATCGACCACATAGCCGAGTCGCCACCGATCCAGGCCATTGCCGATCGCTCCGCCCAGGAGACACCCCAGTCCGAGCCAGCGGGGCAGGGGCATGGCCGCCTGCCGCTGGATCCAGAAGGCGACGCCGACGCCCACCAGCAGACTCACAAGCCCCAGCAGTTCGGTATGACCGCTGAACAGACTGAAGGCCGCTCCGGTGTTGCGGGTGAGTTGCAGGGCAAGCAAACCTGGCAGCCAGGGAGTGGTTGCGTAGGGCGACAGGTTGGTGACGGCCCAGGCTTTGCTGAGCTGGTCGACGATCACCACCAGGCCGGCGCAGCTGAAGGAGAGGGCACGCAGCCGTTTCATGGCTCAACCAACAGCAAGCGGCGCAGCAGCAGAGCCACAACCGCTACGGCGCAGCAGAGCAACAACTGGGGGAGCAGGGGAGCCAGGCTGTAGCTGACCAGCAGCACGCCCAGGTTGGGGCCCCAACGGCCAGCCAGGCTCCCCAAGAGGAGGTTGGCGATTCCACAGATCTGCAGCATGCCAAGTCCCACCACGGCAGCCCCGAAGAGGCTGAGCAGGTCCTCCATGCCGGGCTGGCGCGCCAGCTTGCCGGTGAGCCAGGCGGCAGGAACAAACCCTGCCAAGTAGCCGAAACCCGGGTCCAGTAGGTAGGCCGCTCCACCCCCGCCATGGAACACGGGCAGCTGGAACAGACCCAGGCTCAGGTAGGCCACTGCGGCCAGCATTCCGCTGCGGGGCCCGCATACCAGGGCGGTGACCAACAGCGCCGGCACTTGCAGGGTGATCGGCAGGATCGCCAGATTCCAGCTGCCCCCGGCTGCGGGCAGGGGGGCAGCGGCCTGGATCAGTCCGCCCACCAAAATCAGCAACAGGCCGGCGATGGCGCCGCTCCAGGTGGCTAGGGCCCGCAACTGTTCAATAGAGTCTGGACCCCATTCTGGGGGGTCGCGCCAACCGGGCTCTGTTGCCGGGCCGGTTAGGTTGCGGCCATGGACCAACACTCCACCCAGCCCACTGGCCCGGAGGATGGCGAGGTGCCTCCCTTTTCGATCGGGGATCAGGTGCGCCTGACGGCCAGACAGCGCTACTTGAAAACAGCCGATCCCATGCCCATGCTGCGTCCGCCCGATCTGGTGGATCCCGAGGAGCTGGGACAGGTGGTGGCGATCAAGGCGCGGCAGCAAGTGGCTGTGCGCTTCCGTCGCGGCACGTTCCTGATTGACGTCGATCAGCTCAGCTGCTGAGGGAATGGCTGCACCAGGCCCGTTCGCCAGCCTGCAGGGCCATCGACGGACCACAAAGGCTGAGGGCCGGTGCAAGCAATTGGCGTCGCGCAGCGGCCATCAGGTCGTCAGCGCTGAGCTGCTCGGCCCGCAACAGGGTGTCCGCCACGTACGAGGAACCCAGGCCATGCCCGAGCACCAGGGCCTGGCGATCGGCAATCTGGCCGCAGGTTTGCCGGCCCATGGCATCCTGCCCCCGGAATTTGGCTTTGGCCAGGGCGAGTTCCTCAGCGCTGAGCGGATCATTCAGCATCCTCTGCCACTCCTCGAGCAGGGCTGATGTGGCCTCCGCTGCCCGATCCGCCGAGGTGGAGAGGTGCCAGATGAATGGCGTGGCGCCGCGGCGAGCAGGAAGGTGCACACCCACGTCGTAGGCCAGGCCGCGCTCTTCCCGCAGGCTCACGAAAAGGCGGCTCGACATCCCCATGCCGAGGTGGGCCTGGAGCACTCGGAGGGCTAGGCCATCCGGGTCGCCGAGTGGAACGGTGGCCGCCCCCAGCATCAGCACCAGCTGCTCGGTGTCCTGCTCGAGGCTGGCGAACCGCTGCTCACAGGCGGGTGCCACGGGCCCGGGCCCCCAAACGGGCGAGGTCGCTGTCCAGGGGGCCTGCGTGAGCGCGTTCTCGAACAGCCTGGCCAGATCGGCCCCCCCATCTCCGCAGGCCACCAACAGGGCCCCTCCCGCTCCCAAGGACGGCATCAGCTCTCGGATCTGGCCGCATTGCAGGTTGGCCAATTCCTCCTCCACGCCCAGCGGGTCATGGCCGTAGGGACCCTGGCCGTACAGCTGGCTGCGCAGCTGGTCGTGGGCGAGTTGGAAGGGATCTTCCCGCTGGCGTTGCAGGCTCTGCAGGTTCAGACCGCGCTCCAGTTCCAATTGGTCGCTGTGAATCCAGGGTTCGCGAACCATCAACAACAGCAGGGGCAGCAGGTCAGCCGCGTCAGTGCTCGCACATTTCAGACTGAGCACCAGGCTGTCCTCGTTGGCTTCACAGCGGAGGGCAGCGCCCCGGCCCTCCACCAGGTCGGCCAGGGCCTCCGCGCCATAGACACCACAGCCCCGGGTCATCAGTCCGGCCAACAGCTGGGCGGAACCCCGCTGGCCGGGCCGGTCCTCGCTGCTACCACCCCGGATCCAGAGTCGAGTCGCAACAATCGCCGGCCCTGGCCTCGGCTGCCAGACCAGGGGGAGCCCTCCCGGCAGGTTGGTCTGCTGCCATGGCCATGGCCATGGCGGTGACGGGGTCATGGTCATGCCGGCACCGCCTCCAGCACGCAAGCCTGACTGGGATCAAGCAGCGGCAAGCAGCTCTGAAGTAGTGCATCGGCGCTCCAGGTCTCGATGTCCTCCAGAGGGAGGGCCAACCCATGGCAGCGTCCCCAGAGTCGGTTGTTGCCAATCAGGCCTGCCACCCCGCCGGCTGCTTCCAGGCCGAAGCGATAGCCATTGGCCACCAACCGTTGGGCACGCCGCCATTCGGCATCGGGGAGCCCCTCGGCCATGAGCCGCGACCACACCTCGCTGATGGCCTGACGCACCGCCGGCAGCTCATCCGGTTCGCAGATCGCCTCCAACAGGGCAAAGCTGCCGCTCTCCATGACGTGCAGATCGAGGTCGATGCTCTCCACGATGCGAAGTTGCTCGCGCAACCGTTCCACCAGCCTGCTGCGACGACCCTCGGCCAGCACGGTGGTGAGCAGGTCGGCACCCATCACGCCATGCAGATCGGCGGCGGGGGGCAACCCCCACAGCATCAACAGGCGGGCCGACTCCAGGCGGGGCAGGGCTAGCCGGTGGTGGCCAGCGCACACGGCCAGGGCTGGGCGCGGGGGGGGCTCCACCACCGCAGCTAGATCAGCCAGGGCGCTGGCGCCGATGTGCTCCACCAGCTCGGAGGGTTCCAGGGCTCCTGTGAGGGCCAGGACGCAGCGATTCGCGCCATAGAGCCGCTGGTGAAACTCCGCCATGGCCGTAGGGGTCTGGGCCTGCAATAGCTCCCGACGCCCCAGGATCGGTTCGCCATAGGCATGGCCGGGGCAGCCCAACTCGAGCAATTTCTGCAGGGCCAGCTCATCGGGCTGATCCTCGCTCTGGGCGAGTTCTTCGAGCACGACCTGCCGCTCCATGGAGAAAGCTTCCGTCTCCAGACGGGGCCTGAGGACCAGATCAAGGAGCAGGTCCAGGGCGGCGGGGGCGGCCTTCGGCGGTATTAAGACGTGGTAATGCACGTCGTCAAAGCCCGTGGCGGCATTGCTGCTGCCGCCCATGGCCTCGATGCGGAGATCGAACTGGCCAGGCCCCAGCTGCTCACTGCCCTTGAACACCATGTGCTCGAGAAAGTGGGCCATGCCGCTTTCCTGGCTGCTTTCAAAGATGCTGCCCGCCCGACACCAGAAATCGAGGCAGACCAGGGGAGCCTCCGCCAGCGGCAGGGCCACCACCCTGGCGCCATTGGCTAGCTGGTGATCACTGGGGACCCCCAGACCCGGCAGCAAGGAGTGGGTAGGGGCCAGGGGCAAGGCTTAGATGCGTGGCAGGATCTGCATTCTGCTGGCTACGCCCCCCGCCGTGAGTTCCCCCTCTCCTTCGCCCCAGGTTTCCGGCGTGCGCAGCAGTGGCGGCATCCATCCTCTGGTGGACGCTCTGGCCGAGCGAATCCGCATCGCCTGGCAGGGGTTGCCTGAGCTGGCCCCCCTGGCGGTGGACCCGGAACTCGAGGCCATCAGCGGCAGCCTCGATGGCGAGGCCCTGTTCATCCGCAATGAGCTGCGCCAGTGCCGGGGCCTGCGCAAGCTGCATCTGGAAACCGCTCGCCTGGGGGCGGGGCTGAAGATCTTGCACTGCGTGCTGTTCCCTGATCCGCGCTACGACCTGCCCGTGTTCGGGGCTGACATCGTTGCGGGCCCCGCGGGGGTCTCTGCCGCGATCGTTGACCTCTCGCCTGTGAGGGGAACGTTGCCCGAGGCCATTGCTGCGGATTTGGCAGCTCTCCCCTCGGGGGTTTACAGCCAGCAACGGGAGCTGCCTGGCTGGGGATCGATTTTTTCCCCTTACGTTCGGTTTGTGCGCCCCACCAGTTCCGAGGAGGAAACCGCCTTCCTCGATGAGGTGGGTGGCTTTTTAACGGTGCTCGCTGCGGCGATTGGCACAGCCGTGGCACAACCGTCCGACCATCCGGCTACGGTTGAGCGCTGGCAGGGTCAGCTCCGATATTGCAAGCAGCAGAAACAAAACGACAAGACGCGCCGGGTGTTGGAGAAGGCCTTCAACCCCGCTTGGGCCGACCGGTACATCGAAGACTTGCTCTTCGACGATCCGCCGGCTCCATGAGCCGCGTCCTCAAGACCATGCCCAAGGCCTGGTGGGTCCTGGGTGCCGTGCTCGTCGTGGCTTTTGGGCTTGGGCTCAGCCGACAGCAGCGGCCCAAGCCCCTGCCGATGTCCCAGGCCAGCCAGGCCGCGCGGCAGCCGGAATCGGTGGCGGCTCTGGGGCGGCTAGAACCGGCTGGAGACGTGCGACGGCTGGCTGCGCCGATCAGCGGCATTGGCGGCAGTCCGCGCCTCACCCGGTTGTTGGTCGAGGAGGGCGATCCTGTCAGCCAAGGTCAGTTACTGGCCCGTTTCGACACAGCTCCCTCGTTGCTGGCCCAGCAACGCCTACTCGACGCACGCCTCTCCAACCTGGACAGGCGCCTGCAAGTCCAGATCCGTGATATCGGTCGCTACCGGCAGTTGAGTCGCTCTGGTGCCATCCCCACGGGAGAGCTGGATACCCGAGAAACGGCCCTGCTGGAACTGCAGGGTCAACGCAATGAGGCCTGGGCTGAGCGGGAGCGCAACAAGGCTGAATTGCTGCTCACTGAGCTCCGCTCCCCGATCGACGGGGTGGTGCTGAAACTCCATGCTCGGGTCGGAGAGCGTCCTGGTGATGCAGGGGTCCTGGAACTCGGCGCCAGCATGCGCATGCAGGCGGTGGTGGAGGTCTATGAAAGCGACATCGACCGTGTCGAGCTGGGCCAGACCGTCAGCCTGATCAGTGAGAACGGTGGCTTCCAGGGCACCCTTCAAGGTCAGGTGATCCGGATCAGTCCCCAGGTTCGGCAGCGCTCGGTGTTGTCCACAGACCCCACGGGTGATGCGGACGCCCGGGTCGTGGACGTGCGGGTTGCCCTGAATCCCGCCGATAGTCAGCGGGTGAGGGATCTCACTGGCCTGAAAGTGATTGCCCGGCTGGGTGCCGTCACGCCCACTGGCAGTGGCGCGGGCGGTTGATGCTCGGACCACTCTGGCAGGGCCGGCGCATTCCCCTGGCTTGGTTGTTGTTAACGCGGCAGCCGGTGAGGCTGCTGGTGGCTCTGGCTGGCATCGCTTTCGCCGGCATTTTGATGTTCATGCAGCTCGGTTTTCGCGACGGGCTGTTCGATGCCAGCGTCACCATCCACCGGCTCTTTGACGCCGATCTGGTGTTGATCAGCCCCCGCTCTAGCAGTTCGGTGAGCATGGCGGGCTTTCCCCGCCGCCGCCTCGTGCAGGCCATGGCCGATCCTGCCGTGGAGGGAATCACGCCGGTGCACTGGAATCTGCTGCTCTGGCGCAATCCGGAGAACCGTGCGACCCGATCGATCCTCACCCTCGGATTCGAGCCCAGTGACCCCCTGTTCATCGATCCAACGCTCCAGCCCAAGGCCAAGCTCCTGCAAGATCGGGGCCGGGTCCTTTTTGATGAGCTCTCCAGGCCTGAGTTTGGCCCCGTGGCGGAGTGGTTCCGCCAGGGCCGCACCGTTGAGAGTGAGATTGGCGGGAAGCGCGTTCGGGTCGCGGGACTGGTGGCCCTCGGCACCTCCTTCGGCGCTGACGGCAATCTCCTGACCAGCCACGAGACCTATCTGAAATTGCTTCCCAATACGCCTCCAGGGAGCATCGAGGTGGGCCTGATCCGGCTGCGGCCAGGCTCCAATGCCGCGGCCGCGAGAGAGCGGCTCCAACGCCAGTTGCCCGATGACGTCACCGTGCTCACCAAGGACGGGTTCATTGCGTTTGAGCAGAACTACTGGCGCACCAGCACCTCCATCGGCTTCATCTTCACCTTGGGCGCCGCGATGGGATTTGTGGTGGGCTGCGTGATCGTGTATCAGATCCTCTACTCCGACGTCAGTGACCACCTACCGGAGTACGCCACCTTGATGGCCATGGGCTACCGCCTACCAACCCTGCTGGGTGTGGTGGCCAGGGAGGGGTTGCTCCTGGCCACCTTCGGTTACCTGCCCGCCTATGCAGCCGGGCAGGGCCTGTATCTGCTGGTGCGCAATGCCACCCAGTTGCCGGTAACGATGAACACCACCCGGGCCCTCACGGTGTTCACCATGATTCTGGTGATGTGTATGGCGTCGGCGGTGCTGGCCATGCGCAAACTCGGCGATGCCGATCCGGCGGAGATCTTTTGATGGCACCGATGGTGTTGGTGTCGGGCCTGCGGCACAGCTATGGCAGTGGTTCCATGCGCCGCCAGGTTCTGCAGGACATCAGCCTGCGGGTCGATCCAGGGGAAGTTGTCTTGCTCACGGGCCCCTCCGGCTGCGGCAAAACCACGCTGCTTACCCTCATCGGTGCTCTCCGCCAGGTTCAGGAGGGGTCGGTGCAACTGTTCGGCGAGGAGTTGCGCGACGCGAGTCGCTCAACCCGCCTGAACCTGCGCCGCAGGATCGGCATGATCATTCAGGGCCACAACCTGCTGCGGTGCCTCACCGCTGAGCAGAACGTGCAAATGGGTGCAGACCTTCTTCAAGGGGTCAGCTACCGGGCACGTCGCGACCGTTCCAGGGAGTGGCTGCGCGCAGTTGGGCTCAGTGACCATCTTGGCAAGCTGCCCCACGACCTGTCCGGTGGCCAGAAGCAGCGCGTCGCCATCGCGCGCGCCCTCGCCGCCAGGCCCCAGCTCCTATTGGCCGACGAGCCCACCGCGTCGCTCGACTCCCGGACCGGTCGGGAGGTGGTGGAGTTGTTGAAGAGTCTGGCCAAGGACCAGGGATGCGGCGTGTTGATGGTCACCCATGACCCCCGCATCCTGGATGTGGCGGATCGCCTCGTCCAAATGGAGGATGGCCAGTTGAGCCAAGGGGCATACGCGATTGAGTAGGCTGAGACTTCGCCTCTCCCCCAAGCCGCCGTCCGCATGGCCAAGCGTAGGAATCTCAAGAAAGAAAAGCAGGAACGCAACCGCGCCTACGCGCGTAAATTCAAGAAGCGCAAGCTGCGCAACGATGGCCGTGGTGAAGGCGCCGGCAACGGTGTGACCGGCACGGCCAATAACGGTGGAGCTGCCGACTGATCAGCGCCCTGTGGCGTTGCTCGGGGGATCCTGCGGGATCCCCTTTTTGCTGTCCATCCTCCTGCGACGACCCCCCTCCCCTCGGCGACCACGATGTTCCTCAGCGTCGTCATTCCGACCTACAACCGCCTGCCGATCCTGCAGAAGTGTCTGCAGGCCTTGGAGGATCAGGAATTGGCTGCGCCCATCACCGGCTACGAGGTGGTGTTGGTCGACGACGGCTCCACCGATGACACGGTGTCCTGGTTGCATGAGCACGGAGCCAACCTCCCCCATCTGCGGCTGATCCAGCAGGAGCATGGTGGTCCAGCAGAAGGTCGCAACCGGGGGGTCGCCCAGGCCCGCGGTGACGTCATCGTGTTCATCGACAGCGACCTGGTGGTGACCCCCAGTTTTTTGCGCTGTCACGCCCAGGCCCTCGCGCGGCGTTGGCACCAGCGGGGCCACCGGCGCTGCTTCACCTACGGCGCCGTGGTGAACACCGCCAGGTTTGACGACCCCACGAGGGAGCCCCATAAGCTCCAGGATGTTTCGTTTGCCTATTTCGCCACCGGCAATGTGGCCATCGATCGCCAGGTGCTGGAGCAGGCCGGGTTGTTCGACACCCGCTTCCGGCTCTATGGCTGGGAAGATCTGGAGTTGGGAGAACGGCTGCGCCAGCTCGGGGTTGAACTCGTGCGATGTCCTGAGGCTGTGGGGTACCACTGGCATCCAGCCCTTCGCCTGGAGCAGATTCCCGATCTGATCCGGGTCGAACGGGAGCGGGCAAAAATGGGCTGGGTGTTCTATCTCAAGCATCCGACCCGTCGGGTGCGATTCATCATTCAGTACACCTGGCTGCACCGCCTGCTCTGGGAGCTACTCACCCTGGGCGGTCTGCTCAATGAACACAGTCTGCGGCCCGTGTTGGCCTGGCTGATCCGGAATGGCTATCCGGGCCTGGCCATGGAAGTGCTGCGGCTCCCCCTCAATCGTTTGGGGGTGCGAGCCCTGCATGCCGAGGCCCGCAGCACCGTTTGATAAGGTGCGAAGGTTCCAATCAACCCGCACACCTGCGTGTTTCGGGTGATCTGAGCGATTCCTCCCACCAGCGTCCTTGGCTGACTGGGCTGCTCACGATCCCTGGCAGGTGGAGGCAAACCCGAAACCCCCAAACAAGTCATGGCTGTTGTCACTCTCGCCGAAATGATGGAGGCGGGTGCCCACTTTGGGCACCAAACCCGCCGCTGGAACCCCAAGATGTCGCGCTACATCTATTGCGCTCGGAACGGTGTTCACATCATTGATCTCGTGCAGACCGCCGTCTGCATGAACAACGCTTACAAATGGACGCGCAGTGCGGCCCGCAGCGGCAAGCGCTTTCTGTTTGTTGGCACCAAGAAGCAGGCCTCCGAAGTGATTGCCCAGGAAGCCACCCGTTGTGGGGCCTCCTACGTCAATCAGCGCTGGTTGGGCGGCATGCTCACCAACTGGACCACGATGCGCGCCCGCATCGACCGCCTCAAGGACTTGGAGCGTATGGAGAGCTCCGGCGCCATCGCCATGCGTCCCAAGAAAGAAGCGGCTGTGCTGCGCCGTGAGCTGGAGCGCCTCCAGAAGTACCTGGGTGGCCTGAAGAACATGCGCCGTCTGCCCGACGTGGTGGTGCTCGTGGACCAGCGCCGCGAAACGAACGCCGTGCTCGAGGCCCGCAAGCTCGATATCCCGTTGGTGTCGATGCTGGACACCAACTGCGACCCCGACCTCTGCGACGTGCCCATCCCCTGCAACGACGACGCCGTGCGCTCGGTGCAGCTGGTGCTCGGCCGTCTGGCAGATGCCATCAATGAAGGCCGTCACGGTGCCCAGGATCAGGGCCGTGATGACGAGGGCTGAGCCCCTCCCCACACTCTCAACCCATGTCCCTTCCTCCGGGACTTCTCCCCCTATCCGAACTTCCCATGGCTGAGATTTCAGCAAAGCTCGTCAAGGAACTGCGCGACAAAACCGGCGCCGGCATGATGGATTGCAAGAAAGCGCTGTCGGAGTGCGGTGGTGATCCCACCAAAGCCACCGAATGGCTGCGCCAGAAGGGCATTGCAACCGCCGAGAAAAAAGCAGGCCGTACGGCTGCTGAAGGAGCAATCGGCAGCTACATCCACACCGGTGCTCGCGTGGGTGTGTTGGTGGAGGTCAATTGTGAAACCGACTTCGTCGCCCGCGGTGAGGTGTTCCAGGAACTGCTGCGCAATGTCGCCATGCAGATCGCGGCCTGTCCCGGCGTCGAGTACGTCAGCGTGGATCAGATTCCCGCTGAGGTGGCCGAACGGGAGAAGTCCATTGAGATGGGCCGGGATGACCTGGCCGGCAAGAAAGAAGAGATGAAGGTGAAGATTGTGGAAGGCCGCATCGCTAAGCGGCTGAAGGAACTGGCCTTGCTGGACCAGCCCTTCATCAAGGACAGCGCCGTCTCTGTGGCCGATATGGTCAAGCAGGTCGCCGGCAAAGTGGGTGAAAACATCCAGGTGCGACGCTTCACCCGTTTCACCCTCGGCGAGGGCATTGAAGTGGAGAAAGCCGATTTTGCCGCCGAAGTGGCGGCCATGACCCAGGTTGCCTGAGCGGCTCGACCGTGACGCTGCTGGAGGCTGCCCACCAGCAGCTGCATGAACTGGAAGAGAGGCTGGGGGCTTCCAACCCCCAGCTCTACAGGCACCTGGCGCTCTATCTGCAAGTTCTTCGCGATGGCTTGCTGGGCGCCGTTCAGCAGGCCTGCTTCCATGTGGCCACCCAGGTCCATCCCGACCGCTATGCGGATTTGCCCCAGTCCCAGCGCCTGGTGTTGCACCGTCGTATGGCCAACCTGGTGCAGCGCGCCCGCAGCCTGCTCACGGTCGAGCAGTTGACCCATCTGGCGGTCCAGATCGCGCGGGAGCAAGAACGGGAGATGCGTCGTCAACGGGGCCGGTTGCTGGAGGCCCTGGAATCCGACCGGGACCCCGACACCGAGCCCACTCCCCAGGGGTCGGTGCACCTGGGACTGGAGTTGCCGATCGGAGCAGATTTCCTCAAGCCCTCCCGGTTTTCCCTCCGGCAGAGCAGTTCCCACGAGGATCAAGAGGATGGGGATGCGTCCTCCCAAGCCGACGACTCGAGTGACGATGCCGACGCAACCGATGCCGACCCAACCATGGAGGCCATGGCTGAGGCCCTCGCCGAATGGATTGGGCAGCAGGCCTCCAGCCCGGCGGTCAGGCCCTGGGAGGGCGGAGCTCTACCGACCAATCCGGATGTTTTGCTCACCTGGATCACGGGTTTTGAGGCCGCTCTGAGCCGACGGCTCCGCAACCTGTCCCACGCGCTCAACGTAGATCTACTGCGACTGGGAATCACCCGCACCCTGCTGCCGGTGAGTCTTCTTGATGCAGCCCTCGCCGGCCAACTCGAAACCCAGGAAGCACCAGTCAATCTGATGCGCCTGCCTCTTCCCTTTGGCCCCGATCCGGTCCCTTCCCGGTTGGACGTCACGGCTTTGCTGCTGCGCACAGCCGATCTGGAGATGGCGCTGCCCCGCTTGCGTACTTGCCGCAATCGCGTCCAGCAGCACCGCCAAGAGGTGCGCAGAATGGCCCAGCACTATCGCCGCATTCAGCGGCGGGTTCAGGCGCTCGAGGCAGAACAGCTGTGGCTGCAGGACATCAACCCAGCCCCGCCCCCGTCGAGCCCGTCGGCGTAGAAGGGTGGTTGAAGGCCCTGCAGCAGGCCCTGCAGGTGGAGGCTGATCGCGGTTTCGGCGACCTCAAGGGACGCCTGTGCTGTTTCAGCGTGTTCGTGGTTCAGCTACTGGGCGAGCCTCCCTCCGAGCTGCCCGCGGAAGCCCTGGGGCGGGTGCTGGAGCTCCGAACGGGCTTTGAGGGGTATAGAGCGCTGTCTCTGGCAAGGCGTCAGTCGTTGGTGCGCCAGTGTCGCGAGCGGCTCCATGGCCTGCGCCAGGCCCAGCGCCCCGTGCTCGCCGTGGCTCCCCCCCGGCTGCGATTGGTTCAAACCAGTGCCCAAGTGGCCAGCCCCACGGGCACGCTCCAGTTCGACGCCGATACCCCCTTATCGGAGATTCGGGGGGTGGGCCCCAAAACCGCATCCCGCTTGGCCCAGCTGGGGTTACTGCTGGTGCGAGACCTCGTGCACTACTACCCGCGCGACTACCTCGACTACGCCAATCTGGTGCGGATCAGTGGTCTGGAACCGGGGCGCACCGCGACGATAGTGGCCACCGTGCGCCGCAGCCATGCCTTCGCCAGTCCGCGCAACCCCAATCTCTCCATCCTTGAACTGCATCTGGTGGACTGCACCGGAAAGATTCGGGTCAGCCGGTTTTTTGCCGGACAGCGATTCTCCAGCCCGGGTTGGCTCAAAACCCAACAGCGCCAATTTCCCCCCGGGGCGACGGTGGCGGTGAGTGGTCTGGTCAAGGAAACGCCCTATGGCCCGGCCTTTCAGGATCCCTTGATGGAAGTGCTGGAGTCGCCCCAAGCTCCGGTGCGCTCCGAGACCATCGGCCGGCTGCTGCCCGTGTATGGGCTGACGGAAGGCCTCGGTGCTGACCGCCTGCGCCAGGTGGTGGAGGCCGTACTCCCACTGGTGCGGCACTGGCCGGATCCCCTGCCCGAAACCATCCGCCGCAGCCAGGGCCTGGTCACCCGCGCTGAGGCTCTCAGCTGGATCCATGCTCCGGTCGATCAGGAGCAGCTGCGGGCAAGCCGTCGCCGCTTGGTGTTTGATGAATTCCTGCTGCTGCAGCTGGGTCTGGCGCAGCGCCGGCGCCAGCTCAGCCAACGGCCCGCCCCTCCCCTGGCCCTGCCGCCCGGAGGGGAAGGATTGGTGCAGCGCTTCCTTGCCTTGTTGCCGTTTGCGCTCACGGGCGCCCAGGAGCGGGTGCTGGCGGAGATTCGCTCCGATCTGGCCCGCCCCCAACCGATGGCCCGGCTGGTGCAGGGGGATGTGGGCAGCGGCAAGACCGTGGTGGCCCTGGCCTCCCTGCTCACGGCCATCGAAGCGGGCTGCCAGGGGGCGTTGATGGCGCCCACCGAAGTGCTCGCCGAGCAGCACTACCGCAAGTTGGCCGAATGGTTGCCCCAGCTGCATGTCCGTTCGGCCCTGCTCACCGGCTCCACCCCCGCGCCCCGCCGCCGGGGCCTGCTGGAGGATCTGGTCAACGGCCAGTTGCAGTTGTTGGTTGGCACCCACGCCCTACTGGAAGACCCGGTGCAGTTCGACCGCCTGGGCCTGGTGGTGGTGGATGAGCAGCACCGCTTCGGGGTTCGCCAGCGCAACCGGTTGCTCGCCAAGGGGCTCCAGCCCCACCTGCTCACCATGACAGCGACCCCGATACCCCGCACCCTGGCCCTGTCCCTCCATGGGGACCTCGACGTCAGCCAGATCGATGCCCTGCCCCCTGGCCGCCAACCGATTCGCACCCAACTCATCAAAGCCAGCCAACGCCAGCAGGCCTACGGGTTGATCCGGGAGCAGGTGGCCCTGGGGCAACGGGCCTATGTGGTGCTCCCCCTGGTGGAGGAGTCCGACAAACTCGATCTGCGCTCGGCCGTAGAGGTGCACCGCCAGCTCGGTGAGGAGGAATTCCCAGATCTGCGTGTCGGCCTGTTGCATGGCCGACTCAACAGCGCCGAGAAGCAAGCTGCTATCGGCGCGTTCGCCAGTGGCGAGACCCAGGTGCTCGTCAGCACCACCGTCGTGGAGGTGGGTGTGGATGTACCAGAGGCGAGTGTGATGGTGATTGAGCATGCCGAGCGGTTCGGACTGGCCCAGTTGCACCAGTTGCGCGGGCGGGTCGGCCGGGGAGCGGCCGCATCCCACTGTCTGTTGATCAACGACAGCAGCAATGTGCTGGCCAGGCAACGGCTTGAGGTGCTGGTGCGCTCCAGCGACGGATTCGAGATCGCCGAGATGGACCTGCGGCTGCGGGGACCCGGGCAGGTGCTGGGCACCCGCCAATCCGGTCTGCCAGATCTCGCCCTCGCCAGCCTCACGGACGATGGCGAGCTGCTGGAGCTGGCCCGCTCCGTGGCGCAGGAGATCACCCAGGCCGATCCGGACCTTCAGTCCCATTCAGGGTTGGCCCTGGCCCTGGCGGAGCAACGCCGCCGCCAGATGGATCAGGCTGCCCGTCTCAACTGACTCCCCCCTCGCCTTCCCCCATGGCGCTGCGCCCCTGGAGCCCGATTCCGATTCACGAGTGCGGCGAGCCGCTGGTGA
>JBEEKG010000148.1:0-9302 GCA_041168785.1 Cyanobacteriota bacterium
CGCCGCAGCTGGAGTTGACGGGGGCGATGTCGGATTCGCCGAGGAGGCGGAGCAGGCGCTGGGCCTGCCGGTTCATGGCGGCGTTGGAGCGGAGGAGAGGCGTTTTCTTGTCGAGGGCCTCGCCGGTCCAGGAGACGAAGACGGTGGGGATGCAGAGGGTGACCCCGTTGGGGGTCTGCATGAGGTAGGCGGGGCTGGTGATGTCCCAGGCGGTGTAGCCGCGGGCCTCAAAGGTGGAGCGGATGCCGCCGTTGGGAAAGGAGGAGCCGTCGGGCTCGCCCTGCACCAGCAGCTTGCCGGTGAATTCGGTGATCACCCGGCCATCGCTCTTGGGCGAAATGAAGCCGTCGTGCTTCTCGGCCGTGGAGTTGGTGAGTGGATAGAAAACGTGGGCGTAATAGAGGGCGCCGCGGCTGGTGGCCCAGGTTTTCATCGCGTCGGCCACGGCATTGGCCACCGACAGATCGAGCTTGCCGCCCTCACGGATGGTGCGCTGCACGGACTTAAAGATGCGTCCGGGCAGCGCCTCTTTCATCGTGGCCAGGCTGAACACATCGCTGGCCCAGAGCTCCTCGAACGGTGCGATCGCTGCCGTGGCCACCGGGCGTCGCCGCTGAATTGTCTGCAGGGCGGCAAAGCGCTGGGGGCTGGGCATGGGATGCACCACGGAGAAATCCATCATCCACCGCTGCCGGCATGGCCCGGATCCCGGTTCAGATCAGATAGCGCCGGATGCTGGGGCGGCTCCAGTACACGAGCGCGGCGGTGGTCGCCGCCCAGAGCAGGCCGGAGAGCACCGCGGTCAGGGGGCGACCCTCGCTCAGCAGCGTCAGGCGCACGATGCCGTAGGGCAGGCCCACTGCCAGGGCCATGGCCAGGGCCACGATGGCCAGGATCTGTCCCCAGGCGCGCCACTTGAGCAGGGCGATGGAGGCCACGAGGCCCACCACGGCGGTGGGCAAGACGGCGCTGGCGCCCACCACGATATTGGCGGTGCGCCAGGTGGGATCCAGCAGGATCACGGCCAGGCCCAGGGGAATGGCCAGCCCATTGGCCACCAGCCCCAGGCGGGCCAGGGTGACGTAGCCGCGGGGGGGCTGCTCCAACATCGCGAACTCCTGGCAGGCGACTCACCATCGTCGGTCATGGGGACGCGGCAGGATGGGCAGGTTGCAGACGCACCAGCCGGTGCCCGCCCGTCCTCTGCCCCAGCTTTCCCCCCTCCTTGAGGCTCCGGCGTTCCCGCCGCTCCGCCGCGGCCCCCTCACCACCTTGCAGGTGAACCTGGGCTACCGCTGCAACCAGGCCTGCAGTCACTGCCACGTGAATGCGGGGCCAACCCGCACCGAACAGATGGATGCGGCCACGGTGGCCCTGATCCCGCCGGTGCTGGCGGCCCGGGGTCTCCACTGCCTCGATCTCACCGGTGGGGCCCCGGAGCTCCATCCCCAGTTCCGGGAGCTGGTGCTGGCGGCTCGGCGGCTTGGGGTGGAGGTGATCGACCGCTGCAATCTCACGATCCTGTCGGAACCGGGTCAGGAGGATCTGGGCCGCTTTTTGGCGGATCAGGGCGTCACGGTGGTGGCCTCACTCCCCTGCTACTCGGCCGACAACGTCGATCGTCAGCGGGGATCGGGCGTGTTTGCCCGCAGCATTGCAGCCCTGCGCCAGCTCAACGCTCTGGGCTATGGCAAACCTGGCGGTGGCCTGCTCCTGCATCTCGTCTACAACCCTCAAGGCCCAACGCTGCCGCCCCCCCAGGCCCAGTTGGAAGCGGAGTACCGGCGCGTGCTCGCCGCTGAGTTCGGCGTGGTGTTCACCAGCCTCTACGCCCTGGCCAACATGCCGATCCAGCGCTTTGCTCACTGGCTCGAGGCCCAGGGACAGCTGGCCCCCTATCAGGCCCTGCTGCAGGCCCAGCATCGCCCCGAGAACCTGGCCCAAGTCATGTGTCGCTCCCTGATCAGCGTCGACTGGCAGGGCTGGCTGTTCGACTGCGATTTCAACCAGCAGTTGGGCCTGGCGGCGCTGGGGGGCGGGGGCCGCCCGCGCCCCCATCTGCGCTCCCTGTTGGAGTGGGATCCCGTGGGCGATCCGGTGGTGGTGGCCGACCATTGCTTCGGCTGCACCGCTGGCGGTGGTTCCAGCTGCGGCGGTGCGCTGGGATCGAGCTGAGTGTCCGTCCTTTCGCCAGTCCGTCCGTCCAAGTCCTGGTTTCCACCCTGGGACCTTGGGAAGCGTTGAACGTGGCCATCTGGCGCGACTTTGTCGCGTTCATGGTCGGTTCTCTAAACTTTTTTTGAAAGAAATCGCTGATCGGTGCAGACACATTCTCCTGTCTGCACTCCCCTGTCTGCAGTCCCCTGTCCTGATGCCGGATCCCTCCCCCAGGAATGAAGAGCGACACGTCGTGCCATCAATCAGCATGACGATTCGGATTGAGTTTCACGCCGATCCTGGGTTGTTTGTTCGCCGTCTCTGCGACCTGAGTGCTTTGGGCGCCTGTCTGTTGTTTCCCCTGCGGGAGCCCGTGGTGCCTGCACTTTTCGGCTCCCTCTCCATTCGCCACCCCACCTTCGACGGCCCCATCCGGCTGCGGGCCAGTTCCCTGGGGAGCGAGCGGCTCCCGTCGTCGTCCTTTGTCTGGGTTCGCGTCCTCGAGAACATCGATTTTGGGCACGCGTTCGGCGGGTTCGGTTGAGGCGCGGCGCTCTCCTGATGGTGCTGTGGGTGCCCCTAGGCCTCGGCTTCACCATGGCGGCCCAGGCCCTGCAGCGATCGGCCGACCCCGTGGCGGTCTGTGTGGTGGCTCCCCGGGTGGAGCCCGTGGCGGAGGGCGATGCGGTGGGATTGGTGCCCACGCCGGCGCCGCAGCTGGTGGTGGTCGAGCCCTTGCGGGAACTCCGCATCGAGCGCCATGGCCGCCTCGTGTGGCGCCAGCAGGCTCCCATGGGCCAACCCCTCCGGGCTCCCCTGGCTTGGCCGGTTGAACCGATTGCCCCGGGGGAGGTGGTGCTGCTGCGCGTGCGGCCCGAGCAGGCGGCTGAAGGCGCCTTTGCCCATGTGCAGCTGGTGGGTGCCTCCGCCGAACGGATGGCCAGCACCGAGGCCTTGATCCGGTCCCTCGGTCAGCGCCCCTTGGTCTGGCTGGCCGCCATCGAGGCGGCTCTGGAGGCTGGCGATGTATCCCTGGCCTGGGCCCTGCTGTTCGCTCCGGCCCTGCCGGAATCCCCCGATCTCGCGGCCCTCAGGGCTGAGGTGGTGCGCCGGGGCTGCGGCGACTAGTCAATACATGTGTACTATTGATGCGCTAGCTTGCCGGTGGGCTGGCGGCGCCCAGGCGCTTGATTTCGCCCCTCCTCCCGTGACCGATCTGATCTGGCTTGGCCCTCTCCGCCAGGGCCAGGACAAAGACAAAGGAAAAGGCAAAGACACAGGCCAGCACCAGGAACCCCTGCTGCTGCCCCTCGCCCTGGAAGCGGTGGCGGCCGGCTTCCCCAGTCCGGCCGACGACTACGTCGAGGCGGCGATCGATCTCAATACCGTCCTGATTCCCCGTCCCAGTTCCACCTTTCTGATGCGGGTGGATGGTGAGGCCATGCGCGGGGAGGGAATCCACCACGGTGATCTGCTGGTGGTCGACCGCAGCGTGGCGCCGCGCCCAGGGTCCACTGTGGTAGCGGTGCATGAAGGCCGATTCGTGCTGCGCCGGCTGGAGGGACGTCCCTGCCGATGGCGCCTGGAAGCGAGCGATCCCCACATCCCTGCGATTGCGTTGTGCGGGGAGGATCCCGATCTACTGATCTGGGGGGTGGTGATGCATGCGGTGCACCACCTCTGCGCCCCCTTATCCCGATCCCGGCGGCGCGGTGACGTCAGCCGCCTCTCACCAGAAGCCCTGGGAGTACAGCCATAGGCCCAGCAATCCCATGGGAACGAACACGGCACCCAGGATCTGGAGCTTGATCGTGCGGGGGGAGGGCTGTTGGTTCCGGGGCGGCATGGGCAGGGCCCTAGGCGAGGGACTGTTGGAGGAGGGCGGTGAGTTCCTCCAATTGGTCGTGGTTCAGCATCCAGTCCCCCTGGCCATCCTTGGTGATGTGCTGGGCTTCCAGCATCCAGCCGTCCTCCGTCTGTTCCAGAACGAAGTGGGGGGATTGGTGACGGGTCATGGCAGCAGCAGGGAGATCAGGCAGAAGGAGAGAACAGGATCGGCCGATAGGTGGGCGGGGTGGCGGGCGCAAGGCTCCACTTCACCCGGCAAGTGAAGGTGGCGTATTCGCCGCTGACCGCGGTGGACACGCGCATGGCCTTGACGTTGGCCGACGGGGGCATGCGGTATTGGGCCTGGTTGCAGGCATCCACTTCGGAGACGGGCGAACTGTATTCCGAGGTGCCGTTGGCAGGGGTCACCGTGGTTCCGGCAGGTTCGGCCAGGGCCATGCCGGGAACGAGCAGGGCAGCGGCGGCGCTGAGCGCAAGCAACCGGGGAGAGGGCACGGGAAGGCGCATGGCCCATCAGAACGGTTGGAACTGTCCTAGCCGAACTTTTGCCGTTGTGCCCATCTCTGCGGACAGTGTGTTGTTCAGGTCGACCGGTTTGGGAGAGCTGGCGCTGGTGGCTTCAGAGCGTGGCCTGGTGCCACCAGCGCCAGCCCTCCACGTTGATCAAGAGCCCGAACACTGTGAGCGCCAGCATCAGCACGATCTGATCCATCCGGGCATCGGGCACGAGAATGTCGGCCACCAGATGGGGCAGGTTCGTCACGGAGTAGACGACGCTGAACCAGAAGTGGAGGCGTCGCCAGGGGCGCCAGCGCGTGGCCGGGGCGGCGGCTGTGTCGGCGTAGGCGATCAGCACGATCGCGACCAACGGCAGCAGGAAGTACCCGAGCATGGCCCCGAACAGCAGCGGCAGAGCCCCCACATCGATCTGGCTATGGATGTCGGGCGACTGGCCATGGAACAGGGGCATCAGGCCCAGGTCCACGTGAAAGAGCATGGCCAACAGCCAGGCGATCCAGAGGGTGATCAGCCGCTGGGCATGGTTCGTGGTCGAGCGCATGCCATCTGTGGAAGAACTTCCCATCAGTGTGGTGGGGATCCGGTGGCGATCACGCCTTCCAGGGGGTAACCCCCATCGGCCCAGCGGGCCAGGCCGCCGTGGAGATTGGCCACCTGGAGGTGGCCGGCTTTGAGCAGTTGCTGGGTGGCCAGGGCGGAGCGGCTGCCGGAATGGCAGGCCACCACCACGGGAGCTCCGGCGGGGAGCTCCCCGGAGCGGGCCTCCAGCTCCGGCAGCGGGATCAGCAGGCTGCCGCTGATGCGTCCATCCGGGCCGCTGAATTCCTCCGCGGAGCGCACATCGAGGATGGTGAGTTGGTCGCGGTGGCTGGCTACCCAGTCCGGGCTGACTTCGGGCAGTCCGGCATAGCTGCGGCCCAGCGGTGCCCAGACCTCGTCTTGGGCGAGGGAGCCCGCACCGGTCCCGCTCTGGCGGGGTTTGCCCGAGCGCATGTTGCCGGGAAGGGCCTCGGCGATCCGGTGGGGGTGGGGCAGCTTCATGTTCTCCATGTGGCCGACGAAATCCCGCTCGGTGGCGGCGCCGCCGAGCCGGGCGTTGAAAGCCCGTTCTTCGGCCACGGAGGTGACGGTGCGGCCGGTGTAGTCGTGGCCGGGATAGAGCAGGCAGGCTGCGGGCAACGACAGGATTTGCTCGGTGATCGAGCGGTAGAGGGTGTGGGCGTCGCCCTGCTGGAAGTCGCAGCGGCCGCAGCCCCGCACCAGCAGGGCATCACCGGTGAAGGCCATGGAGTGGTCATCCAGCACGACGCTGATGCAGCCATCGGTGTGCCCTGGGGTACTGCGCACCTCCAGGTGGTGCCCGCCGAAGGCCACCCTGTCGCCGTGATGCAGCGGCAGGCTCACGTTCTCTGCCCCCACCGCCGCCGCCAGGCCGATGGCGCAGTCGGTGGCCTGGTGCATTCGCCAACTGCCGGTGACGTGGTCGGCATGGGCGTGGGTGTCGATGGCTGCCACCAGGTCGACGCCCAGTTCTCGGATGAGGGAGAGGTCGCGGCCGTGTTGCTCGTACACCGAATCGATCAACACCCCTTTGCGGCTGGGCACGTCCACCAGCAGGTAGGTAAAGGTGCCGGTGTCGGCGTCAAAGAGTTGGCGGAACAGCAGCGTGCCGCCACCGGCGGCGGCGCGGAGGTCGAGGGCAGGGGCGGCGGAAGCGGGGAGCGTCATGGCGGCGAACCCACCGGCGAGGATCCAAGGGATGGCGTTGTTATGACGATAGCCGCATAAAAGCGGGACTCGCGGCATCCAGGTGGCTGGCAGCATAATGCGTTTAGCGTCATATGCTGTTGCCGTGGCTGCCACCGGCTCCTTCCCGTCTCCCCAGTTGCTGGAGGAGTACAGCCAGTTCTTCCGTTTGCTGAGTGAGCCGGCCCGGCTCCAGCTGCTCTGCCAGCTAAGGCAGGGGCCGATGGATGTGGCTGCCCTGATCGCGGCCACCGGTTTTTCCCAGTCGCACATCAGTCGCCAGCTAGGCCAGCTGCAGCGGGCGGGTTTGGTGTGTTGCGAGCGCGATGGCGTTCGCACGATCTGGAGTGCCGAGGGGGCGCTGGTCGACGACCTCTGTGCCCTGGTACAAACCAGGTTTCGCCAGCGACTCCAGAGCCAGCTCGCCCAGCTCCAGTCGACTTGAGCGTGCCAACACTCCGGGTTTAAAAGGCGCCCCGTGGGGGGCGCCTTAGCACCGGTTGCGGATCATGGCCTTGGTCTGGGGCGCGATCGGGTTGACGCATCTTGGGCACACCTCCGCTCTGCGCACCGGCTCGGGGACATCCCTGGCCGGACTCTCTGGGGGGGAGGTTCGGGTTGGCGCCAGCCCTCCCCTCAATCTCAAAGTAGGCCCCTTTACGGCTGGTGGGAGACCGCTGGATGGGGCCTGTTCCCGAACCATCCTGCTCGGTTGGTCCCACGCGCCATGCTGGCCTCTCCGGCCCTGACGCCCCCATGCCTGCCTCGGGTACCGCCTTCGCTCAGCTTCGTCAGCACCTGCACCAGACGCGCCTGTTGGGCTCGATCAGCAGTGCCCTCTACTACGACCAGAACACCGTGATGCCCGCCGCTGGTGCCGCCTGGCGTGGGGAGCAGCTGGCCCTGGTGGCCGGACAACTGCATGCGCACCAGAGCAGTGATGCCTACGCCGCGCTGGTGGCTCAGGCGGAGGCCGAGCTCCCCACCGACGCCCCAGCCCCGCACCGCCGCAACCTGCAGCTGCTGCGGCTGGAGCTGGAGCGCCAGCGCTGCCTTGATCCGGCACTGGTGAGCGCCCTGGCTCAGGCCCAGTCCCGCGGCAACGCCGTTTGGCAGGACGCTCGCGCCCGCAACGACTTTGCCGCCTTCGCCCCGGCCCTCTCGGAGCTGATCGCCCTGCGCCGCCAGCAGGCCAGCCAGCTGGCCACCGCCGAACCGGTTGCCCGCAGTCCCTGGGAAATCTTGGCCCAGCCTTTTGAACCTGATGTGAGCAAGGCGCGCCTGGACGGGCTGTTTGCACCTCTTAAAACCGAGCTGCCGGCGCTTCTGGAGCAGGTGGCCGCCAGCGGCTCCGCCAAGCCCTCCGCCGCCGATCTACCTGAGCCCCTGCAGGAGCAGCTCTGCTCCGACCTGCTCGACAGCTGGGGGTATGACTCAAACCTCTGCCAGCGGTCCCGCTCCGCCCACCCCTTCTCCTGCACCGTGGGGCCGGCCGATTTCCGCATCACCACCCGGGTGGTGCCGGGCCAGCCGCTCTCCGCCTTTCTGGCCACGGCCCACGAGTGGGGCCATTCGCTCTATGAGCAGGGCTTACCCCGCAGCGGCGACCACTACTTCCCCTGGCCGCTGGGGGAGGCCACCTCCATGGGGGTGCATGAGTCGCAGTCGCTGTTCTGGGAATGTCGCGTGGCCCGCAGCCGCGCCTTCGCCGAGCGCTGGCATCCCCGCTTCTGTGCCGGCCTGGGCCACGATCCCTGGGGCGGCAGCCGCGGCTTCTGGCGCGCCCTCAACCCCCTGAGTCCCGGCTTGATCCGCGTGGAGGCCGATGAGCTGAGCTACGGCCTGCACATCGTGCTGCGCTTTGAGCTGGAGCTGGCCCTGCTGGAGCAGGACCTGCCGGTGGAGGAGTTGCCCGAGCAGTGGAACCGGCGCATGCAGGAGCTGCTGGGCGTTCAGCCCGCCAACGACGCCGAAGGCTGCCTGCAGGACATCCACTGGGCGGAGGGCCTGTTTGGCTACTTCCCCTCCTATTCCCTCGGTCACCTGATCAGCGCCCAGCTGGCCGAGGCCATGGAGGGGGACTTGGGACCCATCGCCGGCAGAGTGGCGGCCGGTGATGAGGCCAGCCTGCGCCACTGGCTGGCCGAACGGGTGTGGCCGCTGGGCCGCGGCGTGAATGGCGAGGAGCTGGTGCAGCGGGTGAGCGGTAGCCCCCTGAGCGCAGACCCCTTCCTGCGCTACCTGCGAACCAAGCTGGAGCTGCTGCTGGAGCAGTCGTGACGGGGGCCGGGATGGCGCTCCGTAAGATGCGCCCCTGCCGTTTGGATCCCGCTGTATGGCGAACATCGACCACGCCCCGAGCCGCACGATGCTCAACCTGCTGCACGTGCTGCCGGCCTTTGCCGATGAAGCCGAGCTGCGTCTGAACGCCATCGTGGAGCTCAACTCCATGACGATCAACAAATACGAGCTGATCACCGAGACCGGCCACCTCAAGCTCGACCGCGTCGGCTATTCCTCCCTGGCCTACCCCTTCGCCTACGGCTGCATTCCCCGCACCTGGGACGAAGACGGCGATCCCCTCGACATCGAGATCGTGGGCGTCACCGAACCCCTGGTGCCCGGCTCCCTGGTGGAGGCCCGCATCATCGGCATCATGACCTTCGACGATGGCGGTGAGGTGGACGACAAGGTGATCGCCGTGCTGGCGGACGACAAGCGCATGGACCACATCACCAGCTACACCGACCTCGGCCCCCAGTGGGTGAAGGAAACCCAGTACTACTGGGAGCACTACAAGGACCTCAAGAAGCCCGGCACCTGCAAGGTGAACGGCTTCTTGGAGCCCTCCGAAGCCGTGCGCATCATCAAGGAGTGCGAACGACGCTATCTCCACGTCATTGACACCAAACTGGTCAACTGAGACCGGAGTCAGCCATCAACGCCGCTTGTCTGCCCCTCTGGCTGGCTGCCGTAGCCCTGGCCACCGGTCCTGTTCTGGCCCAGGGCTCTTCCGCCCTGGGCCAGAAGGC
>JBEEKG010000149.1:0-4784 GCA_041168785.1 Cyanobacteriota bacterium
GTCCATCTCAGCCAACGAGGGCGAGGCTCAGCAGCGAGGGCGCCGGGCAACACCACTTGAGCATTCTCAGTAGTACAAGCCCAGTCCAATCTCAAGTCTTGACCTAAGGCCCAACCAGCACAATTGGGAATAAAGCCAGGCCCGTCGGCTGGCCAGTGAATGCAACTCCACGGGCGAGCCCAAGGGCGCCAGGCACGAGAAAATCCTTCATCGCAAACTGCGTACCTGTGTATGACACAGATACGCAGATTAAAAAACCCTGGCCTCACAGGCATTCTGGGGACAACAAGCTGAACTGGACATTCGATTAAAATCGCCTTGGACAGGCCAAAGGACGGCTCCGCCTAGCCGACAGGGCTGAATGCAGAAACGGATGTTCCTGGGCTCGCAGCAGCGATTACCCCGGAAGCACCAGACAGAATCACGCGTTTTTTGCGTTTTTATTCATCCAGGACAGCCGAACTCGCAACGCCAGGGCAAACAGCCCGTGGCGACGCGGCCAGGGTAACGACGGCATGAGTTTCTAGCGTCTCAGATAAAACTCAGAAACAGACACATCACAATCCGTGGAATAGATACCCGAGACCAAGAAGCGCCTATCAAAATCCCACCTTCGCCAATGAATCTTTTCGGTCCTAGCCAATGCTTAATATGAGACTTGCATCTAGTCTCATTAGAGCCAAAGGACGATCAGGCCATCCGATCCGAGGACTAGCGAGAGGGATCGCCGTTACATCGGACCGCAAGCGGCCGCAACCGATAACGAGCGACCCTCCTCCATACAGTCTCAGCTCAGTCTCTTCCTCGGTCCAATGGTGTCACTGGCCTGAGACGGCCAATGGGCTACTGATTGCGGTACAGCTCTTTGAGCAGTTGGTAGGCCTCGTTGAGGCGGCGCATGCTGTCTTCACTGCCGCCGGCATCAGGGTGGTTGCTCATCGCCAGATCCCGATAGGCATCTCTGATTTGTCCCAGGGTGAGACGATGGCCCGGGGCCGTGGGCAAGTTCAACAGTTTCAGCGCACCATGCAGGGTCATCGTGTGCTCCAGCGTCTGGAAGGAGGTTCCCTTACGGCGCTTGCGGAAGCGGTGCACAAAGCGGCGGATCAGCGTGGGCAAGCGCAGTTCAAGGGTGGAGGTGCTGAATGGGTCTTCCAGAAGCCCCGCCATCACCATCACCCGCTCAAAACTGGCCGGCTCCCGCCCCCAACTCGGTGCCGTGGTGGCCACCACGTCACAGGCCAATGACCAGGTGAAAGGCCTGTTGTCACTCTGATCACTCTGGGGCCAGATGTCCTGGGCAATCCAGACCATGGCGGCCTCCAGCACCGCGTCATTGGCGTCGTTGCCGTAGAGCTCCACCCAGTGCGTGCGCGCACGCATCAACGCCTGGGCAATCAACTCCCCGCCCACCTGGGGCAGGGGTTCCACTGTGGCCTGAACGTCCGGTCGGCGGGGATGGAGGCTGCGCTTGAGCTGGTCTGATTGGCGCCGCACAAACCCTGGCAGATCAATGCCACTTGAACGTGGTGGGGGCATGGTGGCCCGACCGGCCTCCGCCCAGTCGATGTCGGAATCCTCGAGATCCAGGGTGAGTGTGCCCCCGACTCCTCGGGTCACCAGAACGAGGGCCCCCTGCTCGTTGAAGGTGTCAGGCGAGTGGGCAGCGGAGTCCTGGTCCGGGTCCGCACTGGCGCTGTCATCAAGGCTGTCCGCGCCGTCATCGTCACTGCGGAACAGGTCACCCAGCAGGCGCTCAACCAGGTCCCCACGGCTGCGCAGTCCCAGCTCAGCCTTGAGGCCATCGATTTTGTCCAGCAGGTCTACCGAAAGCTCCAGGCTGAAGCGGCGCCGGCGCGGATCCTCCTTTTCAGCCATTCCTAACGGCCCATCAAGCCGCGCATCATCTGCTGCTGCGCTTCCAAGGCCTGCTGGTAGCGATCAACCAGGGAGTCACTCGCCAAACCCGGGGACGGTGCCGAAGAGCGGGTTTGGGACGGCCGGGCAGGTGCCGGCGGCGGCGGCGGCGGCGGCACTGGCGGTATGTAGCGATAGGGACCCAGGAGTGGTTGAAGGGGCGGAGTGCCGGGTTGGAGTACTAGGGGGGGCAGGCTGGGGAGAGCACCGGTGGTGGCCGCGTCGGGATCGGGCAGTGCCGGCAGGTTGGAGGGGCGGGCCGCAGCCGAGCTGCTGGCGGCGGAGCGCGCCAGCTCGAGCTGGCGCTCGCGGTCCTGCACCATGGCGATCTGGCTTGCCGGCACCACACTCAGGAGGTGGCCGGGTGTGGCATCGGCGGGATACACCAGACTCACCCGCACCGGATTCGACATTCCGGCACGCAGATTCAAGGTGGTGAGCGCCACGCTCTGGCCAGAACGCAGGCCCACGTGCATTTCCTGGAGGCCCTCTTCCGTGCGGACCTGGAACGAGCCCCGGAAGGCCGTGAAGGGCTTGCTGCTCCCGGTGGTGGAGGGGTGGCTCAACACCAACTCATAGGGCCCCGCGCCCTTGAGGTTGAGATCGACATCAAACCGAACGCCGTAGGTGCCCACATTGTCGAGGGAAGAGTCGACCATGCGGCTGGCCAGAGGGTTCACCTGAACTTCCCGGGTGCCGAAATTGTGCCGATGGGTGCTGGTGAGGGGCACGTGCAAGGGCCCCTGCGTGGCCAGGTCGTGGCTGAGGCTGGCCTGGTAGGCATCGCCGATGGCGACACCCCCCACCCGGGAAAACACGCGCCGCCCATTGATGTCGGCGATCCGGTTCAGGTAGACCCGACCGGGGGCCAACCGGCCCTGGTCGAGCACCGATAACAGCTCCCAGTCGCTTTGGGGGTTTTTGGCCGCAACCACGGCCATCTGGAAGGGTCCATCGCTGCGACCCTTGAGCAAGGCATTGGCAATGCCCAGGGCCGGCAGCTGGGTGTGAAACAACACGATGCGGCTGCGGGCCGGGATCGTGATCTCCTCGCTGAGCTTGGAATCCAGGCGGCCCCGCAACACCTGAATCGCGGTGGCATCCCCTGGTCCGGTGTTCCAGGGCCTCGGACCCAAGGGCCGAACGCCCATCTTGTACTGCTGCAGGTAGGGGGCCTCGAAGCTGTTGCGGACCGCTCCATTCTCGAAACGGATGTGAACGGGCCGTCCACCGGGGTTGATCAGGATCAGCCCCAGGGTGAGTTCCGGACGCCGCCCAGAAGCGGAGAGCCGGCCCCGATTGGGGGGAAAATACTTGTGGTGTATGTGAACGCCGAACTCACCGTTGAAGGTGAATTCGGCGTTGCGCAGGGGCTGGCCAGTTTCAGCGGCATAGGCGTAGCCCGGGGCCGTGTTGATGAGGATGCCCTCGCCTTCCACCTCTTCGGGCTGGTTGGAGTGCAGCACGGGCACCTGGTTGAAGCTGCCCTGGAGGGGCCGGGCTTGCTGACCGGCCATCAGGGCCACGTAGGCCATGGCCGCTGGGGCCTGGACCAACACCCCTGGGCCCAGCAGTCCAGTGACCAGCAGGAGCGGCCAGGGGCGTCGAATCCAGCAGTGCTTCATGACCATTGCTGGGGAAACACCCGTTGGGGCGGGCAACACGGCACTCGGGTGACGCACCGGGGTCGCTAGAACCTCCGGGCACTCTTCCACTTTCTCATGCTTCCCCCCCTTGGCTGCTGCGGCATCGGCGACGAAGGTGGCCAGAGCAGCTGGCGGCGTCATCAGGAACGCAAATTGCGCATGCTGCGGTTCTGGCGGGATGGCGTGGAACGGCAACTGGCAGCCGTCAGCGCAGCCATCAGCACGCTGGAGCAGCAGATGCAACGGGATGCCGGGTCGGGGAACGGCTAGGCAGGCGCGACGATCCAGACGGTTCCGCCAGCGGAGAGTTCAGCGCATCCTTGAGCTGGGCAAGTCCCCGCTTGAGGCGTCGTTGCACCGTCATCGGACTCACCTGCAACAGGGCTGCCGTGCGCCTATAGGTCCACCCCGACAGCACCACCTTCTGGATCACCAGCCGGAGGCAGGGCTCCAGCCGGGAGAGCTGGACCAACAGCGTTGGCTCCGGACCCATCGGGTCCAGCCAGCTCTCTTCACCATCCGTGGCCGCTGCCAGGGTGTCCTCCGTCGCCGTCATGAGCGCTGACGGACGGGCCATGGCCTGTCCCCTGAGCAGGTCCTGCCACTGCTGACGGTTGAGAGTCAAAGCCTCCCGCAGCTCCTCCGCACTGGGCTCCCCGCCATGGCGGGCGCACCAGCCTGCCCTCAGCTGGCGCAGCTTGTCGTGGAGCTCCATCTGGCGACGGGGCAGCCGCACGGCCTGGGCGGAATCCCGGAGGTAATGCAGGATCGCCCCCCGGATGTGGGGCCTGGCGAAGGCCTCAAACGGAGTGGCGGTCTTGGCCTGATAGAGCTCGGCAGCCCGCAGCAGGCCTAGCAGGCCCACCTGCAGCAGATCATCGAGGGGTTCGGGGCAGCGGCGGCAGTAGTGCACCGCAATCGGGGTGACCAGGGCGCGGTACTGGTTGACCCGCTGGTTGCGTTGTTGCAGGGCACGGCTTGGGATGGGGCGATCGGGCCGGACACGGGTGTTGAAAGGGGTGGTCATCGGAACAGTTGGATTCAGCAGGGGCACTCACCCCTCGCTTTCCAACCAGGCCCGGCCACTGGTGATTCCGCAACCGGGAAATTACGGAATGGGTGTCATGGCACCGGCGGGCTGGCGACCGCCCGAAGCAGCTGCCAAGGCCCCTCACGCTGCAACCAGCTGAGATCGGAGCGCTCCGTTGCCAGCAGTGACCC
>JBEEKG010000150.1:0-3795 GCA_041168785.1 Cyanobacteriota bacterium
GCTGGAGCCGGGCGGCGGCTCCGAGGAGGGCCAGGTGAATGGCCTCGGTGCCGCCGGAGGTCACCACCAGCTCCTCAGCATCACAACCCAGGAGCATCGCCAGGGTCTGCCGGGAGCGCTCGAGCTGTTCGGCAGCGGCCAACCCGGGCCCATGCAGGCTGGAGGGATTGGCCCAGGCCGTGGACTGCACGTCCGCCATCGCTCGGAGCACGGCCTCGGACGGCGGCGTAGTGGCGCTGGTGTCGAAGTAGCTCGCCAGGGCCGGAGATGCCATTAGCCGCCAGGGGGCATGGTTCGCTCGAAGCGAGCCCTGGTGCGAGTTTCGAGGGATTCGGTGGCCAGGGCCACGAGGTCGTCCAGAGACCTGTTGTTCAGCAGCGCCTGCACCCGGGCGCGGGCCTCTGCGGACGGACAGGCCTCAGGTCGGATGCAGCCATTAACGCAGACGCTGGCGCAATCCACGGAGGCCACGGCGTCGGGAACGGCGTCCAGGGAGACGTCCGCGGGGTCATCGCCCCAGAGCTCGGGCGTCACCACCCCGTCAAACACCGCAACGGCCGGACCGGTCATGAACAGGTGGTCGCTGGCAGGGTCCCAGTCGATCTCCAGGGGGCCGCCGGGTAGATCAATCCGGGCCCGTCGCTCGGCCAATCCGAACCGATGGGCCACCACCAACGTGGCGCAGGCGCCGGTGCCGCAGGCCAGCGTGGGGCCGGCGCCCCGCTCCCAGACCCGCATCACCAGGTGGGTTGGGCTCAGGGCCTGTACGAAGTGGACATTGGTGCGAGCGGGGAAGGCGGGATCGACTTCCAGGGCGGCACCGCAACGCTCCAGATCGATGGCCGCCACGTCGTCCACCGGAATCACCACGTGGGGATTCCCCATCCCGGCGGCACCAACCGCAAAGGTGATGCCGCCAGCCTCCAGCTGTCCCTGTGGCAAACCGGCTTCGCCAACGGCCAGGGTGGTGGGGATGGTGGCGGGCTCGAGGAACGGTGCACCCATATCCACCCGGATGGTGCCATCGGCCTGGAGCTCGGGCACGATGCGGCCCGCCAAGGTTTCAATCTGCCACTGCCGGCCCGGCCCATCGCCATCGCTATCAGCCAGAAAACGAGCCAGGCAGCGGATCCCGTTGCCGCACATTTCCGGTTCGCTGCCATCGGCGTTGAAAATCCGCATCCGCAGCTCTCCGCCCTGCCGGGGGGGAAGGGCCAGGATCACCCCATCTCCACCCACACCAAAGCGTCGGTCACACAACCGCTGAATCCGCTCCTGGCTTAGCCCCATGCAGCCATCGCCAATGGCTGCGCTGCGGCCATCAAGCATGAGGAAATCGTTTCCCAGACCTTGATATTTGCTGAACTGGAGCACGATGGGGCGAGCGCAGCCACGTGCAAATCCTATGCAGAGCTTCTTCGAGAAGCGGACCACCGCCCTCGATACATCCCAGCCGAGCATCCGCCACCTGCAGGACCTGATCCGCCACCGCACGCCCGTGGCCATTCAGGTGTCTGGGGTCGGGGAACTGGAGGGAACGCTCCACTGGCAGGACCTCCATTACTTGGCCCTGAGTCAAGGCGAAGGGCGCCCCCTCACGCTGATCACTCGCGCGGCAGCAAACACGATCCGCGCCCTGGGCTGAGCACCCCCTCCCCAGAGGGCTGTGGCACGATCACAGCTCTGATCCAGCCCTGGCTCCCGTGAGCGACGCCCCCCGCTACCAACCCCAGGCGCTCGAAGCCCGCTGGCAAGAGCGGTGGACGGCCGCGGGCCAGCACCGCACGCCAACCGGGCCGGACGTGGCCGCCAGCGACAGCTACTACGCCCTGTCGATGTTCCCCTATCCCTCAGGGAACCTGCACATGGGCCATGTCCGCAATTACGTCATTACTGATGTCGTAGCCCGGGTGCAGCGCATGCGCGGCAAGCACGTCCTGCACCCCATGGGCTGGGATGCCTTTGGCTTGCCGGCAGAAAACGCCGCGATCGAACGGGGCATCGACCCAGGGATCTGGACGGATCAGAACATCGCGTCGATGCGCGCCCAGCTTCAACGGCTGGGGCTTTCAATCGACTGGGATCGGGAGGTGGCCACCTGCCACGCCGATTACTACCGCTGGACCCAGTGGCTGTTCCTGCAGTTCCTGGAGGCAGGCCTGGCCTACCAGAAAGACGCCACAGTGAACTGGGACCCGATCGATCAGACGGTGCTCGCCAATGAGCAGGTGGACAGCGAGGGACGCTCCTGGCGTTCGGGCGCCCTGGTGGAAAAGCGCAAGCTGCGCCAATGGTTCCTGAAGATCACCGCCTACGCCGACCAGCTGCTCGACGACCTGCCCAAGCTGGAGGGCTGGCCAGAGCGGGTGCGCACCATGCAGGCCAACTGGATCGGCCGCAGCACCGGTGCCGAGCTCAGCTTCCCGGTGATCGATGCCGAGGGCCACGACACCACCCAGCGCATCACGGTGTTCACCACCCGCCCGGACACGATCTTTGGCGTCAGTTACGTGGTGCTGGCACCCGAACATCCCCTGGTGACCTCGCTCACCAGGTCTGAGCAGGCCATTCAGGTGGAGGCCTTCTGCGATCTGGTGAGCCGTCAGAGCGAGCAGGAACGCACGGCCGACGACAGGCCCAAACGCGGCGTGCCCCTCGGTGCCCACGTGCGCAACCCAGCCAACGGCGAGCTGATCCCCCTCTGGATCGCCGACTACGTGCTGGCCGATTACGGCACAGGCGCCGTGATGGGCGTGCCGGCCCACGACCAACGCGACTTCGTGTTCGCCCGCCAGTACGAACTGCCGGTGCGCCAGGTGCTCATCCCTGCGGGCAGTGATGAGCACGCCTACGAGGGTGGCGCCTGGACCGAAGCTGGCGTGCTGATTCACTCCGGTCGCTTTGATGGCCTGTCCAGCAGCGAGGCCAAGGAGGCGATCACGGCAGCGGCCGAGCAGGAGGGGTGGGGCGAAGCTCGCACCACCTACCGCCTGCGCGACTGGCTGATCTCCCGCCAGCGCTACTGGGGGTGCCCGATCCCAGTCATCCACTGCGAGAGCTGCGGTGTGGTGCCGGTTCCGGCCGAACAGCTGCCGGTGGAACTACCCCAGAACGCCAGCCTTGTGGGCAAGGGCGGGTCGCCACTGGCCCAGCTGGAGAGCTGGTGGCGGGTGGACTGCCCCTGCTGCGGTCAGCCGGCCAAACGGGAGACCGACACCATGGACACCTTCATGTGTTCCAGCTGGTACTACCTCCGTTACAGCGATCCCCAAAACACCGCCCTTCCGTTCAGCCGCGAGGCCGTCGATTCCTGGCTGCCGGTTGATCAATACGTGGGCGGTATCGAGCACGCGATCCTGCACCTGCTCTACTCGCGCTTCTTCACCAAGGTGCTGCGCGACAGGGGCCTACTGGGCTTCGATGAACCCTTCACCCGCCTGCTTACCCAAGGCATGGTGCAGGGCATCACCTACAAGAACCCCCATTCCGGCAAATACATCGCCCCAGCCGATGTCACCGATCCCGGCGATCCCCGCGACCCACAGAGCGGCGAGCCGCTGGAGACGTTCTACGAAAAAATGTCGAAGTCGAAGTACAACGGCGTCGACCCAGCCGTGGTGATCGACAAATACGGTGCCGACACGGCCCGCATGTTCATCCTGTTCAAGGCTCCACCCGAGAAGGATTTGGAGTGGGACGACGCCGATGTGGAGGGCCAATTCCGCTTCCTGCAGCGCCTCTGGCGCCTGGTGGACTCTGCCTTGGCGCGCGGTCTGAGTTTGGGGTCCCCTGAGG
>JBEEKG010000151.1:0-12610 GCA_041168785.1 Cyanobacteriota bacterium
GACTCCACACACATCACCCCGTTGTAGCCCTCAAACACGAAGTCTTCGGGCCGCAATTCTTCGGTATGAAAATCAACAGTTTCAAGGATATCGATCACCGTGGGCACCATCTTCTTCGTGAGCGTGAAGGTGCTGTCGTGCTTGGGATCGCAACCGATCTGCAGAACCCGCTTGCCCAGCTTCGAGAAGGCTGCCGACAGGTTGGACGACGTGGTCGATTTGCCGATGCCGCCCTTGCCATACACGGCCAAGACCAGGGCTCCCTCTTCGATCGCCATCGCGGCGTCTTGATGCACCTGCACACTGCCCTCACCGTCGGGACGTGAGAGCTGGGGAGGCGTCAGTGTGGTCGTCATGCTGGAGGGAAGCGCCAGGTCAACCCCAACGCAAGGAACAGGCTTCAGCCATCCAAACGCTGTCGGGATGCCCAAAGAGGGCCAGGCGCGTAAAGCGAAACATCCCTACCACATTCATGCGGATCCACACACATAGGCATGAGTGAAAGTACCTAAACCGAAGCAAGCCAAAGCCACCCCCAGGCAGAGATCACGGCTGAGATCATGCCTGAGATTGCGGTGATTCGAAATGATTTAGGAACTGAAGTGGGCCTTCGCCTCATACAGGGCTTCGCTATCGATCAGAGCCAGCCCCCGCTCCCGGGCATAGGCCTCGGTGTTCTTGCGCACCTTGCCCCGCACGAAGAAGGGAATCTTGGCGAGTTCGGCCTCACCATCCGGGCTCCACACCAGGGCACCATTGCCGGGTAGTGCCGTGGCCACCGGGGCTCCTACCGGTTCCGCACCGGGCCGTTCGGCCTCCGCGGGCCGCGAGGGGGAACTGGCCCCCTCCAGGTGGCTGAGGTGACCGTCAACGAATTCGAAATCGTGGCGGAACATGCCAATCAGGTGCTCCTCCAACCCCATCATCAAGGGGTGCACCCAGGTGTCGAAGATCACGTTGGCCCCCTCCCAACCCATCTGGGGCGAGGTGCGGGCCGGCACATCCTGCACGTGCAGGGGTGTACTGATCACGGCACAGGGAATCCCGAGGCGCTTGGCGCTGTGACGCTCCATCTGGGTGCCGAGCACCAGCTCCGGTGCCGCCTCCGCCATGGCCGCCTCGACGGCGAGGTAGTCGTCGCTGATCAGGGCTTCCAGGCCCAACTCCTGGGCCACGGCCCGCACCTCCCGGGCCAGCTCACGGCTGTAGGTGCCCAGGCCCACCACCTGGAACCCCAGCTCCTGGCTGGCGATCCGGGCGGCGGCGATGGCGTGGGTGGCATCGCCGAAGATGAACACCCGCTTACCGGTGAGGTAGGTGGAGTCCACCGAGCGGGAATACCAGGGCAGGCGCGAGCGCCGGTCGGCCTCGCCGACGGCGGGGGGCTCGAGGCCCAGCAGGCCGCAGATCTCCTGCAGGAAGGCGGTGGTGGCGCCGATGCCGATCGGCACCGTGCGCACGGTGGCCATGCCAAAGCTGCGCTCCAGCCAGCTGCACAGCGGCCCTGCCACTTCCGGATAGAGGCAGACATTGGCATCCGCGCTGGGGATGCGCATCAGGTCGGCCGGCCTGGCCCCCAGGGGTGCCACCACGGCCACATCAATGCCGTGCCCATCCAGCAAGTGGGTGATCTCGCGCACATCGTCGCGGCACCGGAAGCCGAGCAGGCTGGGGCCCAGCAGATTCACCCGGGGCCGCCGGCCCTCCTGCTGCCAGCGCTGGGGCGAGGGTTTCTCGAAACCGGGTGATGGCAGTTGGGCCTTGAGCAGGCCCCGCACCAGTTGGTAGAGGGTTTCAGCCGCACCCCAGTTTTCCTTCTTGGAGTAGGCCGGCAGCTCCAGGCTCACCACCGGAATGCCACCCAGGTCCATGCCGCCGGCCAGGGCACCCGGCTGGTCCTGGATCAGTTCGGCGGTGCAGCTCTCGCCCACCAGCAGGGCCTCCGGCTGGAAACGGGCCACCGCTTCGCTGATGGAGCGCTTCACCAGCTCGGCGGTGTCGCCGCCCAGGTCGCGGGCCTGGAAGGTGGTGTAGGTGACGGGCGGGCGCTTATCGCGCCGCTCGATCATCGTGAACAGCAGGTCGGCGTAGGTGTCTCCCTGGGGGGCATGCAGCACGTAGTGCACCCCCTCCATCGACGTGGCAATGCGCATGGCGCCCACGTGGGGGGGGCCTTCGTAGGTCCAGAGGGTGAGTTCCATCGGGGCAGAGCCAGCAGATAATCGGGAGAGAAGCGACGCGCTGAGGCGCAACGCGGTTCAGGCGAACGACAGGGCGGCGCGGCGGCGCAGGGAACGGGCAAACAGCTCGGCCAGATCGCCGGCCTGGTCGCAGCCGTGGATGGGGCTGAACACCAGCTCGATCGACCACTTGGTGGCGATGCCCTCGGCCTCGAGGGGGTTGGCCAGGCCGAGGCCGCACACCACCAGGTCGGGCCGCGCAGCGCGCACCCGCTCCAGCTGGCGCTCCACGTCCTGCCCTTCACTGATCCGGGTGCCCTCCGGCAGCAGGGCCAGCTCCGGATCCAGCAACTGGCGATCCAGGTAGGGAGTGCCCACCTCCACCAGCTCCATGCCACATTCGCGCTGCAGGAAGCGCGCCAACGACAGCTCCAGCTGGGAATCGGGCAGCAGGAAGAGGCGTTTGCCCGCCAACAGCTCCCGATGGGGAGCGATGGCACGCCGGCCGCGCTCCACCAGGGGGTCGAGCACCTCGGCCACCTGGGCGGGGGCCACGCCGAAGGCCGCCGCCCCCGCCGCCATCCAGGCGCGGCTGCCCTCCACCCCGAAGGGATAGGGGGCCGCGATCAGACGGCCTCCCCGGCTCACCAGGGCCCGGGCCGTGGCCGAGAGGAACGGCTGGGCCAGCAGCACCCGGGTGCCAGGACCGATGGGGGGGAGCTCGGTGGAGCGCCGCGGCGGCAGGCTGGTCACCACCGGAATCCCCAGGCGGCCGAACAGCTGCACGATGCGATCCTCCACCGCATCGGCCAAGGTGCCCACGATCAGCAGCTGGTCGACATCGCTGGCGGGCATCAGGGGCACCATCGCCAGCAGGGCCTGGTCTTCGCCCTGGGTGAAGGTGGTTTCGATACCACTGCCGCTGTAGTTGAGCACCATCACCCGGCCGCGCAGCTGGGTGTTGAGCCGATCAGCGGCCTTGGCCAGATCCAGCTTGATCACCTCGCTGGGGCAGGAGCCCACCAGAAACAGGGTGCGGATCTCGGGGCGCCGCTCCAGCAGATCCTTCACCAGCCGGTCGAGCTCCTCATTGGCATCGGCCAGGCCGGCCAGATCCCGCTCCCCCAAGATCGCCGTGCCGAAGCGGGGCTCGGCGAAAATCATCACGCCAGCAGCGCTCTGCACCAAGTGGGCACAGGTGCGGGAGCCCACCACCAGGAAAAAGGCATCGGGCATGCGGCGATGCAGCCACACGATCGAGGTGAGCCCGCAGAACACCTCCCGTTGGCCGCTCTCCTTGAGCAGCTCGGGATGCCGATCATCAACAACCGACGTCGCGCCCATCCAGGCGACCCTGCGGAAAGAACCTTTCAGGGTTAACGGAACCATCCGCCGATCGGCTGACAACGCCCAGAAATGTTCGGGATCAGCCCACAGCCCGTAACCTGAGCCCAGTGATCTGGAGCCCCGGATCCAGATCCATGGCCAAGCGTTCCTGGGGCCTCAGGCCCCGACGACCCCCCTCCACGCGCAACCGCAAGCCCTGGCGGGCTCCCCTGGCCCTCGCCCTCCTGGTGAATGCGAGCGCAATCGGCTACCGGCTCAGCGAAGGCTGGGACTGGGGCGATTGCTACTGGATGGTGATGATCACCCTCAGCACCCTGGGGTTCAGCGATGGGGACACCCAGACCCTGAGCGCCGGAGGCCGCCTGGTGACCACCCTGTTGATCCTGGGCGGCCTGGTCGTGGTGCAGATCAGCATCCAGGGGGTGCTGGGCCTCTCCGAATCCGGATACTTCCGGCGCCTGCGCGAGCGCCGCTTCCGCCGCTGGCTCTCCACCATGCACAACCATGTGATCCTCTGCGGCTATGGCCGCATCGGCCGCGAAATCGCCGAACAACTCACCCGGGAGAACGTCCCCCTCCTCGTGGTGGAGATGGATGTGGAGCGGCGCGAAGCCGCCGAGGAGCGGGGACTCGCGGTGCTGATGGCCGATGCCACCCTCGATGAAACCCTGGTGGAAGCGGGCATCCATCGCTGCCGGGCGCTGGTGGCGGCCCTGCCCAACAACGCCTCCAATCTCTACGTGGTGCTGAGCGCCAGAGGCATGGCCCCCCATTGCCGCCTGATCGCCCGCTCTGACAGCGAAGAGGCCGCGCGCAAGCTCCGCCTCGCGGGAGCCGACCAGGTGGTGAGCCCCTATGTGAGCGGAGGCCGCACCATGGCCGCCACGGCCCTGCGCCCGTTGGCCGTGACCTTCATGGATCTGTTGGTGGGCTCAGACTGTGAGGTGGAGGAATTTCTCCTCAGCAGTGATCCCGCCGATCTGGGATCCCTGAATGGGGCCTCCTTGGCGGAACTCCAGCTCGGTGCCCGCTCGGGAGCCCTGGTGCTGGCGATTGTGCCGCCGAAGTCGATCAACGGTGGCGAGCCGCGCCTCTATCGAGGGGCCAGCGCCAACCCGGAAGGTCCCTCACTGATTGCCAATCCCGGGGGGGATACCCGACTAGCTCCCGGCCAGATGCTGGTGGCGATGGGAAGCCAACAGCAATTGGAGAGGTTCACCGACCTGCTAGGACCCGCCATCAAAAGCGTGGATGTGATGGCCAATTGAGGCCGGTCCGTCTACCCCCGGATGGGGACAATTGGCCTCAATCAGTCGTCATACACGAGGCAATTGACATCGGAGGGGTTGAGGTCGCAGAACACTTCAAAAGGTGTTGGAGCCTCGGTTTCTTCGGGGTGACGAACCTGAAATTCCTCCAGATCCTTGATCTGCTGCTCGATCTTTCGGGACACGGCCTGGTCACCGCGTGCCGTGGCTTCAGCCAAGGCCGAGCGGTAGGACTCCAACTGGGCGGCGATACTCGACATGACAGTGACACTCCCGAACGGAGTCGATCGCGAACAAGAGCGAACCTAGCTCCGAAATTCGGACCCATGGGGGGTTTCGGACCAAGCCAAGACCAAAAAAGAAAAGCAGCCGTGATGAATCCCGAAACGGCAATCGTTCCGTGTCAATTCCCACACCGGAGCCACACCTTTCGCCAAGGTATTGAGGTTCGCCGAGGTTTCAATGGCCGATGCTCCCTATCTGCTGGCCCTGGCCCTGGTTGAGCGAAACGGCGAACGGCTTCTGCCCCTCAATGGCAAGTCCCGACGGCCCGTTGAGGCCCCCGATCCCGCCAACACCGATCCGGCCAACACCGACCCCGGCGCCCCACCCACAGACCCGGGCGAGGAAGGTCGGGGCCTAGCCCTGGAGCTGCTGCTGCGGCTGTGGCAACGCAGCGATGAGGGGCCCATCCAGCGGGCCGCCGGCGACGACAGCCTGTTGCTGCTGGAGATGCCCCTGGAGCTGATCAGCGAGCGGCTACCGCTGCTCAAGGCCAACTGGATCGGCGGGGCGGAAACGGCGATCCTGCAGGCCGAACTGCGCCAGCTGGCCCTGCGGGGTTGGCGCATCAGCATCGCCAAGTACGAGCCGGTGACCTTCAGCGCCTGGAGCTGATTGGGCCTCAGGCCCTCTGGGAGCGGGCCCAGGACGCTGGCGAAAAGACATGGCCCTGCTCCAGGGCAATCGCCACGACCGCATCCACACTGTCTGCGGCATCCACCCGGGCCTTGAGGGCGGCATCGCCATCCACCTTGACCATGAAGGCGTTGAGCTGGGATTTCGACATGGAACGGCGGAGCATGGAGCCCCCCATCCCTAGCCAGGGTTGGCCGATCGGGCCGCGCCCACCAACCTGTAGGCTAATCGGTGATTCAAAGATTTCTCTCTAGCGAGCTGACCACTTTCTCTTGGGCCGTCGAAGGATCAATTCATAGTTTCTGAGTTCATGACCATTTACGTCGGCAATCTTTCCTTCGATGCAGAAGCGGAAGATGTCCAGCACCTGTTCAGCCAATACGGGCAGGTGAGCAAGTGCAGCCTCCCCCTCGACCGCGACACCGGACGCAAGCGCGGTTTCGCCTTTGTCGAGATGGCCAGCGAGGCAGAAGAAGCCAAGGCCATCGAAGACCTTCAGGACGTTGAGTGGATGGGTCGCGCCATCCGCGTCAACAAAGCTGAGCCCCGCGGCAGCGGTGGTGGTGGTGGCGGCGGCGGTGGCCGTCGCGATTTCGGCGGCGGCGGCTACGGCGGCGGTGGCGGTGGCGGCTACGGCGGTGGCGGCGGCGGCAACCGCTACTGAGGGCTAGGCCCCCTTTGCCTTCCCCAACCGCCCCCTCGGGGGCGGTTTTTTAATGGGCGCGGCTGGGCTGCCTAGCCTGGAGCCATGGCAAGCCCTACCCCTCTGGTGCTGGTGCACGGGCTGTGGGATACACCGCGGTTGTTTCGTCGCCTCGAGCAAAACCTGGGCGAGCGCCGCGCTCCGCTGCTCATCCCCCACCTGCCCCACGGCCTGGGCACCACCCCCATCAGGGCGCTGGCCGACCAGCTCGGCCGCGACATTGAAGCAGCCTTCGGCCCCGACACCCCGATCGACCTGTTGGGCTTCTCGATGGGGGGACTGATCGGGCGCACCTGGATCCAACTGGCGGGGGGGCATCGCCGCACCCGCCGGTTCATCAGCGTGGGCAGCCCCCAGCAGGGCACCCTCACCGCCCAACCGTGGCCCCGCTGGCTGTTGGCCGGTGTTGCCGACATGAAACTGGGCAGCCGCCTGCTGCGCCAGCTCAATGACAACGTTGACGCCCTGCGGAGCGTGGACTGTGCCAGCTTCTTCTGCACCGCCGACCTGATGGTGTGGCCCGGCTGGCGTGCCGTGCTGCCCGTGGGGCCACGCCAGTCGGTGCCCGTGCTCACCCACCAGCAGCTGATGCGCGATCCGGCCGCCCTCGATGCACTCGTGGCCGAGCTGCTGCGCCCATGAGCCCGACAGCCTGAGCGCCATGCCCCCCCTCGATCTCCTGGCCATTTCCCTGCTGGTGCGCTGGCTGCTGGGCTGGTTTCTGTGCCTGCGCATGCCGGCCCTCCCCGCGCTCACGCCCCAGGGGCAGCCACGGGTGTCGGTGCTGATCCCCGCTCGCAATGAGGCCCTCACCCTGCCCCAGCTCCTGACGGCCCTAACCCGCCAGAGCCTCCAACCCTTGGAAGTGATCGTGATCGATGACCACTCCAGCGATGGCACCGCCACCCTCGCCCGGGCCGCCGGCGTCACCGTGCTGCCCGCAGCGCCGCTACCGGTGGGGTGGTGCGGCAAAACCTGGGCGCTGCAGCAGGGTGCCGACCACAGCCAGGGCGACCTCTTGGTTTTCTTGGATGCCGACACGGAACCCGGGCCGACGTTCCTGGCCCAGCTGGTGGCGAACCAGCAGCGCCATGGCGGCCTCGTGTCGGTGCAACCCTTCCACCGCACCGAACGGCCCTACGAACAGCTCTCGGTGCTGTTCAACCTGGTGGGACTGATGGCGGTGCCCCTGGGGGCCGGGGTAGGGGTGGCCTTCGGGCCGGCGATGGCGACCAGCCGCCGGGATTACGAGCGGATCGGCGGCCACGCCGCCGTGGCCGACAAGGTGGTGGAGGACTGGTTTCTGGCCCACCGCTACGAGGCCGCCGGCTTGCCGGTGAGCGCCTTCATCGGCCACGGCACCCTCGCCTACCGGATGTACCCAGGGGGCCTGGGAGACATGGTGGTGGGCTTCGACAAGAACTTCGCCACCGCCGCCGGCGAGGTGTGCTGGCCGCGGATGCTGGGGGTGTTGCTGTGGCTCTCTGGCCTGTTCTGGGCGGCCTGGTGCCTGCCTGCCGCGTTGCTGCACTGGCCCATGGTGGGCAGTGCAGCCCTCGCCCCCAACCTGGTGCTCTACGGGGGCTATGCCCTGCAACTGCTCGTGATCACGCGCCGGGTTGGCAGCTTCGGCTGGATCAATCTGATCTTTCCAGTGCCGGTGCTGTTTTTCCTGGGGGTCTTCGTGCTGGCCATCTTTAACCTGGAGCGGGGGGCCATCACCTGGAAGGGACGGCGGGTGCCCACCCGCTGAGGCCAACCACCCCACAAATTCTCTGAAACTCTGAAGGCCTTCGCGATTCCAGGAAATTGGCTGCAGAATTCAGCCATGGCTGATCCCTCTGGTCGTTATCGGGTCCGCGCTGCCGTCGAGCGGGAGCAGAGCGTGCCCTTGCAGGTGCAAGCGGCCCGGTTCAGCACCCGCGATGACGCCGAAACGTTTGCCCATCTGGTGGCGCAGGACCGCCTCCAGACCGTGGTCGTGGAGAAACTGGCCCCCGGGGGATGCTGGTTGCAGCTCAGCCTGGTGGCTGGGGCGATTTAGGTTCAGCAGCACCTTGGCCTGCTGGCCCGAGCCCCCTCAATCGGCGGCCCGGGCCAGCAAGGCCCGCTCACTCGGGATGCGCAAATCCCAGGCCCAGCCAAAGCGCTGCAGCAGCCGAATGAAACGGTAGGTGGGATCCAACAGCAGCCGCGGGCGTCCGTCGTGCAGGGTGATGCCCTGGCGTACGGAAGCTTGGAAGGCATGGTGGAGGTTGTGCCAGCCCTCCCCGAGGGTGATCAGCGCCACAAACCGGTTGTTGCGGCTGGCGTCACCGGTGGCAAAGGGCTGATCCCCCAGCAAGTGGGCCAGGGAATTGACGCTGGCCACACCGTGGAACAACAGGGTGCCGCTCAAGCAAAAGGCCGCCAGCCAGGGCAGACCGCCCAGCTGCCAGGACAGGCCCGCCAGCAGCAGCACCGGAACGAAGTGCAGCCGGTCGATCAGACGCAGCACCAGATCGGCCTCCACATCGGCCGGCAGGGTGGTGGGAAAGAAATTGGAACTGAGCAGCCAGCCCGCCTGGGAACGCCACAGGCCGCGCCAACCCGCCGAAGGGGCCAGGGGGGTGTGGGGATCGGCGGCGGTGTCGACGTGGCGGTGGTGGGCCAGGTGGTGGGCCTTCCACCAACTGGGGCCCATCTGGCCAGCCGAGGCAGCCACGGCGGCCCCAATCCAGGCCACGGGGCGGGGAGCCCGATAGCTGGTGTGGGTGATCAAGCGGTGATAGATGGCCGTGGTGGCCAGCATCCGCACCAGATAGAGCGCCAGGGCCCAGAGGGCTGCCCCGATCCCCAGGCCGGTCCAAAAGAGCAGCAGGCAGCCGAGGTGCTTGGCAACGATCAGAACGGGCCCGAAGGAGTACAGGACGCGACGCAGACGGGGAACCAAGCCCACTCCCGGGTGATCGCCAACCCTAGGAGGGGGGCTCCCCCGGATCGCGCCGCAGGGCCACGATCTCGGGCACGAAGACAAAGGTGAGCGGATCCAGGCATTCCGCCTGGCCGTCGATGGCGCTGACGCCGCCGGCCACAAAATCGATCAGGCGCTGGGCCTCGCTGCGCTCCATCGCCCCGGCATGCACCACCACGGTTTTGCGCTCGCGCACGTGGTGCACGATCCACTCGGCCTCCTCAAAGCGGGTGGGATGGAACACCACCACCTCGGGCAACCAATCGCCGAATGGGCTCTGCATCCCTGGGGCAACCCCGATGGCGTGGAGCCCTCAACGTATGGCGCTAGCCCGCGCTCTGCAAGGAGCGCCCCCGCCAGGTCCAGCCGCGGCCACTGAGGGTCTTCCACACCGACACCGGAGCGATCGCACCGATCACCAGCCCGCCGATCCCCGCCAGCCACCACCAGTTGAGCGGGGTGGCAAAGCGGCGGCGGCTCCAGAAGCGAATGGCCAACTGCAAAGCGATCGCCAGCAGCGCCAATGTCAGGGGCAGGAAGGTCAGGGAAGCCGGGCCCAGCGCGGCCAGCACCAGGGCCGGCGGCAGCAGCAGCCAGGGCACGGCATAGAGCTCAAACACCAGGGCACCGGCGGCCAGGGCCTTGGGTACGTCGCGGTCGAGACCCAGCAGCCAGTTCTTGGTCCAGCCCTCCCAGAGGCTGGCGAAATCGCGATACATCCGCAGGGTCAGCCAGTCGAGGCCGAGCAAGTAGCGCAGCCGCAACCCCTGTCCCTTGATCGCCCGCGCCAGGGCGAGATCTTCCACCACCTCGCCGGCGACTGCGGCATGGCCGCCGATGGCGCGGTAGGCCTGGCTGCGGAACAGCAGAAAGGGACCCGCCGCAAAGGCCAGGGGGTCGGCCGGGTCGTTGGCCCGCTGGATCGGGAAACCCAGGCCCAGCAGGCTGGAGATGATCGGCTGCACCAGCCACTCCGCCAGGCAGCCGCAACGCAGCCGGGGCGCCAGGGTGAGCAGATCCGAGCCGTGGGCGATCGCATCGGCCAGGGCAGCCCGCAGGGCCCCGGGCTCCACCCGCACGTCCGCATCGATGAAGGCCACCCAGTCGCTGTCGAGCCCCTGGCAAGCTCGGTGACAGGCCCAGTTCTTGCCCACCCAGCGCTCACCGGGCGGACGGGGCCCGGCGGGGAGCAGGGCAAAACGGGAATCCCCCGCCGCCGCCACCCGGGCCAAGTCGGCCGTGGCATCGCTGGAGTCGTCATCCACCACCACCAGCGTCCAGCGCTCGCAGGGAGGCTCACTGGCGAGCAGGGCGTGGACGCAGTCGGCGATGTTGTCGGCTTCGTTGTAGGCGGGCACCACCACAGTGCAGGAGGTGCCCTCTTGCCAGGTACCAGCCGGAGCGGCCTGCAGGGAGGGAGCCGCCGTGAAGGTGCGCTCCAACAGCAACAGCATCACCGCCAGACCCAAGCAGGAGATCCCCCCCAGGCCACTGGCCAGGCCGATCAGAGCAGGGACGGGGAACTCCAGGAATCAGAGCCGATGACGGTGCAACAGCCGATCAGCCGCCGCCCTCCGGCAGACCCGGCGGAACGGGGCCAACCCGATGCCGAACAGCTCTTCAAACAGGCGATTGGCCGCCATCACCGAGGCCAGGCCGCAGCGGTGCACCTGTTGTTGGAGGGTCGTCTGGGGTTGCTCGGCAATGCCCTCAAACAGACGGCTGAGGCGAAAGTGCTGCAGCGCCTGAAAAGGTGTTTTGCCGCGGCAATGGTCGAAACAGAGGTCGAGCCATTCAGCACTCACCCCAATGGAGTTGGCGAGCACTTCAAGTTGGATCTCCTCAGCGAAGTGGTGGGCGAAGTAACGGCCGGCCTGGTTCACCACCTCCAGCTGCTGGTGGGGAGCAACAGGGAGGAAGGGGCGGGCCGCCGCCCTCCCCCTGCGCCGCCGGGGCGGGCCATGGGGATCACCGCGGCCGCTGACCGACGCCGCATCCAGTGGGAGGGACAGCGTTAGGGGCAGCGTTAGGGGCAGTGGTGGGGGAACAAGACGCATCGCACTCCCAGACAAGCGGGACGGCGGACGGGAGGAACGCCTTCTCATTCAAGAGATAACCCTGCGAGCCGGGCGATGCAATCGCATGGGCTACCGAGCGGGCGATCTGTTGCAACGCTGCATCAAACGCAACGATCCGCCGCGGCACAGAGCTCGAGGGCCAGCTGTTCGCCGCTGCGCAGGGCCCCTTCGATGCGACCAAAGCCCACCCCGGCAATGAAGTCACCGCAGAAACCCACCCGACTGCGAGAACAGAACATCAACTCGGAAGGCAAGCCTGGGGCCAGGGGGAAGGCTGCGCCCCAGCGCATCAACTGACAGTCGGCCGTGCCGAGATCCAGCCCGGGCAGCCAGGTGGCCATCACCTGTTCGAGGGCCGTGGTGAGGGCCGCGATCACGGTGTCCTCCCGCCCCTCATCCGGGGGCAACTGGAGCATCCGGGCCACGGCGGAGTGGGTGCCATACACATCGAGGTGGTCGGCGGCGAAGGCCTGGGTGGAATGGGCCACCACGGCGCAGCGGCCGTCCTGCTGGGGCTGGATCGTGATCCGCTGCAGCCCCCAGCGCTGCTGGGCTGCCGCATCGAAATGGAGCAGGCTGAAAGGCAGGTTCCGCCAGGGCCCGGCGGCCTTGGAATCCAGCACCACCAACAAATTGCTGCGGGCCTCGCTGCGGATACCGGCGATCACGGTGAGGGCGTGCTCGAGCTGGAGGTCCCCCAGGGGTGCCGCGGCCACCTGCAGGGGCACGTCCTCCCAGCCAAAAATCGCCCGGCTGCGGGGATGGGCCAGCAGGGTGCTGCTCAGCACCAGCCAGTCGGCCTGCCCCAACAGCTCCTGGTTGCGCCCCAACAGGTGCCAGGGGCCAGCCTCCCGGCTGAGGTGGCGCACCAGGGTGCCGTAGTGGGTGTCGCAGCCATTCCCGGCCAGGCTCAACAGGCCCCGGCAGAGGTGATCCATCCCCCCCAGGCCCCGGTAGAGCTGGCCCAGCCCCAGGGCATCCGCCTGGCCGGGCCGCAGGGTTGACTCCCCTTGCAGCTGGGCAATGGCCCCCTGCCAAGGCTCGATCCAGCCCCCCTCCAGCAGCGGCTGGAGCAGCCGCGGCGCGGTTTCTCCGGTGATGTTGAGCAGGGGCGCACCGTGGTCGATGCGCAGCTCAGCATCGTGGCGGGAACGGCGGGTGCT
>JBEEKG010000152.1:0-16370 GCA_041168785.1 Cyanobacteriota bacterium
GCTGGCCGTGCTGCCCTGCTTCCTCTGGAGCGGACCTGAGGGCATCGCGGCCCTGATCCCTGAGCCGGAGCGTTCCGCTGGGCTCCATGCCGGTTTGGCGGAAACCAGCCTGATGCTGCATCTGGCCCCCGAACTCGTGGGCCCGGACCGCCCCCGCGATGGCGATCTGGGTGGCCCCATTCCCCAGGGGTGGAGCCTGGAGGGTCAAGCTCCTCTGGCGTGGCTCACCCAGGAGCTCAGCTGTTCCGGGGTGATCGGCGATGCCGGCGGCGCGGCGGCGGCCCTCGGGGCCCAGTTGTTTGAGCGGTTGGTGGAGGGCTGGCGGCAGCGGCTGGACGCCTTGCTGCGCAGTGCGTGGCCGGCTTCTGATCTGGTGCCAGGCCAGCGGCCAGATCCCCGCTGAAGGTGGTTACAGTCAAGGGATCTGTCCGATCGTGCGGTAGCCATGGCCACCCTTGCTTCCCCAGCCGTGTCCGAGGCCTTTGCCGCCGACCAACTGCCCGACTTCAGCACCGACTCCTACAAGGACGCTTACAGCCGCATCAACGCCATCGTGATCGAGGGCGAGCAAGAAGCGCACGACAACTACATCTCCATCGGCACCCTGCTTCCCGATCAAGCCGAAGAGCTCGCCAAGTTGGCCCGCATGGAGCTGAAGCACATGAAGGGCTTCACGGCTTGCGCCAACAATCTCGGCGTGACGGCCGACATGCCGTTCGCCAAAGAATTCTTCGCTCCCCTCCACGGCAACTTCCAGAAGGCCCTGGCCGAGGGCAAGGTGACCACTTGCCTGTTGATTCAAGCCATCCTGATTGAAGCTTTTGCCATTTCGGCTTACCACATCTATATCCCGGTCGCCGATCCCTTCGCCCGCAAGATCACTGAAGGCGTGGTCAAGGATGAGTACACCCACCTCAACTACGGCCAGGAGTGGCTCAAGGCCAACCTGGACACCTGCCGTGAGGAGCTGGAGCAGGCCAACCGCGACAACCTGCCCCTGGTGCGCAAAATGCTCGAGCAGGTGGCCGGTGATGCGGCCGTGCTGCACATGGACCAGGAGGACCTGATGGCCGATTTCCTCACCTCCTACCAAGAGGCCTTGATGGAAGTGGGACTCACCTCCCGGGAGATCGCCAAGATGGCCGCAGCGGCCCTGGTTGGTTGAGGGTTGGCCAGAGCAGGCGTGGCAAGATGTAGCGTCCGCGACATCCTTTGGGGTTGCCCATGTTCGGCCTGATCGGTCACTCCACAAGCTTTGAGGAGGCCCGCGCCAAGGCCCGCACCCTCGGGTTCGAGGAGTTCGCTGACGGCGATCTGGATGTGTGGTGCAGCGCCCCTCCCCAGTTGGTGGAGCGCCTTCAGGTGACGAGCGCTACGGGCAAGACGATCGATGGGGCCTACATCGATTCCTGTTTTGTGCCGGAGATGCTGAGCCGGTTCAAAACGGCCCGGCGCAAGGTGCTCAGCGCCATGGAGCTGGCCCAGAAAAATGGCATCGACATCACGGCCCTTGGGGGCTTTACCTCGATCATTTTTGAGAATTTCAACCTGCTCAAAGAGCAGCAGATCCGCTCCACCACCCTTGATTGGGAGCGTTTCACCACCGGTAATACCCATACCGCCTGGGTGATTTGTCGTCAGGTGGAAACCAATGCACCCCGGCTCGGCATCGACCTGGCCCAGGCCCGGGTGGCGGTGGTGGGAGCAACCGGAGACATTGGCAGTGCGGTGTGCCGCTGGTTGAGTCAGCGCACCGGCGTGAAGGAGCTGTTGTTGGTGGCCCGTCAGCCCCAGCCACTCCTTGATCTGCAGCAAGAGCTGGGCGGTGGGCGCATCCTTAGCCTGGAAGAGGCCCTGCCGGAGGCCGACGTGGTGGTCTGGGTGGCGAGCCTGCCCCAAACCCTCAGCATTGATGCGGAGAACCTCAAGTCGCCCTGCCTGATGATCGACGGCGGCTATCCCAAAAACCTCGACTCCAAGGCCAATGGGGAGGGTATCCATGTGCTCAAAGGAGGAATCGTTGAATTCTTCAGCGATATCACCTGGCAGATGATGGAAATGGCTGAGATGGACAACCCCAAACGTCAGATGTTTGCCTGCTTTGCTGAGGCCATCCTGCTTGAATTTGAAGGGATCCATACTAACTTCAGCTGGGGCCGAAATAACATCACCCTTGAAAAAATGGACTTGATTGGTGCTGCTTCCCAGCGCCATGGTTTCCACACCCTCGGCCTCGCCCTGCCTGCCGATCCCGTTCCGGCCGATCGCACCCAGCCAGCCCTCACCTCGGCCTGACCCCACCAACCCCTTTGGGGTTGCTTTCCCCTTCCCCCTCCCGACATCCCCGCCATGGCCCGACGCGCCCTGCTGGAGTTCGAAAAACCGCTGGTTGAGCTCGAGGAGCAGATCGAGCAGATCCGCCAGTTGGCGCGGGATTCAGAAGTGGATGTGAGCCAGCAGCTGCTGCAGCTCGAAACCCTGGCCACTCGCCGCCGCAAGGACATTTTCGATGCCCTGACGCCCTCCCAGAAAATCCAGGTGGCCCGCCATCCCCAGCGGCCCAGCACCCTGGATTACATCCAGGTGATCACCGACGAGTGGCTGGAGCTCCATGGCGATCGGCGTGGCAGTGACGACCGGGCTCTGGTGGGTGGCGTGGGCCGCATCGGTGAGCAGGGGGTGGTGCTACTCGGCCATCAGAAGGGGCGTGATACCAAGGAAAACGTGGCCCGCAACTTCGGTATGGCCTCCCCAGGTGGCTACCGCAAGGCGATGCGGCTGATGGAGCACGCCGATCGTTTTCGCCTGCCCATTTTGAGCTTCATTGATACCCCTGGCGCCTATGCCGGGGTGCTGGCGGAGGAGCAGGGCCAGGGAGAGGCGATTGCCGTCAATCTGCGCGAGATGTTCCGCCTGCGGGTGCCCATCTTGGCCACCGTGATCGGTGAGGGCGGCTCCGGCGGCGCCCTGGGGATCGGCGTGGCCGACCGGTTGTTGATGTTCGAGCACAGCGTCTACACCGTGGCCAGCCCAGAAGCCTGCGCTTCGATTCTCTGGCGGGATGCCGGCAAGGCGTCCACCGCCGCGGAGGCCCTCAAGATCACGGGCCCTGACCTACTCAAGCTGGGCATCGTCGATCTGGTGCTGCCGGAACCCTCCGGTGGCAACCACTGGGCGCCGCTGCAGGCTGCGGAAACCCTCAAAACCGCCCTGCTGGAGCAACTCTCTGAGCTTCAGCTCCTCAGCGAGCAGCAGCTGATCGACCAGCGCTATGCCAAGTTTCGGCGCATGGGTCGGTATCTCGAGAGTGAGGCCCAGGACCCGTCTCGCAGTTCGTAGGCCCGCACCTTGCCTGATCCCACTCCCGTCGCGCTGATCTCTGGGGCTTCCCGGGGCATCGGTGCTGCCGCAGCCCGATGCTTTGCCGCCGCCGGCTACGACCTGCTGCTGCTGGCCCGCTCGCAGGCGGACCTCTCTGCCCTCGCGGCTGAGCTGGCCCCACTGGGCCGTCGCGTTGAGACCCTGGCCCTGGATCTGGCCGATGCCGCCGCCATTGCGCCGGGCCTGGACCAGCTCTGTGGGCTCGGCCTCACCCCCTCTGTGGTGATCAACAATGCTGGCATGGCCTACACGGGCTCCCTGGCGGAGATGCCCCTGGATCAGTGGCTGCGGCTGATGCAGCTCAACGTGACCGCCGTCTTCCAGGTCTGCCAGGCCCTGCTGCCGAGGCTCCGGGCCGCGGGGGGCGGCCACATCATCAACGTGAGCAGCCATGCCGCCCATCACGCCTTCCCCGACTGGGGTGCCTACTGCGTCAGCAAGGCAGCCCTGGGCTCCCTGGGGCGCTGCCTGGCGGCGGAGGAACGCTCCCATGGGATACGGGTCAGCACGCTCACCCTGGGTGCGGTGAATACGCCACTCTGGGACAGCGAAACCGTCCACAGCTCCTTCGATCGCCGTGCCATGCTTGAGGCCGAGCGGGCGGCCGAAGCCCTGCTGTATCTGGCCCAACAGCCCGCCACTCTGGTGGTGGAAGATCTCACCCTGATGCCGGCCGCCGGCGCGTTCTGAGCCCCTTCATGACCTCCACCTTGCCGTCCAGTCTTCCCTCCCGCGCCAGTGCTCCGGACGCGGGTCCCTTGCCGGTGAGCCTGCGGATCCGCGAGCGCCTCGATGCAGCCGGCGTGGCCTACCTCGCCAACGACAACATTTCAGCCCACCTGAAGGATGGTGAGCTGGATCAGTTGGAAATCGAGGTGGCTGGCAAGGTGCGCGATCTGCTGCGCAGTTTGGTGATCGATATCGACAATGATCACAACACCGAAGAAACTGCCGAGCGTGTTGCTCGGATGTATCTCCACGAGGTGTTCAAGGGTCGCTATCACGAGCAGCCCAAGATCGCTAGCTTCCCTAATGTCAAAAAGCTCGACGAGATCTATACGGTTGGCCCTATCACCGTTCGTTCAGCCTGTTCCCATCACCTAGTGCCGATTCTTGGCAACTGCTGGATCGGTATCAAGCCAGGGGATCGGGTGATTGGCCTGTCCAAATTCTCCCGCGTTGCCGACTGGGTTTTTTCCCGTCCCCACATCCAGGAAGAAGCCGTCATGATTCTCGCCGACGAGATCGAGCGTCTCTGCGAACCCCAGGGTCTGGCGATTCTTGTCAAGGCCCAGCACTACTGCATGAAGTGGCGCGGTGTGAAAGAGCCCCAGACCAGCATGGTCAACTCGGTGGTGCGGGGTGATTTCCGGGTTGACCCGAGCCTCAAGGCGGAATTCTTTGAGCTGGTGAAGCAACAGGAATCCGTGCTGTCCACCTGAATCCACCGAGGCTCCCGGCCCCCGGTTCTCTCCCTCAGGGTGAGGGCTGCACCGGACCCACGACCGTGGAGGCTTGACGATTCGCGACGCCCCCGGGGACCGTCACGGCCACCACCACCATCACCTGGGCCGAGACGTCCTCGGCTTGCAGCACATAGGTGGGGCCTGAAGCCCCTGCGATCAGCAGCCACTGGGAGGCCCCGGGTGTGCGCCGGTACCAGTGGAAGGCTTGGGGCGGAAGGGCGGCGAGTGCGTCGGCGACCGCCGCGGCCTGCAGAAGTTGCCCCTGCACAGCCGCACCCTGTAGCTCCAGTTGCTGCAAGCCATCGATCTGCTGCTGGACCGCACTTTCCTGTTGCAGGTCGGTGGAGATCTGCTGGCGCAGGGCTCGAATTTGACTCTGGGGATCGGCGCTGACCCCTGGTACGCAGGAGAGCTCACCATCCACCAGCTGGCAGCCCACCAGGTCTTGGGCTTGGAGGGGCGTGACCTGCCCGGCCAGGGCGCTGGCCGCCACCAGGCTGAGCAGCAGGGCCTGGCGGAGGGGTGGGGTGGTGGTGGGACGAGGCATGGGCCAGAGGATGGGTCCCCCGATCCTGACCCCAATCGGGTTTCTCAACCAGCGGTCGGTCCTGAAACCTGCTGGATCGCTGCCACCAGCGCGGCCACCTGGACCAGATCCTTGTCCCCCGGGGAGCGCTCCACGCCGCTGGAGGCATCGAGGCCTGTGGGCCTGAGCCGAGCCAGCACGGCCTGCACCCGATCGGCGCGCATGCCCCCGGCCAGCCACCAGGGGAGCGGGGGTGCAAATCGCTCCAGCCACTCGATTGGGATGCGATGGCCCGATCCGCCCAGCTGGTCCGGCACCCAGGCATCCAGGAGCAGGGCGTCCACCATGCCGGTGTAGTCGGCAGCGCGTTCCAGATCGGCGGCCGTGCGGATGCGCAGGGCCTTCCAAAGCTCACAGCCAAGCTGCCGCCGCAGCTGTTGGCAGCGCTCCGGTGTCTCCGCACCATGCAGCTGCACCACCGTGTGGCCCCGGCCTGCGTGCAGCTCGTCCAGCTGCCGTTCGTCGGGATCGGCCACCACCAGCACCCCCCGACAGGAGGGGGCTGCCGCCCGCACGGCCCCGAACAGCATCGGCCGCAGTCCGGCTTCCAGAAACCTGGGGGTGCCCTCCACCCCGATCACGCCGATCGCATCCACCCCCAGCCGGGCAACGGCTGCCGCCTGCTCGGCACTCCGCAAGCCGCAGATCTTGAGCAGGGGGGGCGTCATCGGGAAGGGGCGCCAGCGGGCATGCCTTTCTAGGATTAGCGCTCTGACGCCCTGGGGGGCCGTGGGGGAAGGCTGGCAACTCTTCAAGATCCGCGGCATTCCCCTGCGCATCCATCCCAGCTGGTTCGTGATCCTGGCTCTCGCCACGGCCGCCTTCCAGCAGCACTACAGCCTCAGCCTTAAGGATCCGGTCAGCGCGACGGTGTTGTGGGGGCTGGGCCTGGCCACGGCCGTGCTCCTGTTTGTCTCGGTTTTGCTGCACGAGTTGGGTCACTCACTGGTGGCCCTGGCCCAGGGGGTGCAGGTGCGCAGCATCACGTTGTTTTTGCTGGGTGGCGTGGCCAGCGTGGAGCGGGAATGCAGCACTGCCCGCGGCGCCTTGCTGGTGGCGGCGGCAGGGCCGGCGGTGAGCCTCGTGCTGGGGCTGGGATTGCTCGCGGGCACCCACGGGGCCTCCCACCTGTCGCCGTTGCTGGGCGCGATGGTGTATCAGCTTGGCAGCCTCAATTTGGTGCTGGGCCTGTTCAATCTTTTGCCTGGCCTGCCCCTGGATGGTGGCTTGATCGTCAAGGCCCTGGTCTGGCAGGTCAGCGGCAGTCAGCGGCGGGGGGTGGAGGTGGCCAATGGCTGTGGTCGCTTCCTCTCGCTCATGGCCATTGGTCTGGGCGCCGTGCTGCTGCTGCGGGGAGCGGGCCTGGGGGGCGCCTGGTTGATGTTGCTCGGCTGGTTTGGCCTCGGGGCATCCCGCAACCAGCGCCAGATGCTGGCCCTGCAGCAAACGCTCAACGAGCTCAAGGTGCGCGACGCGGCGGGCCGTCGCTTCCGGGTGCTGGAGGCGTCGGGCCGGTTGCGAGAGCTGAGCCAGATCCGCCTCTCCCAGACCGCGGACATCGATCAGGGCGACTGGCTGCTGGTGTGCGATCGCGGCCGTTGGCAGGGGGTCATCGATGACCGGCCGCTCCAGGAGTTGCCCGTGCAGCGTTGGGACAGCGACCGGATCGGCGACCACATCCAGCCGCTCTCCAGCCTGCCGTCGATCCAGGAATCGGCGCCCCTCTGGCAGGCCGTGCAGCAACTCGAGGACAGCGGCCGTCAGCGCTTGCTGGTGCTCAGTCCTGCCGGGTTGCCCAGTGGCACGATTGAGCGCCCCGAGCTGGGGGAAGCGGTGTTGGCCAAGTTGGGTTTGCGCCTGCCTCAGCCCCTGCTCGAGGCAGCCCGGCGTCAGGGCACCTATCCCCTGGGTCTGGCCCTTCCCCAGGTGGTGCGTTCGATGCTGGCCTCGGGCGAGGCGAGGGCCACGTCCTGAGGCCTCACCCCTGAATCTCGACGCCATACCGGCTGCGGCAGGCGGCGATCCTGGCCAGCTCTGCGGCGTCCAATGGACACAGGCTGCTCCCGGTTTCGGCCGTGGGCAGGCTCGCGAGGGCGATGTCGGTGAGCAGGATCTCCAGGTCGCTCGCGTCCAGGGGTAGGGATGGCAGCCGGGGGGGAGGGGTACCGAAGACCAGCTCCCAGAGCTCGGACGGTGGGTCCAACAGGATGGAGCCGTGCTGGAGCAGGCAGCCGCTCCGCCAGAGCTGGGCGCTGCCGATGCGCTTGGCGCCGCAGCCATGCACCAGGTCCGCGGGGGTGCTGGTGGCGAAGCAGTTGCTGCGCTGGGAGCTGGGGGCCTGGCGGCCTGGTTCCAGGGGGAGCCCCATCCGAGCAAAGGCCTCCAGTAGCCAGCCGCAGGCCTGGGCGTAGGCCTGTTCGCGGCTCGCCACGGCTTCCGGCCAGACCAGGGCATAGGTGAGTTCGCCGGCGTGGAGCACGGCCCGGCCGCCGCTGGGGCGCCGGATGAGGTCGATCATTCCGGACGCCGCCAGTTCGCCCCAATGGGCTTCGAGGCTGCGTTGGTGGAATCCCAGCGACAGGGTGGGACGCTCCCAGCGGTAGAGCCGAAAGGCCGGTGCCCGCTGCTCCAGCAGCCAGCCATCGATGGCCATCTGCCAGTCGCCCGTCAGGCAGCTCGTGGGCAGCCTGCGTAGGAACGGCATGGGGGATGCTGAGGGGGCCTGCATTGCCCCAGATTGCCCCGATGCTGTGGAGCCTGCTGCCCTATTTGCCCCTGGGCCTCCTGGCGGGCCTGCTGTCGGGGTTGCTGGGCATCGGCGGCGGATTGGTGTATTCGCCGTTGCTGCTGCTGATGGGCCTCGATCCCCACCAGGCTCTGGCCACCAGCACCCTGGCCATCGTGCCCACCACCTTCGGCGGCACCTGGGCCCACCTGCGCAGCCGCAGCCTGCCCTGGCGGGGGTGCCTGGCGATTGCCCTGGGCTCGGCCCTCGGCGCGGCCCTGTTCAGTCACGTGGGCTTTGGTGTGCACGGTGGACTGCTGTTGGCCCTCCAGGCCCTGATGTATGGGGTGCTGGCCTTCACGATTCGCTCCCAGCCGGTTCTGGTGGAGTCGGCTGGGGCGTCTTGGAATTGGGGAGGGCTCGCCGGCGTGGGTTGGGTGGCGGGTCTGGCCACCGGCATGCTCGGCCTGGGCGGCGGACTGGTCATGGTGCCGCTGATGGTGCGGTTTCTGCGGGTGCCGATTCACCTGGCGATCCGCTACAGCACCCTGGCCGTGCTGGTGTCTGCTTCCGTGGCCTCGGTCAGGTTTCTGGGGGATGGTCGGGGATTGCTGCCCGTGGGCCTCGCCCTCGGGGCCACCGCAGCCCTGGCGGCCCGCTGGTCCGCCTCCCGTTTGGACCGGGTGAGCGACGCCGCCCTGGTGTGGATGCTGCGGGCCCTCACCGTGCTCCTCGCTGTGGATAGCGGCCGACGGGCCCTGGCCCTTGTGCCCTGGCCCGCCAGCTCGGGCCTGTAATCAGGTCGGTGGCAGATGCTCCCAGAAGCTGGTGTCGAGCTCAAATCCGAGCACCGCGGCCATCTGGGCCAGACCCTGGCGGATGCTGAGGCCGTTTTGTCGGGCCCAGGCATCGAGACCAAACAGCCGGTGGGTGATCCAGAGCTCGAGGGCCTCGGGGGCAAAACGGATGCCCTCCGTGCGGCTGAACTGGTGGGGCAGCAGCATGGCCCCGTGGCGGGTGAGCTGGCCACTGCTGCGCTCGAGCAGCAGGGGTAACCAAGGACATTCCGCATCGGCCCGCAGTGACCAGAGCCGCAGCTCTGGAATCTCTGACAGTTCCCGAGGGTCATCGCTGGCGCGGGGCCACTGGAAGTGGAGCTCCAGGGAACCCGCCTGCTGCACCAGTTCAGCCGCCCCCAGGCCGACCCAGGGCTGCAGGCTATCCAGATCCAGACTGCGGATCTGCTGTTCGGTGATCTCCAGGAACGCCATCAAGAGCTGTGACAGCAAGGCTGCGCAAGGGTGGACCGTAGCCACCGAAGGGCAAAGAATGGAGCACATCCCTTCAATTCCCAAAGCGCCATGGTTTCCACACTCAGCCAGGCCGAAGTGTTGATTGCCCTGGTGGTGGCCGCCCATGCGGGCGTGCTGGCTGTGCGCCTCTGCTTCAGCCTCTACAAAGCTTGAGCGCCCTGACCGGCCCCTTGGCAAGTGGGGCCGGGACCGCTACAAGCGTGCATGCCCCCGTGGGGCTCTGGTCCATTGGAGTCACCATGCCGCCAATCCCCACTCCAGGCCCAAAACTTGCCACCACGGATAGACCTGCCCCAGCCGCCAGGCTGGCCTCCGCTCCTAAGCCCGGTCAGGCCCGCGGACGCTCTGCCCGTCGTGGGAGCCCGGAGCGGCCGACCCCTGGGGCAGCCCACGCGTTCGGCGAAGCTCCCACCGCCATGCCCACCGCCATGCCCAGCGGTGACATCGCGATGCAGCAGGGTCTCTCCAGCGAGCGGCAGGAGCTCCTCTGCAGCGTCATCGGCCTGGCGGTGAAGGTTGGCCTGGTGCTGGTGGCTGGAGTCAGCCTTGCCCGCCTCGCCACGGCCTATCAGGAACGGATGGAGCGCCAGGGTGAGCTCGCCGCTGTGCTCGACCTGGAGCGGGCCAAGCTCGCCAAGGCCCGGGAGCGGTTTGACCATCTGTTCATGGTGGATGGGGAACAGCGTTTGATTCGGGAGCAGAACCAGTGGATAGCCCCCAACCGCCTACGGGTGGTGTGGCAAAGCTCCGAAGTCGGTCGCTCCAACCCGTAGGTTGGGGCCCGATTTCACGACGGGTTCGATGGCCGAAGCTGCTGGTGCCGGAACGGTTCTGATCACCGGAACCACCTCGGGAGTCGGGCTCAATGCCGCCAAGGCCCTAGCTGACCGGGGGTGGCACGTAGTGACCGCCAACCGAGATCCGGTGCGGGCGGCGGCCGCTGCCGAAACGCTGGGAATCCCCCACGGGCAGCTCACCCACCTGCGCATCGACCTGGGCGACCTCGACAGCGTGCGGGTGGGGGTGGAAACCCTCGTGGCCTCCCTGGGTCGCCCGCTCGATGCCCTGGTGATCAATGCCGCCGTCTACAAGCCCCGGCTCAAGGAACCGGAGCGCTCCCCCCAGGGCTACGAGATTTCGATGGCCACCAACCACCTGGGCCATTTTCTGCTGATCCAGTTGCTGCTGCCGGATCTGCAGCGCTCCACCCACGCGTCGCGCCGGCTGGTGGTGCTAGGCACCGTCACGGCCAACTCCAAGGAGCTGGGGGGCAAGATTCCCATTCCTGCGCCTGCTGATCTTGGGGATCTGGCCGGTTTCAAGGCGGGCTTCAAAGCGCCGGTGGCCATGGCCGATGGCAAGCCCTTCAAGCCCGGAAAGGCCTACAAGGACAGCAAGCTTTGCAACATGATCACCACCCAGGAGCTGCATCGCCGTTTGCACGCTTCCACGGGACTGGTGTTCAGCTCCCTCTATCCGGGATGCGTGGCGGACACTCCGCTGTTTCGGAATGCTCCCAAGGCCTTCCAGAAGATCTTTCCCTGGTTCCAGAAGAACATCACGGGGGGCTACGTGAGCCAGGCCCTCGCGGGCGAGCGGGTGGCCCAGGTGGTCGCCGACCCTGCGTTCGCGGTCTCCGGAGTGCACTGGAGCTGGGGCAACCGCCAGAAGCAGGGCGGCAAGCAGTTCAGCCAGGAGCTCTCCGACAAGGCCAGCAACCCGGGCACGGCCCAGGGCGTCTGGGACGAATCGATGAAGCTGGTCGGGCTGGCCTAGAAGCGGCGGCGGAAGGCGTCGTCGCTGCGAGCGGCCGTCTCGTCGAGTCGGCTCAGCTTCCAGACGTTGCGGCTGATGCGACGGGCCTTGAGGCCGCCGCGTTCCACGACCTCACTGGTAGGCCGGATCCCCAGCAGCTGGGTCACTTCCGCCGTCGTCAGGGGGGCCCCGGTCTGGAGGGCCAGCTGGGTGAGCTCGAGGCGCTGACGCAGGGACGCCAGATCGGCCTGGCCACCGTCTTCGGCCTCGGACCAGATCCAGGGCAACTCCTGCCCGGAGCCAGCCATCTTCTGCATCAGTCCGAGCCCGATAAAAGCCAGGGCCTGTTCGGGCTTGACGCCCTGAGCGGCCGCCTGGGCCATCCACTCGGGCACTGCTCCAGTGGCGCTGGAGTCGTTGTGGGGCATGGGCTCGGCCTGGGCCGCCTTGGTGCGGCTGCTGGTGCTGGACGCGGAGGCGCTAGTGCTGGTGCGTCTGGTGGCCATGGACCCGTCCCATCAACGTTGGCCGGACGGTACCGGCTCCATCCGGATGGGCAAGGGGCGGGGGCAACAGGGTTAAGATCCTGCCGCAGCTGAGCCGATGGACGGGCAGCTGCCTGAAGGTTCCTCCCTTGCCAGCCCGCCAGCCCTCTCGTGAAGACCTGGCGACCCGTCGCCGGCAGGAGCGCCTCTTGGGCCAGTCTGCTGGTCGGGCTCCATCTAGAGCCGTGATGGGTTCGGCCAGATCGGGTTCCTTGATCACGGGCACGCAGGTGGACTCCGACAGCGACGGGGCCAGCTGTGTCATCACCACTGACAGCGAGGGCTCACGTCTCGCTCGCCAGTCCAGCCACGTGCAGTCGATTGAGCTGCGCACCTACGTCTTTCTGGATTCTCTGCAGCCCCAACTGGCTGCCTACATGGGCACGGTGAGCCAGGGTTTTCTGCCGATTCCCGGGGATGCTTGCCTCTGGCTGGAGGTGTCGCCCGGGATGGCCGTGCACCGGGTCACCGACATTGCCCTCAAGGCCAGCACCGTGCGCCTTGGTCAGATGATTGTGGAGCGGGCCTTTGGCTCGCTGGCGCTCTACCACCGCGACCAGAGCAACGTGCTCCATTCGGGCGACGTGGTGCTTGAGGCGATCGGCAACCGCAAGGAGGATCGCAGCCGCGCCGAGGTCAGTTGGACGGAGATCATCCGTGCTGTCACGCCCGACCACGCGGTCTTGATCAACCGTCAGAACCGCCGCGGTTCGATGATCCAGGCCGGCATGAGCATGTTCATTCTCGAAACCGAGCCGGCTGGCTATGTGTTGATCGCGGCCAACGAGGCCGAGAAGGCGGCGAACATCACCGTGGTGGATGTGAAGGCGGTGGGGGCCTTTGGACGCCTCACCCTGGCGGGGAAGGAAGGGGATGTGGAAGAGGCGGCGGCGGCGGCCATGCGGGCGATCCACCACATCAACAGCAGCGCGCGCTGAACCGTTCGGGGACAACCCCGTTCAGCCCATGATCCCCAGCAGGCGACGCAACTCCGGGGCCAGTTGCCGAGCGGCTTTGCCGCGACTGCCCAATTTGGCCTTGAGGTGCGGGCCCATCAGGGCATAGGAGCTGCCCGCCTCGCGCACATAGAAGACGCTGTCGTAGCCCGGGCCATGGCCCTGGGGCTCCCGCAGGATCTGCCCCCGGCAGATGCCCTCCGCTTCGGCCCGGATGGTGCCCGAGGGATCAGCCAGCACCATGGCGCTGCGGAAGCTGGCCCCCCGATAGAGGGAATCCCCTAGCTCCTTCAATAGCCGATGGATGCGCTCGTGGTCGGTGGCGCCATAGCGGGCCGAATAGATGCCCGGTGCACCGCCGAGGGCATCCACCTCGATGCCCGAGTCGTCAGCCAGGGCCCAGGTGCCGGTGAGCCGGGCCACCGTTTCAGCCTTGAGCCGGGCGTTCTCCAGATAGGTGGAGCCGGTTTCCTCGATCTCCAGCCCATCGGGCTGCTGGCGCACCTCCAGATCCACCACGTCGAGCATGGCGCTGATCTCCGCCACTTTGTGGGGGTTGCCACTGGCGATGACCAACGCAGGCATCGATGGTCCACGGGGGACGCCATTGTGTCGCAACACCAGCCCGTGGCCGCCATTCCCAGACGCCCTGACAGGGAGCGCAGATCGGATCCAGATTGGGGGGAACCGGCTGGGTTGAACATTCCACCCCCCGAATGACTCCAGGGGTGCCGGTTCCGTGGAAACCGTAGGCAGAAATGCCTGGTTTTTTGTCGACAGTGCTGATTTTTGAGCGGCCGCTGACAGCACGTTCCCCCGATCGGCCTACGGTTGCGACAGGCCCGATGCGATCGCGCTGGAGTTTGTAGCCATGGACTCAAGCCTGATCCTGCAGAACCTGCTCTCCCCACCGGTTCTGTTTTTTTTCCTGGGGGTGATTGCGGTGCTGGTGGGCTCCGATCTGGAGATCCCGTCACCCCTCCCCAAGCTCTTCTCGCTCTATCTCTTGCTGGCCATCGGCTTCAAGGGGGGCCTGGAGCTTCAGCACAGCGGCCTGGGTGGACAGGTGCTCCCCACCATCGGCGCGGCGGTTGTCATGTCGCTGGTGGTGCCGCTCTACAGCTTTCTGGTGCTGAAGACCCGGTTTGATGGGTTTAATGCCGCCGCGATTGCAGCCACCTACGGCTCGATCAGTGCGGTCACCTTCATCACCGCTGAGAGCTTCCTGGAAACCCAGAAGCTGCCCTTCGATGGCTTCATGGTGGCGGCGCTGGCCCTGATGGAGTCGCCTGCAATCATCGTGGGCCTGTTGCTGGTCACCCTGGCTGCACCCCAAAAGCGGCCAGATGCCCCGGGCATGCGCTGGGGAGCGGTGCTGCGTGAGGCCTGCCTCAACAGCTCCGTCTTCCTCCTGGTGGGCAGCCTGGTGATCGGATTGTTGGTGGCGGCCTACAGCCCTGCCGGGATTACCAAGATGGAGCCCTTCAGCGACAAGCTCTTCTATGGAGCGCTGAGCTTCTTTCTGCTCGACATGGGCATCGTGGCGGCCCAGCGGATTCGGGATTTGCGTCAGGCCGGAGCCTTCCTGATCGCCTTCTCGGTGTTGATGCCCCTGTTCAACGCCATGGTGGGCGTCCTGATTGCGCGGGGGCTGGGTCTGGGGCCCGGCAATGCCCTGCTGTTCGTGGTGCTCTGTGCCAGCGCCTCCTACATCGCCGTTCCGGCGGCCATGCGCATGACCGTGCCGGAGGCCAATCCCAGCCTGTACATCTCCACGGCCCTGGGGGTCACCTTCCCCTTCAACATCATCGTGGGCATCCCCATCTACATGGCTCTGGTCAACACCGTTCTTCCCGCCGCTCCCTGACCGATGAAACGCGTCGATCTGATTCTGAGTGAACGGGAACTGGATGCAGTGCTCAAGGCCATTGATGCCGCTGGAGCGCCGGGCTACTCGGTGATCAAGCACGTCACCGGCAAGGGCCCCCACGGATCTGTTTCCGAGGCCATGGATTTCAGCGGCCTGGGGGCCAATGCCCACGTCATTGTCTTCTGTGAGGCCGAGATCCTGCCCCAATTGCGGCAAGGCATCCAGCCCTTGCTCCGCTACTACGGCGGCGTGGCCTATGTGGCTGATGCCGAGCCGCTCTGAGCTGGCGCCGCGCAAAACCCTTGCTATCACTACATCGGCAAGCATTGCCTAACGATTTGTGATGCACTGATCAGCGCGGCTTATCTGAAAACGCGGTAACGGTGATGGGCAGGCGGGCCCAAATGGCTTGACGGGAGGTTTGCCTGCCGACCATGGTTGCGAGCGAACATTCCACCCCCCTCCTCCAGGAGCAGGTAATGGCAACTGAAACCATGGGCATCGCCCTCGGCATGATCGAAACCCGGGGTCTGGTCCCCGCGATCGAAGCGGCTGACGCCATGACCAAGGCCGCCGAAGTGCGCCTGATCGCCCGCGAATTTGTCGGCGGCGGTTACGTCACCGTGATGGTGCGCGGCGAAACCGGCGCCGTGAACGCAGCCGTGCGCGCCGGCGCCGATGCTTGTGAGCGCGTGGGCGATGGCCTCGTGGCCGCTCACATCATTGCCCGTCCCCACCGTGAGGTGGAGCCGGCTCTGAACGGCAGCGCCGGTTTCACGGGTTCCAAGGACTGAGTGGTGTAAGGCCTGAGCGCTGAACCGTTCGGCACCCACAACCATTCACCTTTTTCGACCCAACCGGAGAATCACTCATGGCTAAGAAGTACGACGCTGGGGTCAAGGAGTACCGCGACACGTATTGGACTCCTGATTACGTCCCCCTCGACACCGACCTGCTGGCCTGCTTCAAGTGCACCGGCCAGGAAGGTGTGCCCAAGGAAGAAGTCGCCGCAGCTGTGGCCGCTGAATCCTCCACCGGCACCTGGTCCACCGTGTGGTCCGAGCTCCTCACCGATCTCGACTTCTACAAAGGCCGTTGCTACCGCATCGAAGACGTCCCTGGTGACAAGGAAGCCTTCTACGCCTTTATCGCCTATCCCCTCGACCTGTTCGAGGAAGGCTCCATCACCAACGTGCTGACCTCCTTGGTCGGCAACGTGTTTGGTTTCAAGGCCCTGCGTCACCTGCGTCTGGAAGACATCCGCTTCCCGATGGCGTTCATCAAGACCTGCATGGGTCCCCCGAACGGCATCGTGGTTGAGCGCGACCGGATGAACAAGTACGGCCGTCCCCTGCTGGGTTGCACCATCAAGCCGAAACTCGGCCTGAGCGGTAAGAACTACGGCCGGGTGGTTTACGAATGCCTCCGCGGTGGTCTCGACTTCACCAAGGACGACGAAAACATCAACTCCCAGCCTTTCCAGCGCTGGCAGAACCGTTTTGAGTTCGTCGCCGAAGCCGTCAAGCTGTCGGAACAGGAAACCGGCGAGAAGAAGGGGCACTACCTCAACTGCACCGCCGCCACTCCTGAAGAGATGTACGAGCGGGCCGAGTTCGCCAAAGAACTGGGTCAGCCGATCATCATGCACGACTACATCACCGGTGGCTTTACCGCCAACACCGGTCTTGCCAAGTGGTGCCGCAAGAACGGGATGCTGCTGCACATCCACCGTGCCATGCACGCTGTGATCGACCGCCATCCCAAGCACGGCAT
>JBEEKG010000153.1:0-6358 GCA_041168785.1 Cyanobacteriota bacterium
ATTGCCACCCGTCAGCGTGCCTCCCTGCTGATCACCGGTCGTCCAAACCAGCACCTGAACGTGGATGTGGGGCTGGAACGTCCAGTGGTCGCTCCCTGAGCTGCTCCGCCTCGCTTTGCAAGGTGTAGCGACTGATTAACAGGCCCATCACGATCGCCAGATACAGGGGGCCACAAATGCTCAATGCCACACTCGCCATCTCGGCAGGAGGCATCGCTGGAACGATGTCTCCATAGCCCACCGTGGTGAGACTGACCAAAGCGAAATACTGGATCCGGGTGAAATCGAGGCTCCAGACCTGAAGCCCGGCGGGATTGATGGGGAGCCCACTAAGCAGCAGGGCCCGCCCACCGTCGGTATGGCTCACAAAACTACCCGGGGCCACCGTTTCCATCACCCCAAACAACAGCCCCCCACTGATCCCGAGCAACAGGTAGCCCGCCACGGCCCCCGCCAGCACATCCATGCCGATGCGGGCTTCCTGGCCCAGGCAGAGCAACAGCCGCTTCAGGCTCCAGGAGATGAACGCTGTGATCACCACCATCACCGGAAAGCCCACGACGGAAAAGGTCGTTGGGCTGACCATCCAAATGATCTGAAAGACCACACCGGCCAACCCGGTCCAGCGGTAGAGAATGTCACTCCAATGGCGCCGGGTCTGTCGGGGACGCACGGGCTGCCCCAGCTCAAAGGCCAGCAGCACGATCAAGAGGGCGTTCCCCGAGAGTGCCAGGCGGCGCAGTGGATAGGGAAAGGCCATCGAAGCCATCACCAGCAGGCAGACCCCAAAGAGATGGCGGTAAAAGCGATGGCGCCAGTGGTTCGTGTTGTCCCGCTTGATCCACATGTGCCCCTCAGCTCAGCCGGCACTCACAGACCAGGGCTGCTCTGCATGATGCCGCCATCAGCAAAGATCGTGGTGGCCGTGATGTAGCTGGCAGCGTCACTGGCCAGGAAGCCCACCACCCGCGCAATCTCCTCCGGCTGGGCCATTCGCCCCAGGGGAATGGCCGCATTGAGCTTGGCCAGCAACTCCGGGTTGTTCATGGTGGAGTCATTGATCGGAGTGGCCACGGCACCGGGGCCCACGTTCACCATGGTGATGCCATGGGAGGCCAGCTCTAAAGCCGCGGTGCGGGTGAGCATGCGCACCCCACCCTTGGCACAGCAATAGGGGGTGTTCTCCGGCATGGGCCAGTCTTCGTGCACCGAAGAGATATTGATGATCCGGCCGCCACCGCCTTGGGCAATCATCTGCTTGGCGGCGTACTGACAGGCAAAGAACACACCGCGCAAGTTGACGTTCAACACCTTGTCGAAATCATCGGGCGTTGTATTGAGGATCGACGTGCGGGTCTCAACGCCGGCGTTGTTGACCATGACGTCAACACGCCCGTATTTCGCGACAGTCTCCTGCACCAGCCGCTGCAGATCATCGAGCTTCGACACATCGGCCTGAATGCCATAGCTCTTGCCGCCATAGGTGCCAATCTCCCGTTCCAGCTCCTCGGTGGCCTCAGGATGGGAGCGGTAGTCGATCACCACCTTGGCGCCGAGTTCGGCCAGATTTTCGACAATGGCCTTGCCAATACCGCTGTTACCACCGGTGACAATGGCCACCTTGCCCTGCAACAAGGTGGAGAGGCTCTGACCAGCCAGGGGATTGATGCTGGGACTGGCTGTCATGGAGCAAACACTGGAATGGTCGAACGGTAAGCAGAACGATGCGATCGCGCCGCAACCTGCAACACCTTCATGCAAGCGAGCCGCCGCGTGGTGACAACCTCCACAGCGAGAGGAATGAGAGCAGCCAGCGCCTCATGACCTTGAAATTAAGCTTGGGCCGTTCACCAGGCCCCACTGGTTCGCAAGGCGATTCACAGCGATCGATTCCCCACACCCCTGGAGGCAACAGTCGTGATGGGCCGTTGAGGCTCTGGGGTAAACGTCAACCGGTGGGATAACGATGCAGCTGATTGATCATCTTCGCCACCACGGCGCTCCAACCGGTCTGGTGGGAGGCACCCACACCGCAGCCGTTGTCACCATGGAAGTATTCGTTGAACAGGATCAGGTCCCGCCAATGGGGGTCGTCCTGAAAGAGGTTCACATCGCCGTTGAAGGCGCGCCGGCCCAGGGCATCGCGTCGGAAGATTCCGACGAGGCGACTCTGAAGCTGAAGCGAGGCATCCCAGAGATTGATCCAATGGCCAGAGCGCGTTGGAAACTCCACCTTGAAGCTATCGCCGTAGAAGTGGGCAAACTTCTGCAGCGATTCGATCAGCAGGAAATTAATCGGCATCCACACCGGGCCGCGCCAGTTGGAATTGCCCCCAAACATGGCCACCGGGCTGTCGGCCGGGCTGTAGCGCAGCTCCTCGCTGTCTGACCCTTCGGAGTAGCTGTAGGGATTCTCTTCGTACACCTTGGACAGGGCCCGGATGCCATAGGGCGAGAGAAACTCCTCCTCATCAAAAAGCCGTTCACAGATCCTCCGCAACCGCTCCTCCGGCACCAAGGAGAACAGCAGACGATCATTGTGCCAGCGACCCATATTGGCCTGCAGCCAGGTCGGCGTTGTGCGCTCGTGCGCGAACCAGGCCATGCTCTTGAGCACATCGAGCACCGGCACGCGCTCCACCGTCTCGACGTCGAAGCTGGCAACCGCCAGCAGCGGAATCAGGCCCGACACCGAGCGGGTGCGGAGATAATCGGTGCTGCCATCCGGCCGCTTGATCACATCGTAATAGAAGCCATCGTCGTCATCCCAGTTGAGGTAACCGCGGGCGTAGTCAAAATTCAGGGTGAGCGCCAGCTTAACAAAATCGTAGAGAAAACGCTCGCACAGATCAGCATATTCAGGCTGATCACGGCTGAGTTCTACAGACATATTGAGCAGATTGAGACTCAGCGAGGCCATCCAGGCCGTGCCATCACACTGCTCGATGCGGCTGCCATCGGCGAGGGGAAAACGGCGATCGAACACGGCGATGTTGTCGAGTCCGAGGAAGCCACCCTCAAACACATTGTCGCCGGAGCGGTCGTTGCGGTTAGCCCACCAGCCGTATTCCAACAACAATTTGCGCAGGGCACTGCGCAGATAGGCGAAGTCGGCCATTCCCTCGGCCTGCTTGCGCTCAATCTGGAAGATGCGCATCACCGCCCAAGCTCCGATCGGGGGATTGGGGTCGGAGAGAGCCCACTCGTAGGCAGGGGTCTGGGCGTTGGGTGCCGTGTAGTGGGGCGAGCGGAGCAACATCGACTGCTGCTTGGCCGTGGCCGGATCCACAATCGCGAACGACACAGCGTGGAACATCAGGTCCCACTGGCAGAAGTAGGGGTACTCCCACGCATCCGGCATCGCGATCACATCGTGGGCATGCAGGCGACTCCAGCGGGCCGTTTCGCTGTGCAGGCGCTGTGGCGGAGGCACAGGCTGGGTGGGGTCGCCCTCGAGCCAGCGCAGCACACTCCAGCCGTAGTACTTCTTGCACCACAGCAGACCGGCCAAGGCCGTGTTGTGGATCAGCCGATCGTCGGGGGCCAAACCGGGTAGGCGGTGCTCCATGTAGGCCTGCCACTCCTGCTCGCGGGCCTCAAACAAGGCATTGAAAGCATCGCCGAACGGCGCTGAATCAGCAGCGGAATCCAGCTGCTCCACAGCCCGCAAGCGCAACTCCACCGTCCAGGTTTCGCCCGGTTCCAGGGTGTGCTGCAGCAGGGTGGCGGCCTTAGTGCCCTCCCCTACAGGATTGATGGCGCCCTGCTCACCCTCGATCAGGAGGCGGTGGAAGCCATCCTTCTGGAAGGGAGTGGTGTTGGGCTGGCCATAGAGGCGCTCATTGTTGGTCTCGTTGTCGGTGAACAGCCAGCGACCCGAACCGTTCAACAACAACTCATAGGAGGCCAGATCAGCCAGGGCGGGGGTGATCACCCGCTCCCCCGCCAGGCGCATCGGTTGGCGAGTGGCATCGGGATAGCCCCAGGCCCAGGTGTTGCGCAGCCATAGGGTGGGCAACAGGCTCAACGGCGCGGCCTCCGGTCCCCGGTTGATCGCCCGGATGCGGATCAGGAGATCGGTGGGAGAGGCCTTGGCGTAGTCGATGAACACATCGAAGTAGCGGCCCTCGTTGAAGAGACCCGTATCCACCAGCTCGTATTCCGGCTGATCGCGGCCACGGCGGCCGTTCTCCTCCACCAGCTGCTCGTAGGGAAAGCGGGCCTGGGGATATTTGTACAGCCCCCGCATGAAGCTGTGGGTGGGGGTATTGGCGATGTGAAAGTAGTAATCCTTCAGGTCTTCGCCGTGGTTGCCCTCGGGGTTGCCCAGGCCGAAGGGCCTCTCCTTGAGGATCGGATCCTGGCCGTTCCAGAGGGCCAGGGAGAAACACAGGCGGCACTGCTCATCGCAGAGGCCGAGCAGGCCGTCTTCTCCCCAGCGGTAAACGCGCGAGCGCGCATGGTCGTGGGGAAAGGAGCGCCAGGCATCGCCGTCGGCGGAATAGTCCTCGCGCACTGTGCCCCACTGGCGATCGGGCAGGTAGCTGCCCCACAGACTCCAGGGCGCATGACCGCAGTCACGCTCGGCCATACGTCTGGCCTCGGTGGGGATGAGCGCGGTCATCGCAGGGAGGCCTTCAGTCCCTCGGCCATGCGTAGGGCATTGGCAATCGTGAGGTTGGCCACCTCATGGCTAAGGCCCTGCAAATCCACCACCGACTTGAGAGTGTCGATCCAGCGATACACGAGGCGATCATGAGCCTCGCGGTTGTTGGGTTGGTAGGTGATCTGGATGCGATCCCCCCGCAGGCTGACGCGGTTGTGGGGATCGGGCAGCACCGGGCTCATTGCCCACCAGCTGATCGAGCGTGCGGCCAACTGTTCGAGGCCGAAATTCGGTAGCAGCTTGGTCACCAGGGAGAGCACAGGTGGTGACTCAGCGAACAGGGCATCCTGCAAAACACCGCCACCGTTCTGAATGGAGCCCAGAGGGAAGGATACATTCTGATCTCCCCAGAGGTAGTCGTTGATGCCATCACTACGCCCATATCGGCCGCTGTTGGCTTCCGTGGCGAGCTGCAGGATCGAGGTGAGCTGAAGCTTCATCAGATTGCGGCCCACCTGATCGAAACCATTGACCAGAAAGCGGAACACCCGCTTGTCCAGTGCGCCTTCCATCACACCAACCCAGCCCGCATGGCCTGGACGACTGGCACCGTCTGCAGTCCATCCACCCAGATGAATTGGTTAGCGATATGAACCACGCTGCAGCGACCCTTGTAAGGGCGCCGGAAGCTGTGATGGTTTGCTACACGGGCGTGCTGTTTTGCTGACCACAAAACCTTCATGCCCAACCAGAAATGCCAGGCGGGCAATTTAAAGTGGTGCTTATTCCATCTCTGATTCGGTGACGGTTCCCGCTTCCCCTACCCTGCGCTGGGTGACCGCCGCCCTGCTGTTTGCTGCAGCCGGGCTGTCGATCGTGCTGCCGTTCGTGTCGGCCACCCTGCTCACCATCGTTGTCGGCGCCGTATCGGTGGTTGCGGGGGTATCCCAGCTGCTGCGGCTCACCGGCGAACCCGACACCAAGGGAAAGATCTTTCGCCTGCTCTCCGGCCTGCTCTACCTGGGAGGCGGTGTCTGGGTGCTGGCCTTCCCGGTGGCCAGCGAAGTGAGCCTCACCCTGTTTGTGGGATTCCTGCTCGCCTTCGAGGGGGTCATGGAACTGGCCGCCGCCGCCACCGGTCAGGGAGCCGCCCGAGGACTGGTGCTGCTGGACGGCATCGTCACCGCCGTGCTCGGCGGCATGCTGATTGCCGAGTGGCCCTCGGACAGCATCTGGGCCATCGGCATGTTGTTCGGCATCGGCCTGGCCTTCTCCGCCATCAACCTGATCACGGCTCCGCCTCAACCGGCCGCCTGAGCTGCAGCTCACCCATGGCGGCGGCATCGAGACGCCGGGGGTCGGCGACCCCCAGGGTCCCCCCCTGGGCCAGCACCTCCACGCTGTTGGCCGAACCCATCGCCGCGGTCACCACAACCCGGTGACCCTTCCCTTCCAGCAAGCGAGTGGTGTCGGGGCTGAGGCCCTGCTCCACACTGATCTGGTCGGGCCACAGCTGGGAGTGGATGCGGGGGCTGGCCACCGCTGAAGCCAGGTTCAACCCATGCACCAGGCGGTTGAGCAGCACCTGCAGCACTGTGGTGATGATGCGGCTGCCGCCAGGACTGCCCGTCGCCAGCCAGGGGCGTCCATCGCGGCGAAACACCAGGGTGGGGGTCATCGAACTGAGGGGGCGTTTGCCGGGGGCAATGGCATTGGCCGCTCCCTGCACCAGGCCATAGGCATTGGCCGCTC
>JBEEKG010000154.1:0-5767 GCA_041168785.1 Cyanobacteriota bacterium
CCTCCAGGGTGGTCACCCCGCGGGGGGTGGCGGCGGTGAGGTGGGCCACATGGCCGAATTCGGTTTCGCCGCCGGTGGCATAGACGATGGCCTCCGCCCGCCCAGCGGCCACGGTGGTGCCGGCCAGGGCCAGATTGGCTCGCTCCCGGGTGGGGATCAAGGCTGCTTTGGCGTCGACAGGACCGGCAATCGCCTCGGCATGGCGCGCCACCGCCTGGGACTCCCCGGTGAGCACCGAGAGATCGAGGCTCAACTCCACGGCACGGATCAGGCGGGCATCGGCGGGCACCCGATCCCCCTCCTCCAGCAGGATCCGATCGCCGGGCACCAGCAACTCAGCCGAGATCTGGGTGGGCACGCCGTCGCGGAACAGGCGCACCTGGCGGGGCAGGGAGCGCTTGAGCGCCGCCAGAGTCCGTTCGGCCTGGTAGTCCTGCCAGAAGGAAAACACCCCGTTGATCAGCACCACCGCCCAGATCGCCCAGCCGAGCTGGGGGGTGCCGGCCGCAAACGCCAGGCCCCCGGCCACCCAGAGCAGCAGGGCCATGAAGTGCACCAGCTGGTCGATGAACCGCAGCACCAGGGGGCGGCGGCGCAGGCTGGGGAGGCGATTGGCTCCAAACCGCTCCAGGCGCCGCTGGGCCTCGAGCTGACTCAGGCCCTGGGGTGTGCTCTGCAGTGCCGCCGGCACCGCCTCCACCGGGAGTGACCAGATCGGATGGCTGGCCGAAAGCAGCACGGAACCATCAGCGATGCGGACGGTTTCATCATGAACAGCCTGTCCTGACCCTGCCAGCAGGAACAGGATGAGCTCAGCTGATCAGGTTCCTGCGGAGTTGGCGAATGCGCTCCAGCAATTCGGCACGCTTTTGCTGTTTGAACGCATTGCGGGCCAGGAAGTTGAGCAGGGCCACCAGGCCCACCAGCTCCAGCAGGCCCCCCAGCAGGGGGATCTCGTTGATCGCCCCCAGGGTGGCACCCGTGAGCCGCAGGGCGATCCCGGCCAGGGCCGCCAGGGCCAGGAGGCGGGCTGCGGGCAGCAGGTCGGCGAGCGACTGGAGGCGGGTGGCGCCCAGCTTCTGCAGCAGCTGGTTGAGAAACTGCAGGGGCAGGCCCGGGGGTTCCGCAGCGGGAGCCTGCTGGGCCAGGGGTGCCGCGGTGGCCACCGGGATCTCAGCCTTCAGGGGCTCGGGTTTCAGGGGCTCGGGCTCGAGGGGCTCGGCGAGCTTCAGCTCCGGGCTCGCCTCCACAGCAGGGGCCTCTTCCAATGGGGCGGGAACGGGCGCAACGGAGGTAGGCACGGAATCCGGCGTGGGAGCAGGCGGGCTGGGCTGGGTGTCAACGTCTGCCAAGTCAGCGAGCAGCACAGACCGCGATCGTTATAAGGCGGGGTTCAACCGGCGGCCAGCCCCTTCTCGTCAAACACCCCCTCAAACAACACCGAACTCAGATAACGCTCGCCGGAATCGGGCAGCACCACCACGATCGTCTTGCCGGCATAGGCATCCTCCCGGGCCAGGCGCAGGGCAGCGGTGGTGGCCGCACCACAGGAGATGCCGGCCAGGATGCCCTCCTCCTTCATCAGGCGGCGGGCCATGGCCACGGCCTCCTCGTCCGTCACGGTTTCGACCCGATCCACCAGATCCAGCGCGAGGTTGGTGGGCACAAAGCCGGCACCGATGCCCTGGATCTTGTGGGGTCCTGGCTTGAGGTCGTCGCCCGCCTTGGCCTGACTGATCACGGGGCTGTTGCTGGGCTCCACCGCCACCGACACCAACGGCTTCCCGAGGGTGCCCTTGATGTAGCGGCTCACACCCGTGATCGTGCCGCCGGTGCCGACCCCCGCCACCAGCACATCCACCTGGCCGTCGGTGTCGGTCCAAATTTCCGGGCCGGTGGTGTCGTGGTGGATCTGGGGATTGGCCGGGTTGGAAAACTGCTGCAGCAGCACATAGCGGTTGGGATCGGAAGCCGCCATCTCCTGGGCCGCTCCAATCGCTCCGGACATGCCCAGGCGGCCCTCGGTGAGCACCAGGTGGGCCCCATAGGCGGTGAGCAACTTCCGCCGCTCCAGGCTCATGGTTTCCGGCATCGTGAGGGTGAGGGGAATGCCCTTGGCCGCCGCCACGAAGGCCAGGGCAATGCCCGTGTTGCCACTGGTGGGCTCCACCAACTCCTTGCCGGGGCCTAGCAGACCCTCCTGTTCCGCCCGCCAGATCATGGCGGCGCCGATGCGGCACTTCACGGAAAAGGCGGGGTTGCGACCCTCCACCTTGGCGAGCACCCTTGCCTGGCACCCCTCGGTCACCCGATTGAGCTGCACCAGGGGGGTCTTGCCGATCGTGAGGCTGTTGTCGGCGTAGATGCTGGTCATCCGAGGGCGTGGGGGAAACTTGGAGCGGAGGGGGCGAGCGCCCAGGCCAGCCTAGGAATGGCCGGGGCTGCAGTCAGGCCAGTCCGTAGGAGTGGCCATCGGCGGGGTCCCGCAGGCCCAGCTGCTCCCGCCAGTCGCTAATGGGGCGCTCCCAGCCCTCCTCCCAGCGGGCAGCCACCAGGCATTGGGCCTGATGGCCGATCGCCATGCCATGGGCCACGGCGCGGCTGATCTCCTCGAAGCGCTCGATCTGAAAGCGGAAGCTGGCCAGCTGGCCGGCGGTGGTGAGCAGCACGTAGGCCGGGAAACCGATCTGGGCAGCGGTGATCGCCAGCACCCCGCTCTCGCCAGCGGGCATGGTGCCAAAGCCACTCACCACATGGTGGATGTCATGGGTGGTGGCAACCCGCTGGGTAAGCCACTGGGCCTCGGTGGTGGTCGGCCGCGGCCGGAAGAACTCAGGGTCGTAGTGGAGCCGGCGAATCAGCTCGGCATAGCCGCGGCCCAGGCTGCCCTCAGGCAGCTGGATCAGGTGATCGATGTCGGGCTGCAGGGGGGGATAGCGCTGGTCGAGCATCTCCGCACCGCCTGGCACGGCCCGAAAGCGACGGACCGTATCCCCCATCTGGGGGCTGTCGATCATGTTGTCGACCAGATCCGCCACCGACCGCAGATCACCGCCACTGCGGCCGATCGCCGCGAGCAACTTGAGGTTGTTGGCCGCCCGCAGCAACTCCCCGAACCGTGACATGCAGATGCCGACATTGACCCCCAGGATGCCCCGCTTCTGGGAAGCTGGGCAACCGCTCAGTGCAGGATCCTGCAGCGCCATGGACGCCACCGCCCGGACGCTGATCGAGTCCCTCGACCTCAGCCCCCATCCCGAGGGAGGCTGGTATCGGGAACTGCACCGCAGTACCCACGGGGTGAGACGTGACGCCGACGCGGCCCCACGCAGCGGCCTCACCGTGATTGCCTTCCTGCTCCCCCGTGGCGAGATCAGCCGCTGGCATCGGGTGGCGGGGGCCGATGAGGTGTGGCTGCATGCCGCCGGGGCTCCCCTACAGCTGCACCATCTGGATCCGGACACCGGACTGAGCCGGCACCTGGGGCTGGGCCCCCTGAATCCGGCGGATGGGGACCAGCTGCCGGTGCGGGTGATTCCTGCCGGCCACTGGCAGGCGGCCCGATCGACTGGAGCGTGGACCCTGGTGCACTGCTGCGTGGGCCCGGGCTTCGCCTTCGAAGACTTCAGCCTGCTGCGCGATCTGCCGCGTCAGGAGTGGCCCGACGGCCTGGATCCGGACCTGGTCTGATCAGGCTGGCTCCCACTCGATCTTGACCACATCGAGGGGGCCACGGCCGACGCGATTGAGGTTGGTGGCGGCGCGCAGCGCCGCCTCATGGGTGTGAAACAGGAAGGCCTCACTGGTGCTGCCCACGTCGACCAGGTTCTGCTCCTCTCCGGCAATGGCCAGAAAGGTGCCGTTGTTCAGGCTCTTGAGGGCGTAGCGCTCAGCCTGCGTGCAGTCCATCGGATGGGATGGATCGATCTCTGGAGCCCAGAAATGCATGGTCCTGGAACCTGTCGCTCCAACGCTAGCCAGGCCGGCCAGCCCCGACCACGCCGGGCAGGATCAGCTCCAGCAGGGCCCCCCCGCGCGACTGGTTGCTGGCCTGGATGCGTCCCCCATGGGTAACGGCGATCTGCTGCACGATCGAGAGGCCGAGGCCACTGCCGGTGCGCTGGCCGCGGGCCCGGGCCGGATCACCCCGATAGAAGCGCTCAAACAAGTGGAGCAGGTCGTCTTCACTGAGACCGCAACCCTGATCGGCCACACCGATCTGGCACCAGTCCCCCCGGCGGTCGAGGCTGACGCCCACCACCCCGCCATCTGGGCTGTACCTCAGGGCGTTGTCGAGCAGGTTGAGCAGGGCACGGTGCAGCCGGGAGCTGTCGCCGCGGACCTGCAAATGGGCTGGCGCCTGCAGATCGAGACGGATGCCTCGGGGATCGGCCATCGGACGCAGGTTGGCCCACACCTGCTCCACCAATGAGGGCAGATCCACCACGGTGGCCCTCTGGCCCAGCCCCGGCAGGGTGTTCTCCAAGCGGGACAGCTCGAGCAGGTCTCCGACCAGTTCCTGCAGCCGCAGCAGCTCCCGTTGCAGCCGCTCCACCAGCCGGGCGTTCTGGCTGTTGACCTGGGCGGACAGGCTATCGCCCACCAACAGCAAGGCCGTGAGGGGCGTTTTCAACTCGTGGGCGACGTCGCTCACCCAGCGCTCCTGCTGTTCGAGTTGGGCATCGAGGGAGCGACGGCTCTGGAGCTGGACCCCGAGCCAGCCATCCCGGCCCGGCACCACCATCACGTCGAGATCCTGGCCGCCTGAGTGCCATTCGAGTCGCTGGGGCCGGTCCTGGCGGCGGGCGATGCGAATGCTGCTGGCCAGCTCAGGGTCGGTGCAGATCGCGGTGAAGGGCTGCCCTACCAGCAGCCGGCCCGCATCCAGCTGGAGGATCCGTTCTGCCCTGGGATTGATGTGGCCGATGCTGCCGCTGCGATCCAGCAGGATCCAGCCGATGGCGGAGGAATCCATCCAGCTCAGCAGTTGCCGGGCCCGGGGCAAGCCGCGCGACAACCCACCCCGCCGGCGCCAGAGGCCCAGCAGCAGGCCGAGCCCGAGCCCGAGGGCGGCCCCCAGGGCCAGCGCCAGCAACACCTCCAGGGATCTAGCCAAACCGGTAGCCGAAACCGCGCACGGTGATCAGATGCACCGGAGAGGAGGGATTCTCCTCCAGCTTTTCGCGCAGCCAACGGATGTGCACATCCACGGTCTTGCTGTCGCCGATGTAGTCGACGCCCCAGAGCTGCTCCAGCAGCTGGTCGCGGCTCCACACCCGGCGGGGGTACTGCATGAACAGCTCCAACAGGCGGTACTCCTTGGGGGAAAGATTGACCTCCAGACCATCGCGGGTCACCCGGCACTCCTCCTGGTACAGGCAGAGATTGGCGTGCTCCAGCACCCGAGCCCGGCTGACCGGACTGGCCGAGCGACGCAGCAGGGCCCGGCAGCGGGCCACCAGCTCCCGCATGCCGAAGGGCTTCACCAGGTAGTCGTCGGCCCCCACCTCCAGACCCAGCACCCGATCGGTTTCGGTGTCGCGAGCACTCACCACCAGGATCGGGGTCTGGTTGCTGTGTTGGCGCAGCTGGCGGCAGACATCCAGCCCCCCCATGCCCGGCAACATCAGATCCAGCACCACGAGCGCAAACCCCTGGCCCTCCGGTGCCCCCTGCAGCATCTGCAGGGCATCGCGGCCATTGCCGCAGGCCTGCACGGCGAAGCCCTCCACCTCCAGGGCCTCGCGAATGGTTTCGCGGATCGTTT
>JBEEKG010000155.1:0-9170 GCA_041168785.1 Cyanobacteriota bacterium
CATCCCGGGCGGCAATGCGGTCACGGCGCTGCTTGAGCGTCTGAGTCAACAGGCCGTTGTCGAGGCTGAAGGGCTCCACCAGAGCCACACCGGCCAGCCGCTCATCGGGCCGGGAGCCCGGGCGGGCGGCCAACAGCCGGTTGCATTCGCGGGTGAGGGCACGCAGCAGGGCGCCATCGGCCGGATCCCACTCCGGGGGTAGACCCGCCGCCACAGCGAAGGTGGCCAGGCCCTCGGCCCGGGGCACCACCAGGGCTCCAAGCTGTTTGCGGTCCTGGCCCACCAGCATCACCTGCTCGATCAGGGGACTGGCCACCAGGGCCTCCTCTAGCGGACCGGGCTCGATGTTTTCGCCACTGCTAAGCACGATCGTGTCCTTGGCCCGGCCGGTGAGCACCAGGGAGCCATCGGGCAGCAACTGGCCCAGATCGCCGGTGTCAAACCAGCCCTCGCCATCCAGCACCGCCGCCGTGGCATCGGGCTTGCGCCAGTAGCCCGCCATCACCTGGGGCCCCCGGGCCAGCACCCGTCCCCGCTCGCCGATGGCCAGAAGTGCGCCCGTGTCCGGATCGACGATCCGCAGGCTGGTGGCGGGCAGGGGCTGGCCGGCACTGCCACGGCGATTGCTCCAGTGGCGGCGGCAGGTGAGCACCGGGCTGGTTTCGGTGAGGCCGTAGCCCACCAGCAGCGCGATGCCGATCGCCTCAAAGAAGCCATCCACGTGCAGGGCCAGGGCACCGCCGCCGCTGATCGCCGTGCGCAGCCGCCCGCCCACCAGCTGCTGGCGCAACTTGGGCCACAACAGGGCTGCAGCCAGCCCGTGCAGGGGCCAGCGCAACAGCGCCTGCGCAGCAGCCCCGAGCCGGGCCGGCAACGCTTCTGGGGTGAGGGTGAGATCCAGGGCCTGACGTCGCCGTTGGCCGTAGGCACGGCTGTTGGCCAGGGCGGCCCGCAGCAACCGCTGGCGCGACACCGGCATCGCCGCCAGGGCGTCGTCAAAGCCCGAGAGCAGCGCCTCCCACAGCCGCGGCACGCTGATCAGGTAGTGGGGCCGCACCCGCTGCAGATCGGCACGCAGCTGCTTGAGGGTGGTGTAGGTCTGCCGACAGCCACAGGCCAACAGGAAGTATTCGGCGCTGCGCTCGTAGGAGTGCCAGATCGGCAGCACACTCACCACCCGGTCACCGGGCCGGGGGGCCACCGCCACGCCCAGATGACACAGCTGGTGCAGCAGGTTGGCGTGGCTGAGGGGGACGCCCTTGGGCTGCCCCGTGGTGCCGGAGGTGTAGAGGATTGTGGCAAGCCGTGCCCCATGCCCAGGCGGGCGGGGAGCCGGCGAGCCGGAGGACAGCGCCGCCGCGCCGCGCTCGAGCAGGTCCCCCCAGCTCAGGCAGGGCACCGGCGTTGGCCCATCGCCCGGCTCCCCCTCGAGCACCACCACAAAACGCAGCCGCGCCGATCGCCCTTCGTCGAGGGCGAGGGCCTCCAGCAACCCCGCCGACTCCACCACCAGACCCACGGCACTGGAGTCTTCGAGGATGTAGCGCAGTTCCTCCACCGGAGCAGCACTGCCCCGCACCGCATCGGCTCCGCCGGCCCGCATCAGTCCCTGGTCGGCCTGGAGCCAACGGGGGCTGTTTTCGGCAAACAGGGCCACCACATCCCCGGCAGCCACCCCCAGGCCGGCAAAGGCTGCCGCGGCCTGCTCGATGCGCTGGTACAGCTGGCGGTAGCTGACCTGCTCAGGAGTGGCTGCGTGGGGAGCCTCCAGGGCGATCGCATCGCCATGGCGTTCGGCCAGCACGGGCCAGAGCTGCTCCAGGCCGGTGAGGCCACTCCAGTCGGCACGGCGGGCCAGCGCCTGGCGGTCGCGGCGGCTGCCGCTCCAGTGGATCTCAGCGGGGAAGGCGGCGCGGGCCACGGTGACGACAGGGGAACGGCGTGGCCCCAGGGTTACCACCCCTGAAGGCCTTCCTGGGGGTTTGGTGGCCGCAGAGTCAACCCGAACCGCTGCGCGAAGGCCACCAGCAGCCGCTGGCGCAGGCCCTGACTGGTGAGCTCCGGCCGCCAGTCGACCAGCCGCCCGACCGGCCGGTCGCTGAGGCCGCAGGGCACCACCGCGGCAAAGCCGGCCAGGTCACCATCCACGTTCAGGGCCAGGCCGTGCTGGCTGATCCAGCGACGTGCCCCGACGCCGATCGCCGCCACCTTGCGGCCCTCCAGCCACACGCCGGTGAGCCCGGCGATGCGCTCTCCCTGGAGATCCAGCCCAGCCAGCAGGTCGATCACCACCTGCTCCAACTCCCGCAGATAGTGGTGCAGATCCGCACCGTGGCGCTGCAGGTTGAGCACCGGGTAAAGCACCAGCTGGCCCGGGGCGTGGTGGGTCACCTCCCCGCCGCGGTCGATCCGGTGCAGGGGCAGGGGTGGGCGGCGGGGATCAAAGCGCAGGAACGCCTCCGAAGCGCCGCGGCCCAGGGTGTAGCAGGGCTCGTGCTCGAGTAGCAACACCGCCTCGGGCCCCTCAGGCTGGGCCAGGAGCCGCTGTTGGAGGCTGCGCTGCGCTGCCCAGGCGCGCGCAAACGGCACCGGTTGCACTGCTTCAAAAAGGATTGCGTCGAGCTTGGGGCCCATCACCAACCGTTCTTAGCGTTGGGGTACCAGAACACCGGAGGCGGTTGCCATCTGATGAAACTGCTGATCCATGGCCGCAATCTTGACGTCACCCCGGCCATCCGGGAGTACACCGAAACCAAGCTGACCCGCGCCATCCACCACTTCGAAGGCCTCGTCAAAGAGGCCGACGTGCACCTCTCGGTAGCCCGCAACCCCCGGGTTCCCCAACAGACGGTGGAGGTCACGATGTTTGCCAACGGCACCGTGATCCGGGCCCAGGAGCGCAGCGACAACCTTTACGCCAGCATCGACCTGGTGGCCAGCAAGCTCAGCCGCCAGCTGCACCGCTACAAGGACCGCATCCAAGAGCAGAGCCAGGGGCCCGTGCACCGCTCCGCCCGCGACGAGGAAGCCGGTGCCGCCGCCCTGCCGCCCCCCGGCAGCAGCCTGGTGGACGGCAAGGAACCTGAGCTGCCCAGCCGGGGGGTGCGGCGCAAGTACTACGCCATGCCGCAGATGAGCCTCGACGATGCCCTGCACCAGCTGGAGCTGATCGACCACGACTTCTACGTGTTCCGCGATGCCGAGAGCGGCCAGATCCAGGTGGTGTACCACCGCAACCATGGCGGCTTTGGGGTGATCCAGGCCAAGGACGCGTGAGCGCCGACCGGCCCGACCTGAGCCCCCTGATCGACCACGCCCTGCTGGATCCCCACCAGGGCAGCACGGCCATCCGCCAGTGCTGCGAGGAGGCCCGCCACTTCGGCTTTGCCGGGGTGTGCGTGGCCTCTCGCTGGGTGGACAGCGCCCGCGACCTCCTCCCTCGGGAGGGGAAGGGTGCCAGCCCCAACCTGATCGCCGTGGTGGGCTTTCCCTTCGGAGCGGTGCCGGCGGCCGTGAAACAGGCCGAAGCCGAGGCCGCTGCCGCCGCGGGGGCCGATGAACTCGATGTCGTTCCCGATTTCGGCTCCCTGGCGGATCGCCGCAGCACGCCGATCCACGACGAGCTGGCCGCCATCTGCGAGCTGGGCCTGCCGGTGAAGGTGATCCTCGAAGTGGGCCGGCTCGATCCCGAGGCCCTGGCCCTGCTCGTGGAGATCAGCATCGATGCCGGCGCCCGCTTCCTCAAGACCGGCAGTGGCTTCGGCCCACCGGTCACGGTGGGCCAGGTGCAGCAGCTGAGGGAGCTGGCCCGGGGCCGGGCCGCCATCAAGGCCTCCGGCGGCATCGCCGACCTGGACCACGCCTTAGCCCTGGTGGAAGCGGGTGCGACCCGCCTCGGCACCAGCCGCGGCGTGGCCCTGGCCCAGGCCTTACGGAGCTGAGTGCAGCGGTGCCCGAACAGAGCCTGGAGGGCTTGGCCCTGAGCTGCAAGCCCCTCGGCGAAAACGACCGGCTGCTCACCCTGCTGAGCGAAGACCAAGGGGTGATCCGGCTGGCGGTGCCGGGGGCGCGGCGTCCCCGCAGCAGCCTGGCCGCCGCCGTGCCCCTCAGCCACCTGCAGTTGCAGGTGGGCGGTCGCAGCGGCCTGCGGCGCGTGCGCCAGCTCAAGGTGCTGCGCAGCTACAGCGGCCTGGCCCAGCAGCTGGAGGCCCTGGCTGCGGCCCAAGCCCTCAACGAACTCTGCCTCGCCCTGGTTCCCAATGAATCCCCTGCTCCTGGGATGCTGGCCGATCTGCTGATGCAGCTGGGTCGCCTCGACGCCCTGGTGCGGGAGCGGGGCTGCGACCTGGAGGCCCTGGCGATTGCGGTGCAGGGCAGCGTGCATCTGCTCGCCCTCGGCGGCTACGCCTTACCCCTGGGCCGCTGTGCCCGCAGCGGCGAGCCCCTGGAGCCCCCCGTGGGCAACTGGGACTGGCGCTGCAGCCTCGTTCCCAGCGAAGGCCTGGTGATCGGCGGCCTGGCTGGAGCCCGGGTGGTGCTCAACGCCTCGGAACTGGCGCTGCTGCAGCGGCTGCTGCGGCCTAACCTGCCTCGCCGCCGCGATGGCGAGCTGATGGGTCCGCTGCCGGTGTGGCTGCACCTGCTCGACCTGGTGGAGCACTGGTGCCAGGAACACCTCGAGCGCCGTCCCCGGGCCTTTCGGCTACTGCGCTCCGGCTTCTCCACCGGGCTTGCGGCATCATGACAATCCAGAAGCGGCCGGGCCGAACTTGAGCGGCAGTTCCCACGCCACCGGCCTGCAAGGCGTCCTAGCCCTGCCGGATTTCCGGCGCCTGTGGCTGGGGCAGATCCTGTCCCAACTGGCCGACAAGTTCTACATCGTGTTGATGGTGTTCCTGATCGCCCAAACATGGGTGCGGGGAACGCCGGAGGCCAATCCCGCCCTGGCCGAGGCCGCCTCGGCGATTCGCCTGGACCTGCCCGAAACCCGGGCCCAGATGATCACCCTGCTGGCCACGGGGATCTATGTGGCCAACACGATCCCGGCCATGGTGCTGGGCACGGTGGCCGGGGTGTGGGCCGACCGCTGGCCCAAGCGGACCGTGATGGTGGCGTCGAACGCCCTGAGGGCGGGCCTGGTGATGCTGGCCCCCTTCTGCCTGGTGGAGGGGCCGGAGTGGCTCGGCCTGAGCTGGGGCTACTGGGGCCTGGTGCTGATGACCTTCCTGGAGTCGGTGCTCACCCAGTTCTTCGCCCCCGCCGAACAGGCGGCCATTCCCCAACTCGTGCCCGGCGGCCAACTCCTGGCGGCCAATTCCCTTTACCAGGCCACGAGCATGGCGGCCACCATCGTGGGATTTGCCCTGGGCGATCCCATCCTGCGGCTGCTGCATCTGGCCCTGCAGCGGATCGGCATCGACGGCGGGGAATTCCTGCTGCTGCCCTTCTGTTACGGGATGGCGGCGGTGGCCATCAGCCGGATTCGCTGGCAGGAAGAGCCCCGGCCACCGAGCCGAACCTCCGTGTGGCAGGAAATCGGCGAAGGAGTCCAGGTGCTGCGCGAGCGCCCCCGGGTGCGCAGCGCCATGGTGCAGCTGGTGCTGCTCTACAGCCTGCTGGCGGCCCTCTACGTGCTGGCCATCAGCCTGGCCTCAGCGATCCCCAGGCTGGGTCCCACCCAGTTCGGCACCCTGCTGGCGATGAGCGGCCTGGGTCTGGCCATCGGCGCCCTGGCCGTGGCCCAGCTGGGCCAGGGCCTCAACCGCCGCCACCTGGCGGCCACCGGACTGGGCACGATTGCCTGGAGTCTGGTGCTGTTGGGACAGCTGCGCGGCAACCTCGTGTTCACCCTGCTGCTCTGCGCCGTGCTCGGGGTGGGCTCGGCCCTGCTGGCGATCCCAGCCCAGACCACGATTCAAGAGGAGACACCGGAGGAGCTACGGGGCAAGGTGTTCGGCCTGCAGAACAACCTGATCAACATCGCCTTGAGCCTGCCGCTGGTGCTGGCGGGCACGGTGGTGAGCCGCTACGGGCTGTTACCAGTGCTCTGGGGGCTAGCCGCTATAGCCCTGATTGCCGCTCTCCTGGAGCGCCCCTGGCAGCGCTGTTAGCGTGGATCCCCGGACGCGCGAGCCCTGGTGGCCCACATTGCCTGGCTGGGCAAGAAAACCCCGTTCTGCGGCAACGTCACCTACGGACTGACCACCACCCATGCGCTGCGCAGTCGCGGCCACGGGATCAGCTTCATCCACTTCGATACGCCCGCCGGCAGCCTGGGCCGTTCCGGCGAGGTGTTGCCAGAGGTTGAAAACCTCGGCGACAGCAATGGCGGGGGCCCGGAAGTGGCCCTGCCCTACCTGGTGAAATCCCAGGTGTACACCATTCCCTCCTTGGGGGCCCAGCGGGAGTTGCGCGAGTCCCTGGAGCGGCTCAAGCCCGACCTGGTGCACGCCAGCCTCACCCTCTCCCCCCTGGATTTCCGCCTGCCCGACCTCTGCCAACAGCTGGGGCTGCCGGTGGTGGCAACATTCCATCCCGCCTTTGACGCCAGCCTGCGCAACCTCACCGCCGGCACCCAGCAGCTCACCTACCAGCTCTACGCCCCGACCCTGGCCAAATTCGACCGGGTGATTGTGTTCTCCGAGCTGCAGGCCGACGTACTGCTGCGCCTGGGCGTGCGGGCCGAGCGACTGGCCGTGATCCCCAACGGCGTGGACACCGACACCTGGCGTCCAGCCCCCGACAGTCAGGCGGCCAACCCCAACGGCGCCAGCGACAGCCCCAGCATCGAGCTTCAGGAGCTGCGCCAGCGCTTTGGCAACCGGCGCGTCTTTCTCTACATGGGCCGGGTCGCCACCGAGAAAAACGTGGAGGCCCTGATCAAGGCCTGGCGGCTCGTGCGGCCGGCCGGCTGCGTGCTGGTGATTGTGGGCGATGGCCCCCTGCGCAGCGCCCTGCAGGCCATGGGAGATGAACCCGACCTGGTGTGGTGGGGCTACGAACCCAGCCTGGAGCGACGGGTGGCCTTCCAGCAGCTGGCCGAAGTGTTCCTGCTGCCCTCCCTGGTGGAGGGACTGAGCCTGGCCCTCCTCGAAGCAATGGCCAGCGGCACCGCCTGCATCGCCACCGATGCAGGGGCCGACGGGGAAGTGCTCGAAGGGGGCGCCGGCATCGTGATCAGTACCCAGGGGGTCACCACCCAGCTGCGCACCCTGCTGCCGGTACTGCGCGACCAACCTGTCCTCACCGCCGAGCTTGGCCACCGTGCCCGCCAGCGGGCGCTGGAGCGCTACACCCTGGCGGGCAACATCAACGCCCTCGAAGCGCTGTACGCCGAGCTGGTGCCCCAGGCCTCACTGATGGTCTGAAGCAGGTCCACCGAACCCGGCCTGGCGGGCACGAATGGTGTCGAGGCCCACCAGCAGGGCATAGCGCTCGAAATCCAACATGCGGCCTTCGAAGCCAACACTGGTGCCGTGCTGGCGCAGATGCTGGGCCCAGTCCTGCAGGGCCTGGGCCGCCGTGAAAACCGAGCCACAGGGATGGGCCACCACCGCATACCCCATCTCCTGCAACGCCTCGGCCGTCAGCAGCGGGGTGCGGCCGCCTTCGATCAGATTGGCCATGCTCGGTGTCCCCAAATCGGCGAGCAGCTGGTTGGCAGCGCGCATGGCCGCCTCGGTCTCCAGAGCTTCCACGAACACCAGATCGGCGCCGGCCGCTGCGTAGAGCCGGGCACGGCGCAGCGCCTCGTCCAGGCCCAGCACGCCAGCCGCATCGGTGCGAGCCGTGATTACCAGATCGGGGTCCTCCCGGGCCCAGAGGGCCGCCTGCAGCTTGGACAGAAACTCCTCCACCGGCACCACCTGCTTGCCGGCCATGTGACCGCAACGCTTGGGATAGGTCTGGTCCTCGATGAACAGGGCCGCAGCCCCGGCCCGCTCCGCCTCCCGCACGGCACGAATGACGTTGTTGACATCGCCGAAGCCCGTATCCAGATCCACAAACACCGGGATCGCCACGGCCTGGCAAATCCGGCCGTAGGCCTGCAGCATCTCGGTGGCGCTGAGCAGGCCGATATCGGGGGCCCCCAGCAAGCTTCCCGACAGCCCGTAGCCGGCGGCCGCAATCGCCTCGAAACCGGCTTGCTCCAGGATCCGGGCCGAGAGCCCGTCGTGACAGCAGGGCATCTGCAGGATCTGCGGAGCCGCCAGCAGATGGCGGAAGCGGGTGGTGGCACGCAACCCGCTCATCCCGGATCCAGCTCCCGGCAGCAGGCGGCAAAGGCTGCCGCAGGATCGGCTGCCGCCGTGATCGGCCGGCCGATCACCAACTGGCTAGCGCCAGCGGCCAGGGCCTGGGCCGGCGTGAGCACCCGCTGCTGATCTCCAAGGGCTGCCCCAGCCGGGCGGATGCCCGGGGTAACGAGCGCGAAGGGCTCGGGGTGGGCCGCCCGCAGGGCTGTCACTTCCAGGGGGGAGCAGACGCAACCCCCGATGCCAGCGCCGGCCGCCAACTGGGCCAGCCGTGGCACGTAGTGGGCCACGGGCTCGCTGATCGCCAATTCAGCAGCGAAGCGGGCGGCCTCCCAGCTGGTGAGCACGGTCACCGCCAGCAGGGTGGGGGCCGGCAGGCCGGCCGCCGCGGCCGCTTCCACCGCCGCCGCCTGCGCCGCCGCCAGGGCCTCACTGCCGGAGCAGGCATGCACCGTGATCAGCTCAGCCCCCAGCCGCGCCGCGCTGCGGCAGGCACCGGCCATGGTGGCGGGGATGTCGTGGAACTTGAGATCGAGGAACACCCGCTGGCCCTGATCGCGCAGCTGCTGCACCACCGCCGGCCCGCCGGCCACGAACAGCTCCAGGCCCACCTTTACCCAGCGCAGGTCCGGCAGGGCCCGCGCCAAAGCCAGGGCATCCGCCGGCACCATGCCGTCGAGGGCGACGATGATCCGATCGGCAGGATCGAGCAAGGCCCGCTGACAGCTGCGTTGCAGGTTAGGGAGGGCGTCGCCCAGGCGACATGGCGATGGCATCAGCACTGCATCGAGGTCCCGATCCCACCACCCAGGCTGGATCCGTGCGAGCCGTGGCCATGGCCTTCTCCGAGCCCACTTCCCTGCCGGTGTCCCTCAGCCTGGAGCCGGCCCCGTCCTGCCCCCTGCCTGCCTGGCA
>JBEEKG010000156.1:0-7611 GCA_041168785.1 Cyanobacteriota bacterium
GGCGTCGAAACGTTCCAGCAACTCAGCTCCGCCCAGCCCATGGGACCACAGCTCGACGTCGGCGTCGATGGGTGCCTGAAAGCACCAATCTTCGAATGGAAAAATCACTTTTTCCAGGAAGTAGGCCTCGGCTCCGATGCAGCGCAAAATCACCAGCCGCTCACTGCTGTTGCGGTAGTGGCAGGTTTCCATTGCGCCGGACTGAAAAAGACCAGGTGACCCTGCGCCAGGGTCTGCCCAGCTTCTGTGCTGGTGTACACCGTTTAACGGATTCACAACAGCTTGGGCTAAGGCGGGCCCCGCCAAAGCTCGCGCGCCTGGCTAGAGAGGGGGTAGTCACCCCGGGCCCATGACGTTGAACACACGAGCGGTGGTTTGCACAGCTGCCCTGCTGGGGCTGATGGGTGCGGCCCCCCTGCTGGAGGCTGCGCAGGCCCGCCCCCGGGCTGGAGGTGGTGTGGGTAGACCGGCCTCCGGGGCAGGGGTCCGTCCCGGCGCCGGTTGGGGCGCTCCCGGAGCGGGCCTGACGCGGGGGGCCGGTGTGGGAGCACCTGGTGTGGGGGCCCCGGGAGCCGGCGTGCGCCCGGGGGTGGGCTGGGGAGCACCTGGTGCTGGCCTGACGCGGGCCCCTGGGGTGTCCGCCTGGAATTCAGGCTGGGCCGGGCGTGGCTACTGGCCCTCGCGCACCTGGGCTACCGGCTGGTATCAGCCCTACCCCGCAGCCTGGCCCTGGTGGCGTACGAGTTCCGTGGCCTGGGGTGTCACCGGATTGGCCACCGCAGCTGCCATCACCAGCGCCGTAGATGCTGCTGCTGACCAACAGTCGACGGTGATTGTTGTGCCCCAAACAACCGTGCAGCTCGATTACGGCTCGATTCAGGCCCTGCCTCCCAATGGTGTGCAATTCGCCTACGGCGTGGCCGGCATGCCTTATGTGACAGCGACCAGTGACTGCAAGCAGGGACTGCTCAACGGCCAGCCACCCTCTACGGCCGACCAGGCCCAGGTGCTCAACGCCAGCTGTCAGATCGCCTACGGCTCGATCTAGTGGATGCTCCGGGGTGCAATCCCGATGTTGATCAGGATTTCAGGGATCATCAAGCCTGTTTAGTTCCGGGGTGGGATCGCACAGCTGCCCATCCAGCAGGGTTTGCCGTTCCCTCCGAGCCTGGCCGCGACAAGGCAGGCTGGAGAGCTTCAAGCCTGCTGTGCCGTGCTGGCCGCTCTGGTGATTCTGTTGGTGATGGCGCTGGTGGTTGGAGGCCTGAATCCCGGTCGAGATGATTTGGCCTGGTTCATGCGGCTACGGCGACCCCGCTGGTTGGTGTTCGAAGGATGGATTCCGGCGATCTGGCTGGTGATCTACGGCTGCTTCTTTGTGTCGGCCTGGCTGGCCTGGCAGTCTTCCTCGAGTGGGTTGCTGATGGTGGGCTATCTGGTGCAGCTGATGCTGGTGCAGAGCTACACCCTGCTGATCTGCCGCAGTCGCAGCTTGGGGAACGGCACGCTGATCGGGTTTGTGGGCTGGATGTGGGGTGTCGCCCTGACCATGGCGGTGGTCGTGCAAAATCCCGCCGCTGCGGCCCTCCTGGCGCCCTACTTGATTTGGAGTCCGGTGGGCACCTGGGTCACCTGGCAGATGCGTCAGCTCAACCGCTGAGGTTTGACCTTCGCTCAGGATTTCGGGCCACGGCCAGAGCGGCCAACAGACCTCCGCCAAAGCCGCTGACGTGGCCGATCCAGCTGACTCCCGGCGGAGAGAAGATCGGTAGCAGGCTAGGCAGTACACCGGCATAGGTCACCAGAGCCAGCCCGGAGAGCAGCATCGACAGGGGGCGTTTTTCCAGCCAGCCGATCAGCAGGAGATAGCCCAGCAGGCCGTACACCACGCCGGAGAGCCCATGGCTGCCCGTGGGCCAGAGCAGCCACACCGGAATGGCTGTGGCGTACACGCCCAGCCACACCGCCAGATAGTCCCGTCGCCCCCGCATCAGCACCAGCCAGGAGAGGGGGAGGAAGGTGAGCGAATTGGCCAGCAGGTGTCCGAAGCCTCCATGGCTGAAGGGCGCGGTCAGCACGCCCAGGAAGGATCCGCCTGGAGTCATGGCCAGGTTCCAGCGGCCGCCAAACAGCAGCTGATCCACCAGCTCCTGCATCCAGGGCAGCACCAGGATCAGGGGGGGGATCAACAGGGTGCGCCCGGCCCGGGCCAGCCAGCGATCCAGGCGTTGGGGCAGGGATCTGGTCACGCTACGGGGGCCATGCTGCAGCGCAGCATGGCAAGGGCCTCATCGGGAAGGCCCAGAAAGTGATCCAGCCACGGGTCGCCACTGGGTGGCACCATCGCCACCCCAACCAACAGCGCCCCACCGTCGTCTCCGAGGGGCTGCCCCACGGCACTGTGGCGCTGTCCCTGGACCAGGCCGGTGCCCAGCTGGGTGTCAACCAGGAGATCAGGGGCCTGGTAGAGACCACCGAGGCGGAAGCGGAAGCGGGCCTGGAAGCGCAAGGTCACTTCGCCGGTGGCGCCATTCAGACGGCCTGCCAGCAGGGTTGGAGCGATGGTGAGTGACAGGCCAGGGGGTAGGGGCAGCCCCAAAATTCTCGTGGTCTGCCAGGTGAGGGCAGGGATGGATAGGTCCTCGGCTGCAAACCGCAAACCCTGATGGGAGCTCCCTGCCAGGGCGTCCAGTTCACCGGTGCCACCGCCGCCCCGGGCGTCGTATCGGAATTGGGGATAGCGACCGATGGCCAGTGCGCAGTCAGCCCCTGTCTGGAGCTTCAGTCTGGTGGGGACAGAACCGGTGTTCACAGGGGAGAGCAATCAGTGGCCGCGCAGCTGTTCGAGCTCCCCACGGCTGTGCAGCTCAGCCAGGGCGTCATAGCCGCCGATGGCCACCCCATCAATGAAGAGTTGGGGCACGGACTCCTCACCAGTGGGTTCGAGTTCAAGGAAGGGAATGCCCAGGGTGCGCAGCATGCGCAAGGCCCGCCGGGTGTAGGGACAGCCCGGGAGTCCGGCAATCCCCACCCGGGGTATCCCGGACTGGGTGGGGATGGGCTCGGCCTCGGCCAGCAGGCCCACCAGCAGATCAGCGCCGCGCAGGACCAGGGTGCCGTATTCGAGGTGTCCCCCCCACACCTGGCACTCTCCATCGGAGAAGCTCAGGTGCAGGTGCACCCCTTCCGGCGCCAGGGTGCCCTGCAGGGTGATGATTTCGAGTTCTCCGCTGAGCAGCGTTGGTGCCGCCTGTCCCGGGCAGGCGAAGGCCGCCTGGGACAGGTTCCCCACCACGCTCAGCACAAAACCGCCGGCGTTTTGGGCTAGGGCCAGCTGCTCGAGGCTGCGGCGCACATCACTGCCGGCTTCGAGGTGGAGCGGCAAAGCGCGCATGGCAGCGGCAGCAGGGCGGATGTTGGCGGCAGATTACGCTGGCCAACGCTGCTCACCAGGGCAGTACGTCGCCGTTGGCATGCCAGAAGGTCCCCGAAGTCTCCATCGTGAGCGCATCGATGCGCTGGAGCAGTCCGCGGACAGCCTGCTCCGGGCTGATCCCCTGGGCATTGAAATTCACCATGCGGGTGCGCACCAGTCCTGGGTGGAGGATCGCCACTGCGATGCCCCGCGGCCGTAGGTCAATTGCCAGCGATCGCCCCGCCATGTTGAGCGCCACCTTCGACATCCGGTAGCCGTAGGACCCGCCGGAACTGTTGTCGTCGATGGATCCCATGCGGCTGGTCATCAAAATCAGTTTGGATCCGGCCTGCAGCTGGCCCAAGAGAGCCTGGGTGAGCCGCAGGGGGGCCAGGGCATTCACCTCAAACTGGCGCCGCATGCTGGCGAGATCCAGCCTGTCGAGGCTGGTGGATTCGAGGATCCCGGCGTTATGGATCAGTCCATCGATCGGCACCCCGTCGAGCCGCTCCACCAGGTTGGTGACCGAATCCCCCGCGGTGATGTCCACCCCGGTTTCCAGGCGAACGCCCAACGCCTCGAGCTCCGGTGATGGCTGCCGACACACGGCAATCACCTGCTCCCCCCGGGTCTGCAGCTGGCGGCAGTACTCCAGGCCAATGCCCCGGTTGGAGCCCGTGACGAGGAAGGTCTTCAAGGCAGCACGATCGTGAGGACGGCTATTCGATTGCTTTGTCGATGCGGGTCAGCGTCGGCCGTTGACGATCACGGACTGGCCGCTGCCTGGGTTGGAACCCGGCAGGGCTGGAACCACGGAGGTCTGCCCATCCCACTTGTCGAGGAACAGCTTGTAAAGCACCTGGTCGTCGAGGCTGGTGTTCAGTGTCTCGTAGCGCTTGGCTTCCTGTTCGGCGATCAGAACCTCGGTTTGGGCCCGTAGCAGCTGCTGCTCGGCAATCTGTTTTTGCTCGATGGCGGCGCGGTATTCCTCAGCAATTTGCAGGCCTGTGAGGTCGAGCCCCTGCACGGTGACGTAGTCGAATTTGCGCAGTTCTTCGGCCACCTTCTCCTGTACGAGTTCGGAAATGGAGTTCCACTCCGTGGCAATTGTGACCAGCTCATATTGCGAGAACACGGATTTGAGGGCCTTCAGCAGTGAAGGCTGAATCACCCGGGGGTAGATCTGCTGGTCGTCTGTGGCAATGGTTTCGTAGATACGGCCAGCTTCCGCCGGTTTCATCGCGTATTTCACCGTTGCCGTGGCCTGGATCACCTGCAGGTCCTTGGTCAGGGTGGAGAACTGCTCAGGCCGCACCTGGGTGCGCACGTCAAACAGTGAGGTGTTCTGCACCAGTGGAGCCTTGATGTTGGCGCCGGGGTTGCGGGGAACGCCGGTGACCTTCCCGAGGGTGGTGACCACGGCCACGTTGCCGGCTGGAACGATGAAGACTGTCTGACTCAGAAGGATCGCCACCCCCACCACCACGGCAACAATCAGGCTGAGGGCGGCTCCCGGCCCCTCTGGACTGGCGGCGGAGCGAAGGGGCGACTGCATCGGGGAACCGGGTCCAATCGTCAACCCTAGGAACGGTCGTGGATCAAACAACGGCTCACAAAGGGTGATGTCATGGCGCGCAGGAGGGCGCTGTAGCTCAGTCCAAAGCGCAATTCATCGCCCACCTGGGCTGGTGGCCCTCCACATCCGATCACGAGGTGGTCACTTGAGGCCCCCCGAATGGTCACCCCGTCAGGGGGGTTCAGGCCTCTCGGGTCCACATCTTGCTCGCCGATGGCCACCAGGACCCGCAGTTCGCCGCCGTGCGCTCCTGGCAGCTGGGGGAGGGGCAGCTGGGTGGGGAAGCTCGTGCGTCGGCGCTGACCCCAGGGTTGGCTGGGTTTGGCCTTGGCCTCGATCACCTCCGCTACCAGGGTGATGGCATCGGTGTGCAGTCCGGGGATGGCCGTGCCGCCAAGCGGTTCACGGCCCAGCAGCAGGGCCTCCCCCAAGCGCAGATGGTTGACCCGGCCGGGATCGCCCCCCGCGGCCAACCAGGGAAGGTTGGCGGAATTTCCCCCGGAGCACCAGGGCAGATGCACCGAGAAACGGCGTTCCAGGGCCGTGGCCAGACGGGAGAGTTCGGCCATGTTGCGTGCATCGGGGGCCACGCCGTGTTGGCAGCCCAGGTTGGTGCCGATTCCCATGAGTTCCAGGTTGGGAAGGGCCAGTGTCAACTGGGCCACGGCCTCCAGATCGGCAGCCAGGATCCCCTCCCGCAGATCGCCGAGTTCCACCATCAACACAACCCCATGGCGCACTCCCTGGCGTTCAGCCGTTCGGGCCAGGGCCTCCAGCACCAGCGGTTCGCTGTTACAGCTGATCGCCGCATGGGCCACCACCCGCTCCACCTGGCTAAGCATGGGCGCCCGAATCAGCAGCATCGGCACCGACACGCCGGTGGCGGCCAAGGCTTCAATGGACTCAATGCGGGATTCCCCGATCGAGCCGATTCCTGCCGCGACCCAGGTGCGCACGATGTCGGCGTCGCCCAGCGTGGCCTTGCTCACCCCCGTCACGGTGATCCCCTGCTGGCCGAGGCGCTCCACCAGGGTTCGGGCGTTGTGCTGCAGTCGCTCGAGATGAATCTCGAGGCGCGGTGCGCTCAAGCCACCCCGCGTCGTTCACCGCTCAGTTCGGGAAAGGCTCGCAGCACCATGGTCACCAGACGGGAGGCCGGTCGGCTGACCGCATCGGTGACGGGGATCGCCAGTTCCGCCTCGTACAGCGCGATGGCGGCGGTCAGTTCGGCGTCATCCATCCCCTCATGGTTGATCGTCAAGCCGATCACCCGGGTGGGGGCGAAGGCCTCGATCAGGCGGATCTCATGGGTTGGGGTGGGCATGGGCACAAAGGGGAAATCACTCAAATTCCGCCGAGCCGGAGCGTGTTGGAGGATCACCGCCTGGGGCTGGCTGCCCCGCAGGATGAAGGCCGAGGAGAGGTAGGCGGGATGGCTCAGTGCCCCTTGCCCCTCAATCACGATCACGGCGGGGTGCTGGCACTCGAACGCCTCCACTACCGCTCCCTCGACCGCCCCCGAGCAGAACTGGGATGGGATGGCATCGAGGGGGATGCCGAAGCGCCCACCCTGAATCAGCCCGGTCTGGCCGGTGTTCACCAGCACGGCGTGGATGCCATGGTTCCGGAGGGCCTTCACCAGCAGGGTGGCTGTGGTGCGTTTGCCGATCGCGCCATCGGTGCCGAGCACGGCGATGCGCAGGCAGTGGGCCCTGGCAATCGACCCATCAAACAGCCGTAAGTCTTTCAAGGCAGCGGGCCGACGGACGTCCCGGATCCACACCTTCTGTCGATGGGCCGTTGCCGCGAACTCGGCGTCGTCGCTGAGAAATTCGCGCATGCCACTCACCAGGTTGAGTCCGGAGGCCATCGCCTCCAGCAAGGCCTGGCGGTCTTCAGGACGGAAAAGTCCGTTGGCTGGAGCCATCCCGTAAATGAACGTGTCTGCTCGGGGGCCGGCCAGGGCCAGGGCGGCCGCCAGATCGGTCACGATCGGAATGCCATTGGCAACCCCATCGAGCACCATCCCCGCGTCCAGGCCCGCATTGTGGCTATCCACCACGGCGCGGATCTCAAAGGCATCGCAGTGGCGCACAAGCCCGTGGGCGGTTTTGCCATCGAGCCCGGCGAAATGTCCTTCGCAGTGAACGATTGCTACCTGGCGCTGGTCTGTGGGGAGCCGAACGAGCGCCGTGGACAGGTCAGAAACCTGCGTTGAAGAAGTCAAATAGGCCAGGCCTCGTCGGCCGCGCCACGGTTGACAGCGCAACCGTGGACAGCGCAGACGTCAGAAGCACAGAGGTGGCCGCTGAATGGCGTGGTCAGTCAATGCTAGGTGGCATATCTGGATCGAGGGGATCGGTCAGTAGTTCGGCGATCTGGTTTTGGCCATTGCCTTGGGCCAGAAACAGGGCCCGCTCCGCCCTTAGCAGCAGATCCTCAGCGCCGGTATCCCCTGGCGCCAGGAGGGTGAGCCCCCCGCTGATGTGGAGCTGGTGCCCACTGCTGCGGAACACGCCACCCAGCTCGGCGATGCCGCAGCGAATCGCTTCAGCCCGCTCCAGGGCCCCTTCCGCGTTGGCATCCACCATCAACAGGGCGAACTCCTGGTCGCCGATCT
>JBEEKG010000157.1:0-3756 GCA_041168785.1 Cyanobacteriota bacterium
GCCGGAATCCGGGTCGCCTTCCGTGGGGTCGTAGATCATCGAGCACAGCTTGCAGATCCACTTGCCGGCCACGGGCTGGGCTGCTTCGCCGGCCACGCCTTTGCCGTGCAAGGCGTCCAGGGCGATGCCGTAGCGCTCGGCATGGTGCTGCTCGATCGGGGCCAGCAGGCCGAAGTTCTTCGCGGCCGTGCGGAAGAGTCCGGCATGGTCCTTCGATTCGTCGATCTGCTCCTGGAACTCGGCTTCGGCCCTGGAGTCACGGTCGGCGCGAGCCTGGGCGGCAAATTCCGGGTACATCGTCGTGTACTCGTACGTTTCGCCCTCGATCGCCAGCTCCAGGCAGCGGCTCAACAGGGCCTGCTTCTGCGACTCGGAGAGGGAGGCGGGATCGTCAATCACCAGCTCGGGATGGAGAAGGCGGAAGTGGGCAAAGGCGTGTTCCGTTTCCTGGGCGGCCGTGTCGCGAAACAGCTTGGCCAGCTCTGTGTGGCCCACCTGCTTGGCCACCTCGGCGAAAAACAGGTACTTGCGGTTGGCCATGCTCTCGCCACCGAAGGCGGCTTCGAGGTTGGCCTCGGTAGGGGGCTGGGAGGGGTTCATGGCTGGGCGGCCTATGGGCCGTATCGAGAGAAGTGGCCCGACTCTAGCTTGCGTGAAGTCGGATCGACTATGAGTTGACTGGGGTTGGTGCGGATTTTGGCGCGCCTCAGTAGTTGGCGCCGCTGCGCCGCTGGTGCACCGCCGTGGTGGCGGTTCCGTCCAGCACGCCGCCCTGGCTCACCTGGGCATAGAGCAACCAGTGGTCGCCGCATTCCATGCGCTGTTGCACCGTGGCCTCCAGCCAGGCGAGGGCTTCCGGCAGGATCGGCTGCCCGCCTGGGGTGGCTGCCAGCTCCAGCCCGGCGAAGCGGTCTGCCCCTGGCGCAAACGGTTGGAGGAACTGCTTCATCGGTCCGGTCTCCCGTCCAGCGGCAAGCACGTTGAGGACGAGGTGATCGCCGATGTGGAGCAGGGCTTCCACCGCCCGGTCCTTGGCCACTGCCACGGTGAACCCCGGTGGCGAGAAGCTGGCCTGGCTCACCCAGCTGGCCACCATGGCGCCGCTGAGGCGGTTGGGCCCTTCCCCTTTGCAGGTGGTGAGGACGCAGAGGGAGCCCACCACCCTGCCCAGGGCCTGGATGGAGGGGTTGCTGCGACTTTCGCTGAGGCCGCCGCTGGCGCTGCGTCGTTGGGACTTGCGCTGATCATTCAGCAACTGGCGCCCCAGGCCGGTACCGGTTTCCTCGATCGCCTTGAGGGTGGCCGCATCGGGGCTGAATTTCACCTTGATCGGCTCGAAGGCAAAGCGGAAGCCACCGTCGCGCAACTTGCTCTCCAGCAGGTCGAGGGCTTCGCCGCTCCAGCCAAAGCTGCCGAAGACGCCCACCGGCTTGCTGCGCTCGCCCTCGGCCAGCACCGTGCCCAGGGCCGAGACGATTGGCGTGGGGGCATGGCCGCCGAGGGTGGGCGAGCCGATCAGGATTGCGTCGCAACTGCGGATCGCGGCCAGCAGCTGCTCGGGCGGCGTGAATTCACAGTTGATGCTCTCCACCCGTACGCCGGTGCGGCCCACCCCCTGGGCCAGGGCGTCGGCAATGGCGGCGGTGTTGCCATAGGCGCTGGCAAACAGCAGGGCCACCGAGAGCCGGGCTCTCTCCTGGTTCGCCCCCCAGCGGTGGTAGTCGTTGAGCAGGCTGCGCCAGCTCTCGCTGATCGCTGGGCCATGGCCGGGGGCGATGGTGCGGATGTCGAGCTCTTCCAGCCGCTCCACCACCGACTCCACCTGGCGGGCCATGGGTGCCATCAGGCAGTCGTAGAAGTAGCGCCGGTCCTCCTCCGTGCTGTTGCGGTTGGCTTCGGCAAAGCTCTCGCTGCAGAGGTGGGCGGCGAAGAATTTGCCGCTCATCAGCAGGCCGGTGGTTTCCTCAAAAGCCATGAGGCTGCCGGGCCAGCGCGGGGTGGGAGTGGGGATTAGCCGCACCACGTGGCCATCACTGAGCTGGCGGCTGGCCTCCTGCTTCACCACATCGATCGGTGGCAGGGGTGGTCCTGCCGCAGCAGGGGCGTCGCCAGGTTTGCCCGGTTTCTGCTGGTCCCAGAGCTCCTCCAGCAACTTGGCGCCGGCATTGGAGCTCACCAGCATCGTGTGGGGCCAGCGGCACGCCAGCTGGCGTAGCAGGGCCACCCGGTTGGGGTTCACATCACCCACCACCACCTTCAGGGCTGCATCGGCGGGCACCAGCTCTGCCAGCTGGGCCAGGAAGGGTTCGGCAAAGGAGGCGCCGGGGGGATGGACCAGCAGCGGTACGGCGGCGAAGAGAAAGCTGTTGGCCGTGGTGCCCCGCTCCAGGCCGTACTCCACTTCGAAGCGCAGCCGGGTCGGGCTGAGACCCTTGAGGCAGATCAGGCCCGGTTCCAGGGGCAGCTGAATCACGCGCCGGGTGCTGGCCGGGTCGATGGGGCTGGTCATTAGTAGTGGTTCCCCACTTTGCGGTGGTGCACGGCGGTGCTGGCCTCCGTGTCGGCCACATTGCCCTGCTCCACTTCGGCGTAGATGATCCAGTGGTCGGGCCCCTCCATCCGCTGGACCACGCGGCAGCCCAGGAAGGCCAGGGCATCCCCCAGCACTGGGCCACCGGCGGCGGCGCCCTCCAGGGTGGTGACTCCGGCAAAGCGGTCGGCGCCGGGTGGGAAGCGCTTGAGGAAGTGGCGCAGCAACTCCTGGTGGTTGTCCTCTCGCAGGATGTTGAGCACGAAGCGATCCCCGACCTGCAGTAACGCTTCGATGGCCCGATCTTTGGCCACGGCCACCGTGAGGCCGGGGGGATCGAAACTGGCCTGGCTCACCCAGCTGGCCACCATGGCTGAGCTGCGGCTGCCCCCCTCGTCATCGGCCTGCCGGGCCGTCACCACGTAGAGCCCGCCGGAGAGCCGGCCCAGGGCCTTGTCGAGGTCGCCATCGAGGGCCTTCATGGCAGCGATCGTCTTCTCCTTGGTGAGCAGTTGGCCGAGGTCGGTGCCGGCCTCCTCGCAGCGTTGGTAGTCGGGGCCGCCCGGAACCTGGCGGATCCGCAGCGGTTCAAAGGCGCTCTTCTGACCGAGGGCGCGCAGCTGGCCGGCCACCGTGTCGATCGGGGCGTCGTCGCCGCCGAAGGCGTCGTAGCTGCCCACCCATTGCTTGGGCTTGAGGGCCGCCAGCAGGGTGCCGATCGAGGCCTGCAGCTCCGCATCGGGGTTGGCGGGCCAGGTGGGCACCACCACGGCGCTGGCCTCGCCGATCAGGGCGGAGAGCTCCTGGGCGTCCGTGGCCCGCAGATCCACCAGCTGCACCTGGGCTCCGGCCTTGCCGATGCCGCGGGCGATCGCCTGGCTGAGCCGGTCGCAGAAGCCGTATTGGCTCACGTAGCAAACGGCGGCATAGGCCTCCCCACCGCTGCGGTCGCTGCTCCAGTCGCGATAGTCCCCCAGCCAGAGCCCCAGGTGATGGCGGAGCAGCGGACCATGGCCCACGGCCACGGTGGTGATGGGCGGCAGGGCATCCATGCGCTTCAACGCCTGCAGCACGCTGCGGGCGTTGGGACCCATCAGGCAGTCGTAATAGAAGCGGAAATCGGGGGCGATGGCGCCGGGATCGGCGTCAAACAGGTCCTCGGAGCAGTAGTGCAGGCCGAAGGCATCGCAGGTGTAGAGGATGCCAGTGCCGTGGTCGAACGAGAA
>JBEEKG010000158.1:0-4494 GCA_041168785.1 Cyanobacteriota bacterium
CAACCCTGATGAGGTTTGCCCGGCCAACTGGACACCTGGCGAAAAGACCATGAACCCCGACCCCGTCAAGAGCAAGGAGTTCTTCGCCGCCGTCAACTGAGCTACAGCCCATTCGGTGCTGGCCAGGGGCCCCTATGGGCCCCTTTTTTTATGGGGATCAACTGAGAATCGTGATCAACCGAAAAGGCTGGCCAGTAGGCGACGTCCATCGACGCCACCGGTGCTGGGGTCACAAGCCCGTTCGGGGTGCGGCATCAGACCCAGCACATTGCCCGCTGCATTGGTCAGCCCGGCCACGTCGCCCACCGATCCATTCGGGTTGCCTGCGTAGCGCAGCACCACCTGACCATTGGCCTCAAGGGCGGCCAACTGCTCAGGGTCGCATTGGTAGCGGCCTTCGCCGTGGGCAATGGGCAGCACGATCGATTCTCCGTCGCCGTAGCCCTGCAACCACTCGGATCGACCGGGATAGACCTTCAAGGGAGAGGGCTCGCATAGGAAGTGCAGTCGGGCGTTGCGGGTTAGCGCTCCGGGGAGCAGTCCCATCTCGGTGAGGACCTGGAAGCCGTTGCAGATACCCAGCACGGCACCACCCGCGTCGGCAAAGGCCCTAACGGCCTCCAACACGGGGGCAAAGCGAGCAATGGCCCCACAGCGCAAATAATCGCCGTAACTGAACCCCCCGGGGATGACCACGGCGTCCAGGCCTACCAGGTCGGTCTCTTCATGCCAGAGGAAGCGGGTCGATAGCCCCAGGCACCCCTCGAGGGCCCAGCGCACATCCCGATCGCAATTGGATCCTGGAAACACCACGATCCCGATGGTTCTGGCGGCGCTCATGCCGACTGCTCTCCGCTGGCTTCGATCATCTCCAGCGTCCAGTCTTCGATGACGGGGTTGGCAAACAGCCGATCACTCAGCAACTCGATCTGACTTCTGGCACTGGCTGCGTCAGCAGCCTCGAGCTCCAGCTCAATGGCCTTGCCGATGCGCAGACGCCGCACCCCATCGACACCCAGCCTGGCGGCAGCAGCCCTGGTGGCTTCTCCAGCCGGATCCAATACCGAGGGACGCAGTGAAACCTGAACGCGAGCGCGAAAGACGGGCACCTGAGGAGCTGGAGGTTTGTTAAATCTTGGCAGCTCGATGGCCCCAGCACCCTGGTTCTGGCCAGCTTGAAGGGAGCCCCCTGTCCATCCCGCCGTGGACCGGTCCATTTCCCAATCCACTGTGGCTCCGGGCCCGCTTGCGCCCGCGGCGGCTGGCTGGCGTCTCCTGCTGCGGCCGGCCCTGAATGCCTTGGTCGGTCTCGGGGCTCTGGGAATGGGGCTGGGACCCGTCGAGGCCGATCCGCTCCCCCTGCGTTGTCGGCTGGGTGAAGGCCCCTGGCAAAGCTGCAGCATGGATGTGGACCGACCGGGTGAACGCTGGTCCATCCAGGTTGCTGGACGTCGAATCGCGTTCCGCCATGACGGCAGCGGCACGGTGACGATGCAGGATCCCGCACCGGTCCCTCTGCCCAACGGTGATGATTCAGGTGCCTGGGTGCCGGTCGACACCACGTGGATTGCGGGCCCAGCACTTTGCTGGAACGGCGTCTGCGCCCAGGGAGACATCCCCCTGGATTGAGGCCTTTGGCCCCCTACACCGCTCCTGTGGCCTTCAGCAAGGTCGACTCGATCGCAGCTTGATCGAGCTGAAAACCGAGCACCACCAGCTCCAGGCCTGCTGGTGGCGTGGGCCGATGATCCGCTGGTTCTGGCGCTCCAGATTCAAACCAGCATTCCAGCCGTGGGCCGACGGCCTGAATCTGCAGGGGGCGAGCCTTTCCCTCAAGCCACAGGCGTCCCTTCAGTCGGATCAGCCCGCGATTCTGGAGCAACTGGTTGAGCTGCTGCTCCAAGGCCAACCGGTCAAAGGCACCACTGAGTTGCAGGGCCAGCGACTCCATGGCGACATGGCTGTGATCGTGGTGATGGTCGTGATCCTGGTCGTGCTCATGGTCATGGTGGTGGTCATGGTCATGGGCGGAGTGGCTGTCGCCATTTGCGAGCTGTCGCTCCAGACCGAGCACCAGCTCTGGGGAGACCGCGCCCCGTTCCATCGCCATCACGGCTGCACCGGGACGCAAATCGGGCAACAGGCGAGCTTCGAGATCCCTCAGAGACGCTTCATCGAGGGAATCAGCCCGGCTGATCAGCACCAGATCGGCTGCCTCCAGCTGTTCAGCAAACAAGTCCTCGATGGCGGACACATGGTCGAGGCTGGGATCAGCCACACGCTGGGCCTCCAGTGCGGCCGGGTCAGCCACCACACTCCCGGCGGCCAGAGCTTCACCGTCCACGACGGCCACCACACCGTTCACGCGGATCCGGGTACGGATCGCGGGCCACTGGAGGGCATCGATCAACGGCTCGGGCAGGGCCAGTCCGCTCGTTTCCACCACGATGCCGTCGAGGTTGTCGGCGCGTGCCAGCAATTTTTCAATTGTTGGCAAAAAATCGTCCTGCACGGTGCAGCAGAGGCAACCGTTGGCCAACTCCACCAACCTCGACTCCACCTCGTCCTCTGGACAAAACCCGCAGCTGCGCAACAGGGCCCCATCGATGCCCACCTCGCCAAACTCATTGACCAGCACTGCAAGGCGCTGGCCGCTGTTCAGGAGCAAATGGCGGAGGAGGGTGGTTTTACCTGCACCAAGGAATCCGGTCACCACGGTGACCGGCAGACGTTGCTGAGACGCTGTCATCGTCAGCCGGCCAGGGCCGCCACGGCCCAACTCGCCCCAGAGCCGGCGATCGCCAGGGCAACCCAGCGCAGCGTGGCGGGGGACAGACGGGTTGCCAGAGGCCGAAGCACCACCAGGGCAAGGATCAGCAAGCTCCCCTGGCTGATCAGCAATCCAGCGGCATAGGCCGCCACTGGCATCGAGGTCCAACCGAAGACCGGGCCACTCAGCACGTATCCATGCAGGGCCATGGCAGGCAGCAGCAGCCCCAGGGGAAGGCGTCGCAAGAGCACGAGCGCTTCCACCACGAGGGTGCAGGCCACCAGCACATCCGCGCCAGGCAGGCCTGGCCAGAGGAGACCCGCCCCACTGCCCAACAAGCCGATCACCAAAAGGCCGAGGGCCCAACGCAGGCGGCGCTGCAGACCCACCAGCGAGAGAGCGAGCAGGAACAGCAGATGATCAGGACCGAGTACGGGGTGCGCCAGGCCGCTCAGCAAACCGTTGAGGGCGGTGGGCTTCAGTTGGCCGAGGTCCGCAACGTGGTGGGCCTGGGCGGGAGCCCCCAGCAGCAGAGATGCCACCAGGGCCGTGGCCACAAGGGCTGTGCCGCCTAGCACTGGGCCAGCCCAGGATTGGTCCCGCAGGCTTGGTCCTCGCAGACCTGGTGTCTGGGTCGTCTGATCATTCATGGGTCCGGTCCGCGCCGTGGGAAGAAACAAGACCGGCGGGCGTTCTGACTGGACGGTCGGAAAGACGCGCCTTCACAGCTGCGGGACAGTGCCGGATTCGAACCGGACTTTCCCCCTTTCGTCCGGTGGCTGTTCCCCACCGGAACCGGTGTGGTGATGCTATCGGCCTGTCGCCCTATCGGCAGGCCAGGCTGTCGCGCGTCGCCACGCCGGACACCGGATTGATGCCTGTGGCTCTCTGGCAGAGGGCCTTCTGTTCGGGCAGATCAAGCACCGCGTCACTGAAGTCAGCTCCATCGATGCGCGCATTCTTGAAGTGGCTCTGCATCAGCATGCCGTTGCGCAGCAGGGCCCCGCGCAGGTCGGCGTCCTCGAAGTGACTGGCAAAGGCCACCACGTCCTCCAGGTTGGCGCCCTGCAGATCAGTTCCCCGCAGGTCGCTGCTGTTGAACACCGCCCCGCGCAGGTCTGTGTCGCTGAGGTCAAACCCGGCCAGGGAAGCCTTGAGAAACTCCTGTTGCTGCAGGTTGCGACCGTGCATATCAGGCTGAAGGTCTTGGAGCGACCGCTGGCTGCGCAATTCGGGCGCCGTGATTGCCCAAGCCGGCGACATCGCCAGGCTCCAGGCCAGAAGGAGGCCAACCGCCCCCAAGGCCCACCCGGACCAACGGGTCAGCCGGGTTCCTGTCAGAGGGTCCATGGGCGCGCACCTACGGTGGGTCATCAAGTTATGTCAACCATGGTCATGGCCCTGCGGGTGGTGGTTCCCCCCCACCCTCTGATCGGTCACTGGTTGGGCGTGCTGCGCGATCGCCACACGCCAGCCGCCCTGTATGCCACCGCCACTACTGAACTCGGCCGTTGGCTCAGCTATGAGGCCATTCGCGACTGGCTTCCCCACCAGCGTGTCGTTCTGGACACTCCTCTGGCCCCTGCGCAGGCGGATCTGGTGGACGCCACCATCCCTTTGGTGGCCCTCCCGCTGCGCACGGCTGGGCTGGGGCTGTGGCAAGGGGCGCAATCCGTCTTGCCATCGGCCCGGGTCGTCCACCTGTGGGAGCAGCAGGGGGAGAT
>JBEEKG010000159.1:0-2603 GCA_041168785.1 Cyanobacteriota bacterium
TGATCGGTGAGGCTGCTCAGGCGCTCCAGGCTGCTTTCAATCGCGTGGCTATGGGCCGGGGCGGCGCTGGCAAGCAGCAGCAGGGCCGGAATTACACGCAGATTCATGGCTGAATCAGGAAGCTTTCCAACGACTATCGCTGCTTTTGCCGGCCTGCACCATCCGCACCATCGAGCTCACCATCATCGAGAGGGCGTCGTGGCTTTGGCCGCGCTCCTGAAGTTCGGCAGCAAGGACCCGTTCTGGGACCGAGGCGTAGCTGTAGGGAGCAGTAAAAGCGTTGAGATCCAAGGCGTGGCCTATTCTATGAATTGATCCTGGCAAACAGCTGCTCGCACTGCGTTCCTTGTAAAGGCATTGTCAAAAAGGGTCCCGTCAAGAAGGGTCCCCTTAAGAAGGGTGCCCCAGGCCGTCTTCATCGATCCAGCCATGCAGGGGCACATCCCAGGGGTCGCGTGGCAACTGCTCAACGCGGCAGCCCCGGGGCAGCACCGCCAGGGCCGGCACTTGGGCCCAGGTGGGGTCGGCCCGCAGCCGGTCGTACCAGCCGCCGCCGTAGCCCAGGCGGATGCCCGCCCCATCGCAGGCCAGGGCAGGAATCAACAGCAGGCCCAGCTGCTCCGCGGCCAGCGCGCCGTCGCCATGGGCTGCTGATCGGGCCGCTGGGGCGGGGATGCCGCAGACATCGGGCTTCAGGGCGTCGCCGCTCCGCCAAGGGCGGTACACCAGCCGGGCCGTTGGATCGCCGGGGGCGGCGGTGATGACTGGCAGGGCCAGCTGGTTGGGCAGTAGGGCCTGCAGCGAGCGCAGGTCGACTTCGCCGGCCAGGGGCCAGTAGAGCCCCAGGTGGCACCCGGGGGGCACCAGAGCAGGACAGTGCCGCCGGGCCTGGGCCTCGATGGCGGGCTGGGCCTCCGGCAGCAGGGCCAGGCGCCGGGCCCGGAATTGCTGGCGCAGGCTGGCTTTGTCGCTCACCGCTGGAACCAGCCGGTGAGGGCGGCAGCTAGGGCGTCAGCAGCGTCATCGGGGCGGGGCGGGGTGTCGAGGTTGAGCTCGCGCATCACCGCTTCAAGCACCTCGTCCTTCTGGGCATGGCCGTGGCCGGTGAGGGCTTGCTTGATCTGCATCGGCGGAAACTCCACCACCGCCACGCCAAAGCGGGCCAAGGTCATCATCAGCACTCCCCTGGCTTGCACCACGGCGATGGTGGTGCTGGAGCGATAAAAGAAAAACTTCTCAACCACCGCAAGCTGGGGCTTCCAGGTGCGGATTAGCACCCGTAGGTCGCGGGCGATCTCCACCATCCGCTCACCTTCGCTGCGGCCGGGTTCGGTGCGGATGATGCCGCAGTCGAGCAAGTGCTGGGCGCCGCCTCGGTGCTCCTCCACCTCGATCACCCCATAGCCAACGCGGGCTAGGCCGGGATCGATGCCGAGGATGCGCATTGCTCAGGCCTCGGGGCTGAATCGGTAAGGAACCTGCACATCACCGAGGGATTCCGGGAAGTCGCGGGTGTTGCGGGTCACCAGCTGCAGACGATGGCAGCGCGCCGTGGCGAGGATGATGGCGTCTGGGATTTTTAAGCCAAGGCTGCGGCGGCAGGCCACCAGGATTTCCATCCAGCTGATCACGCTGATCGAGGTTGCCCCGGCGTGGGCCTCGATCCAGGCGAGGGCTTGGGCTTCCCCGCGTAAGAGGTCGATCAGGATGTTGGAGTCGAGCAGCAGCCCTGCAGCTGCAATCCCAGCGACCACCTCAGCGCTCCCATTCGCTGCGCAAAGCCCGTTCCAGGCTCAGGGAGTCTTCTGGGCGGTTGCGCCATAGCCCGAAGACGTTCTCGTGCTGAACACCCTGGTGATCTAGCCAGCTGCGCAGGGCCTGGCGCAGGCCTTCGGCCCGGGACAGGCCGCGCTGGCGGCAGAGGGTGTCGAGCCGTTCCCGATCGGTATCGGGCAGATCGATGATCGTGCGCATCGGGCCCGCACCCCCACGGTCCATATTGATATTGGCATCATATGCCGTTATCAATGCCGTGGGGGTTTGGCGCGGAATCAGGCCACCAAGGCCAGCTCGAAGGCGCTGCGATCGCTGTGCTGGGGGTAATGCACGCCGCACAGCACCCGGTTGGCTCCACCCTGGCGGCCTACGTGACGGAGGCGCTCGCGACGCTCGGGAAGTAGATCAGCGAGCAGCTCGGCTGTGGTCCGGAACCACACGGCGTGCCCAGAGGGAAAGGAGCCGGTGTTCTCCCGTGGCAGACAGGGCTCCAGCCCAGGGTGGGCTATGTAGGGGCGGATGCGGCCCTGTTGTTGCTTGATCCCCCGATAGGCGCTGTTCACCGGCGCCATGAACGCATTTAGCCCGGCGCTGAGCATCGGTGTGGCCTTGCCGATCTCAGTACCCACAGCGCTGCTGAAGACATTGAGGTCGCGGTCCAATAGCAGCCAGGTGGTGGCCACGATCTCCGGGCTTCGGAAGCGCTGCAGCCACTCCAGGATCGCCAGATCAGCGGCTTCCGCGGCACTGCCGGGCGCTGGAGGGAGGCCAGCGATTGCGGCCAGTCGGCGCTGGTCGAGTTTGAGCTCCGCTGCTGCCGGTTCGGC
>JBEEKG010000160.1:0-11944 GCA_041168785.1 Cyanobacteriota bacterium
GCCTGGGGATGGGAGAGCACCTCACTCACGGCCTCGATCGGGCCGCTGCCCAGCAAGGCATGGCGGATGGGCAACACCAGGGCCCGCGCCACGGTGAGATCGGGATGCTCCCAGAGGGCGTCCAGGCAGGCGGTAACCCCTCCCTCCACGGAGTTTTCCACCGGCACCACCGCCGCATCACAGGTCCCCTGGGCCAGGGCCTGCACCACGGCGCGAATGCCGAGCTGGGGCACCAGCTCCGGGTGGGCGATGCCCTCCAGCTCGGCCAGGTGCCGGGTTGCCTGCTCGCCGTAGGTGCCGACCGGGCCGAGAAAGGCAAAACGCATCGCTTCTAGAAACCGAAGGGGAGCAGCCCGAAGGGGCCGATAGGATCATGCCGCGCCGGCCCGCAGGCCATGCCCCTGGCCTTCAGCGCCAGTCAGCAACTGCAACTTGAGGTGAGCCACCAACCCGAACGGTTGGCCGCCTACCTGGACGATCAGGATCGAGTGGTCAAAGCCCTGCTCGACCCGAGCCAGCTCGAGGCCCTGGGCCAGGGCCGCTACCGCTACTCCGTGACCCATCTGCAGGTATTCCAACTGCAGATTCAGCCGGTGGTGGACCTGCGCACCAGCCTCGAGCCAGGACGCCTGGTGCTGGAAGCCACCGACTGCGAACTGGAGGGGCTGGGGCTGGTGGACGACTTCCAGCTCACCCTGGGCTCCTGGCTGGCGGCAGGACCCAGCGGGCTGGAGGGGGAAGCCACCCTGGCGGTGGAGGTGAGCCAACCGCCCCTGCTGAAGCTGATCCCCGCCAAGGTGCTTGAGGCCACGGGCCGTTCGCTCTTGGCCGGCATCCTGCTGGGGATCAAGGGTCGGGTGGGCCAGCAGCTGCTCAGCGACTTTCAAACCTGGTGTCAGGAGCATTGAGCATCAGCCGGCCCAGAAAACTGCGGCGATGCAGGGGCGTGGGCCCCCAGGCCTCCAGAGCCCCACGGTGCTGGGCCGTGCCATAACCCGCATGGCGCTCCAGGCCATAGCCCGGATACCGCGCAGCCAGGGCCTTGATCAGCCCGTCTCGCGCCTGCTTAGCCAGCACACTGGCAGCCGCGATCGCCAGGCAGTGGCTGTCGCCGCGTACCAGGGTCACCTGCTCGCCACCCCAGCCCCGCAGCGGCAGCACCCCATCCACCAGCACCAGCTCGGGCTGGCACGGCAACTTCTGCAGGGCGCGGTGCATGGCCCGCTCGGTGGCGAGCCGGATGCCATGGCGATCGATCTCAGAAGCCGCCGCCTGGCCTAGGGCCCAGGCCGATGCCAGCCGCTGAATCACCGGTACCAGGGCCGCCCGACGGCGAGCGGTGAGCTTTTTGCTGTCCGTGAGACCAAGCTCGCGCAACGGGTCCAGCGCCGTGGCAGGCAACACCACCGCTCCGGCAAACACCGGACCGAAGAGGCAACCCCTCCCCACCTCATCCACCCCGGCACACGCGGCCGGATCCCGGCCCTGCCAGGGATCCGGAGACACCAATCAGCTGGAAGCCGAAGAGCGGCGGCGGCGGCGGCGAGGTTCGCCGGCTTCATCCAGGTCGGGTTCCGCAAGGGCGACGGGCGTCACCACAGCTGGCGTGTTCTCTGCGGCGGTTTGGGCGGAAGCGGTTTTCGCGGCAGCGGTTTTGGCTGCCCCCGTCTTGGCGCCGGAGGAGCTTGCCGAGCTGCGGGTGCGCCCACGCCGTGCCGGCAGCTCCACCTCTGGAGGGGCAATGCTGACGGTGGTGGGCACCGACACCGTGACCACCGTTTCCGGCTCGCCCGGTTCGGGCAGGGGAGTGATCTCGACCGGTGCGGGCACCTCCCGGAGCGGCATTGAAGCCTCGGCATCGCTGGCTGGGCCCTCGGTCGATCCTGAGCCCCGTCCGCCCCGGCCACGACGGCGACGGGAGCCAGAGGCGGCGAGCTGCTGGCGAGCGTCCTCCAGCACCTCCTCGGCATCCATGCCTGGACGCACCACCCGCACCACCATGTTGTCGCCGCTGGGGGGCTCGTCCAGCAGCAGGGCCGGATTGAGACCCATCCAACCAAACACCAGTTCCTGGTCGGCATCCATCGGCACGGCCACCAGCTCGTGATCGAAACGGCGGGGAGCCGGCTCCGTGCTGGCGCTACCACTGCTGCGAGGAGCCTCGAAGGCCACGGGAGTGTCGATGCTGTCGGCAAACGTGGGCGTCTCCACCAGATCACTGCCGCCGCGGCCTCCACGGCCACCACGACGCCGTCGGCCAGACCCACCCTCCGCGGTTGCGGGGCTCAGCACCTCAGCCCGGGCCGAAGCGGCCGAGCGCACCAGACCGGTGAGGGAGGCCAGGGGCTGAAGGGTGTCCTTGCCGGGCAAGACCGCCACATGGCCCAGACCACCACAGCTGGGGCAGGCGCGACCAAAGAGTTCGTAGATGTTCTGACCCTGGCGCTTGCGGGTGAGCTCCACCAGGCCCAGCTCCGTGAGCTGGGCGATCTGGGGCCGGGCGGCGTCGTCACGAACGGCCTGGGTGAAATGCTCCAGCACCTGCAGCTGATCGCGACGCGACTCCATGTCAATGAAGTCGATGATCACCACGCCACCGATGTTGCGCAGCTTGAGCTGACGGGCGATCTCCACGGCCGCCTCACAGTTGGTCCACAGCACCGTCTCGCGGGAATTGGACGAGCGGGTGAACGAGCCCGAGTTGACGTCGATGACGGTGAGCGCCTCGGTGGGCTCGATGATCACGTAGCCACCGGAAGGCAGATCCACCCGCGGCTTGAGGGCATCCCGGATGGCGGCGTTGACCTTGAAGTGCTCCAGGATCTCCGCCGATTCGGCGTGGGCCTCCACCAGTACCGAGGTGTGGTCGGAGCCGAGGAAGGCGTTGGCCCGGGCAACCGCTTCCGGGGTGTCGACCACCACGCGAACCAGGTCAGGGCTGTAGAGATCGCGCAGCACGCGATGCACAAAGTCTTCATCGCGGTTGAGCAGCACCGGCGGACTGGCACTCTCGGCAGCGGTCTGAATGCCCTCCCACTGGCGCAGCAGGGTTTCGAGGTCATCGATCAGCAGCTCTTCGCTGACACCCTCAGCCTCGGTGCGAATCAGCAGGCCCGCCCCCGGGGGCTTGATCAGCACCCCGAGGGCCCGGAGGCGGTTGCGTTCGTTTTCGCCGTTGATTCGGCGGGAGATATTGACGCCCTGGCCCTGGGGCTGGAGCACGAGGAAACGCCCCGGCAGGGCGAGATTGCCCGTGAGGCGTGGGCCCTTGGTACCGGTGGGTTCCTTCATCACCTGCACCAGCACCTTCTGGCGGGGCTCCAGCAACTCGGTGATGCCGGCGGCACCCTTGCGCAGCCGCAACGGGCCGAGATCGGTGACGTGAATGAAGCCGTTTTTCTCGCTTTCGCCGATGTTCACAAAGGCGGCATCGATCCCGGGAAGCACGTTTTCAACCGTGCCGAGATAGACATCGCCGATCTGGTAGCGGCCTTGGGCCACCACCAGTTCATCAACACGTTCGTCGTTGAGAACTGCAGCGATTCGCAGTTGCTCGGCAATGACGATCTGCTGGGGCATGGGGAGAGGGATAGGGCCCGACGGGCCCGGCCAGGGGAGAACTCAATGGAGTGGATCTGGCTGAGCCAGATCTGGGCTGGGCGGAACCGGATGGGGGCTCTGCCGATCCCGGGTCATGCAATGCGGTAGGGCTGTCGTCAGCCCGTCAAATCGATCGGCCTGGAGAAGGGCCTGGAGCAACCGAGTTACCGGGGAAACCGGACAGCCCGGGAGGCGTTGCTGCGAAAAATGCTGTTCTGAATCAGCCGCGCATCAACTGCCGCGGAACAGCTTTCAGGAATGGAAGTTCTTGAAAGCAGTGGGGCGAAGACTGGGGCAGGGGTGCCCTGGGGCGGTGAAACCAACGAATCTGGCTACCGGCAGCTAAGGACTCCGAGGAAAACGTCGGAGTTCACGAGCTATTCGCCTTGAACAAAAGTTAGCACGGGCTTGAGCACAAGGGCCTGGCGGCGCAGGGCTTTCAAGACGAGAGATTGGCCCAGGCGCTCAGCAATCCAGTGCTGCACCTGCTCGGGCCGCAGACTCCGCCCGGACGCATCGATCGCCGCCCGCAAACTGCACTGCTGGGGGCTGTCTGACGCGGCGGGCATCTGCAAATCCAGCAGGAAGGGCCGGCAGTCCCGACTGCGGGGGCGCCCTTTTTTGTCCGTGTCATGCCAGATCAAGGTCTCAGCCTCCAACAGAGTGGCGCGAGCCTGCAGCCACTGCTCAGGGGCCACCGGCTCTGCTCCCTGGGCCTGGAGCAGGAATGTCCAATGGGCGGACGCCAACTCCTGGGACAGGCTGACCCCAAACACCGGAACCCGGGCTATCGAGAGCAGCTGGAATTCAGGGGGCAGCTGGGGTTGCAGCCGCTCCCGCACCTGGGCCGGATCCAGCTCCTGGGTGAACTCCAGGTCGAGCCACTCGCCATAACCTTCCACCCCCAGGGGAAGGGGCAGGGCCAGCTGCAGGCGCGGCAGGGGGTGGAAGCCGCCAGTGAAGCTCACCGGCAGCCCAGAGCGGCGCAGGGCCCGCTCCAACATCCGCAGCGTATCGAGGTGGCTGATCAGCGCCAGGGAACCGGTTTTGGTGAAGCCAATCCGGAGCCGATCCACCCGCTCACTGGCCGGGGCGCACTGGGGCAAGGCGACAGGAATCGAAGGCGGCGGAATCACAACGTTGTGGCCGAGCTCCGGACCACACACCCCGCAGCTACTGCACCCCTCAAAGGAGCAATCCGGCACGACCGCTGCGGCCAGGGCCCGCTGGAGATCCTCCGCCAACCAGCGCTTGTCGAGGCCGGAATCGATGTGGTCCCAGGGCAGGCTCTGGCGGCAGAAGGCCTCCAAATCTGCTGTCTCCATCGCCTCTGCTGCGCTCCAGGCCCCCAGCTCCAACTGGCGGTAGCGGCCGGCCAAGCCTGCCGCTTCGATGGCACCGGTCCAAGCGGCATAGCTGCGCTCGGCGGACTCAAACCAGGCATCGAGACCCGCCCCAGACCGCCAGGCCGCCTCAATCACCGCCGAGACACGCCGGTCACCCCGCCCCACAAAATCCTCGACCGCCGAGAGGCGCACATCGGTGAGGTTGGTCTTGAGGCCGCGCAGCTGACGCAGAGCCCTGCGCAACAACTCCTGGCGCCGCCGAAACTCCGCGGTGCTGACGCTGTGCCACTGGAACGGGGTGTGGGGCTTGGGGGTGAAATTGCTGATCGTGAGATTCAGCTCCAATCGGCCCAGATCCGCACACTGCTGCTGCAGGGCCTGGCAGGTGTCGGCGATGCCGAGCACGTCGGTGTCGGTTTCCCCCGGCAAGCCGATCATGAAATAGAGCTTCACCTTGCGATAGCCGTTCGCCATCGCCATGCGGATGCCGGCCAGAAGCTCGGCATCGGTGAGCCCCTTATTGACGATGTCGCGCAGGCGCTGGCTGCCGGCCTCGGGCGCGAAAGTGAGCCCGCCCTTTCTCGTCCCCCCGAGGATGTGGGCAATGTTTTCGTCGAAGCGGTCCACCCGCTGGCTCGGCAGGGTGAGGCTCACGTTCTGATCCGCCAGGCGGTTGCGCAGCTCTACTCCCACCGCTGGCAGGGCCAAATAGTCGGAGCAGCTCAGCGACAGAAGCGAAAAGTCGCTGTAGCCCGTGCGACGCATGCCCTCTTCCACCGCATCCACCACCGCCTCGGGCTCCACGTCGCGGGCGGGGCGGGTGAGCATGCCGGGCTGGCAGAAGCGGCAGCCGCGGGTGCAGCCGCGACGAATCTCCACCGTGAGCCGGTCATGCACCGTTTCGATGTGGGGCACCAGCCCCATGGCGTAGTGGGGCATCGGCGTGGCGGTGCGCCGCTGGATGCGCGCCGGGATACCGGGCTCGAGCGGCTCGATCGACACCCCATCCGCGCCGGGGCCATAGAACGAGGGCACGTACACCCCCGGCACCTGGGCCAGATCGCGCAACAGATCGCGGCGTGTCAGCCCGGCAGCGCGAGCCTCGGCTACCACCAGGCCGATCTCGGGCAGCAGCTCCTCGCCGTCGCCCAGGGCGATGAAGTCGAAGAAGGCGGCGAAGGGCTCCGGATTGCTGGTGGCCGTGGGACCGCCGGCAAAGATCAGCGGCGGCGCCTCCGGATGGCCGAGGGGTAGGTCGCCGCGGTCGACAGCACGGATCGGAATGCCTGCCAGCTCCAGCATCTCGAGGATGTTGGTGCCGCCCAGCTCATAGCTCAGGGAGAAGCCCAGAATGTCGAAGGCCGCCAGGGGCCGGCGGCTCTCCACCGCAAACAGGGGTGCGCCACGCTCCCGCAGGCGGGTCGCCAGGTCCGGCGCCGGCAGATAGCTGCGGTCGCACAGCTGGCCGGGAACGGCATTCAGGATCGAATAGAGAATGATGTGGCCGCTGTTGCTGGCGCCCACCTCATAGACCTCGGGATAGGTGAGGGCCCAGCGCACTCCCGCCGAGGACCAGTCGACCTCCCAATCCCGCTCAAGCACCCCCAGCTCATTGCCCAGATAGCGGGCCGGCTTGCTGATCTCCAGGTCGACCAGGGCGGTGAAATCCACCGGGGCCGCAACGGAACCATCCAGGGGCGCCTCGACGGGGACGACAGTCACAGATGGGAGCGGCTGGGGAGCTGCCTTGATCGTATGCAGTGCCCCCCGCCATAGGACAATCCCGCCATTACCTCCCGTCCGCGGCACTCTTCTTCCATGGCCCAGGTCAACGGCAACTACCTCAAGCTCAAGGCGGGCTACCTGTTTCCAGAAATTGCCCGGCGGGTGAAGGCCTTCAGCGAAGCCAACCCGGCAGCGCCGATCATCCGTCTGGGCATCGGCGACGTAACCGAGCCGCTGCCGGAGGCCTGCCGCACGGCGATGAAGGCCGCCATCGACGAGATGGGCACCCGCGAGGGCTTCCACGGCTACGGGCCCGAGCAGGGCTACCTCTGGCTTCGCGACGCGATCGCCAAGCACGATTTCCAGGCGCGCGGCTGCCAGATCACGGCCGAAGAGATCTTCGTCTCCGACGGCTCCAAGTGCGACAGCAGCAACATTCTCGACATCCTCGGAGAAGGCAACCGCATCGCCGTGACCGACCCGGTGTATCCCGTGTACGTGGACAGCAACGTGATGGCGGGCCGCACCGGCGACGCCGATGACGCCGGCCAGTACGGCGGCCTCACCTACCTCCCCATCAACGCCGAGAACGGTTTCACGGCGGAGATCCCCAGCACACCGGTGGATCTGATCTACCTCTGCTTCCCCAACAACCCCACCGGCGCGGTGGCCACCAAAGCGCAGCTCCAGGCCTGGGTGGACTACGCCCGCGCCCATGGCGCCCTGATCCTGTTCGACGCCGCCTACGAGGCGTTCATCCAGGACCCCTCCCTGCCCCACTCGATCTATGAGATCGAGGGCGCCCGCGAGTGCGCCATCGAGTTCCGCTCCTTTTCCAAGAACGCCGGCTTCACGGGCACCCGCTGCGCCCTCACCGTGGTGCCCCGGGGCCTGATGGGCACGGCGGCGAACGGCGAGCGTGTGGAGCTCTGGGGCCTGTGGAACCGGCGCCAGTGCACGAAATTCAACGGCGTCAGCTACATCGTGCAGCGCGGCGCCGAAGCGGTGTATTCCCCTGAAGGCCAGGCCCAAGTGAAGGCCCTAGTGGCCTTCTACATGGAGAACGCCGCCATCATCCGGCGCGAGCTCACCGCCGCCGGCATCCAGGTGTACGGCGGCGAGCAGGCCCCCTACGTGTGGCTGAAAACGCCGGACAGCCTCGACTCCTGGGGCTTCTTCGATCGTCTGCTGAGCCAGGCCCACGTGGTGGGCACCCCCGGCAGCGGCTTCGGCGCCGCCGGCGAGGGCTACTTCCGCCTCTCGGCCTTCAACAGCCGTGAGAACGTGGAGGAAGCCATGCGGCGCATCCGGGCCCTTTAATGGAGCCGTCGTCATGACACCAGCAGCCATGACCTCCCAACCAGTCGCCAGCCAGAGCCCGGGCCGCGAAAGCGGCGGAGCAGCTGTGATGGAGAAGGCTCCGGAGCGGGTGCGCAAGCCCTCTCCCCGCTACAAGGTGCTGCTCCACAACGACCCGGTGAACACCATGGAATTCGTGGTGAGCACCTTGCGGCAGGTGGTGCCGAGCCTCAGCGAGCAAGACGCCATCGCCGTGATGCTGGAGGCCCACAACACCGGCGTGGGCCTGGTCATCGTCTGCGATCTGGAGCCGGCCGAGTTTTACTGCGAAACCCTCAAGGCCAAGGGCCTGAGCAGCAGCCTCGAGCCGGAAACCTGAATGGCTCCCCCTTCAGCCGAGGTGCCCCAAGCGACCCGGCTCAATGGCTGGGGCACCCTGTTCTACGTGCCCCTGCTCTATGCAGCGGGCTGGCTCTTATCCCGTCCCCTGGCCTGGCTGGCCCCTGGCTGGCGCTCAGACCAAATCGATCTGGCAGGGCTGGCAATGGCACTGGTGTTGCTCCTGGTGAGCCTGCCAGTGCGCCTGCGGCGCGTCTGGCCAGAGCCCCACCCGTGGGAGCGGCTGGGCGTGACCGTCCCGCTAGCCGTCGGCCTGCGCAGTGGCGTGCGCGGCCTGCTCAAGGCCTTGGCCCTGCTGGTGCTGGTGGCCGGGGCCCTGCTACTGGCCGGGCAGGCCCAGTGGCTGGGCGAACTCCATGGCGCCCTGCTGCTCAACGGCCTCCTGCTGCTGGTCGGCGTCGGCTTCGCCGAAGAGCTGCTGTTTCGCGGCTGGCTGTGGGGGGAGCTGGACTTGCAGGTGGGCCCTCGGCGGGCGCTGGTGCTGCAGGCCGTGATCTTTTCCCTGCTGCACCCCTGGTACCGGGCCCCGGGCTTGGAGGCGGTGGGCTTGCTGGGGGGCTTGATCCTGCTGGGACTGGTGCTGGCCCTGCAGCGCCGCGCCGATGGGGGCTCCCTGTGGGGCGCCGTTGGCCTCCACGGCGGCCTGGTGGGGGGCTGGTTTCTGGTCCAGAAGGGACTGCTGCAGATTTCCCCAGCGGCGCCCGCCTGGTGGGTGGGCCCCGGCGGCGCCGACATCAACCCGATCGGCGGCCTGATCGGCTGGATCGGCCTAGGGACCCTGCTCTGGGTGCGCCGCCGCTGGTGGAACGGCGCTACCGGGTCGCCGTAGCCAGGGCTTTGCGCCCCTCCACCGGCGCGTGCAACGCCTCCTCGAGGGGCGCCAGGCCGTAGTCGCGCTCCAGCAGATCCATCACCGTGCGGCCGAAATCGGCGGGGTTGCGCTCGAAGGCTTCCAGGCAGATGCGGCCGAAGGTGCTGCCCATGGGCTCGGGGTTCCAAAGCAACTGGCGAGCCGTCCAGGGCAGCATGCTCATCGGGTTGTAACCGGGCTGGATCAGGCCCTGGTCGAAGCCGTACTGCTCGAGGTGGGTGTGGGGCTGGAGGCCAATGAAGAAGATCGCCGGCTCCACCTTGTCGGCGCCAAAGATGCGTTCGAGCTCGCGGTGGTAGGCCACGGTCTGGCGGATCGTCTCCGGCCGCTCATCGATCACATTGAAGGAGTAGTTCACCGACACGTGCTCACGGAAGCCGGCGCGCGCCAGCAGGCGGCAGTTCTCGAGCACGGTGCGCAGGTTGTAGCCCATGCGCATCTTGCGCACGAGCTCCTGGGAGCCGGAGGTGATGCCGATCTCGAAGTAGTCCATGCCCGTGGCCACCATCAACTCCGCCAGTTCGGCATCGAGGTTGTCGGCGCGGATGTAGGCCGCCCAGCGGATGTCGTTCCAGCCTTGGGCCTGGATCGCCCGGAGCAACTCCTTGGCATCCTCGATGTAGCGGCGGGCCGGGATGAACTGGGCATCGGTGAACCAGAAGCCACGCACCCCCTTGGCATAGAGCTGGGCCATCTCGGCGATCACCTCCTCGACGGGGTTCACCCGCACCGCCTTGCCCTCCACCACCGTGTAGACGCAGTAGCAGCAGTTATGGGGGCAGCCGCGCTTGGTCTGCACGCCCACGTAGAAGTCTCCGCCCTCGAGATACCAGTCGAGCTGGGGCCAGATCTCAGCGATGTAGGTGTAGTTGCAGGCGGTTTTCTCCATGCCGCCCGGCTGCTCGTGGATCAAACCAGCTCTGGGCTTTTCGCCCACCACGAAGCAGCGCTCACCGGCGATGGAGTCGCCGCGGATCAACTTCTCCAAGAGCGGCTCGCCTTCCCCCACCGACACCACGGTGCCCTTGGGAAGCTTGCGACCCAACTGCTCGTAGAACACACTCACCGCCCCGCCTCCGATCACGGCGCGAGCCTCAGGATGGAAGCGCCGGGCACGACGCAGCCCCCGACGCACCAACCGCAGATTGCGCCACAGCTCTCCGTAAAACGACGCCATCAACTGCAGACCGCCCCAAGCCCCCCGAAGCCTTCTCAGGGGGTTACGGGCATAGAAGACCTCAAAAGAGTTCTGCAGGGGATTGCCCCCCCGGCCATCCACCGGCGCGTAGATCTGGATGTCACGCCAGGAAAAGACCAGCAGGGTGGGGCGAAACGCCGCCACCACCTGGAGCAGCACCCGCTCCACATCAAGCAGGGGCACCGCAGCCAGATCCAGGATCCGCTGGGGCATCCCCCCGAACTGCTTGTGCAGGTGATCGGCCAAATAGATCGGCCCGATCGGGAAGATGGGATTGCAGGGCAGCCGTACCAGCAGCACCCGGTGGTCGCTCGTGGTGCTCACGGCCTTCAACTCCAGGGGCCCGAAGGCTCGGACGCTAACAACCTGGATTCGGCGCGGCGGGCCTGGTCCTGCACGGCAGCGGGCAGCCAGGACAACCAGGCCGGGTGCACACACAACCGAGGCACCAATCGGTAGCCGGAACGCTCCAAAACCGCCGCCAAGTCAGTGGGGCTGGGTTGGGAATAGGCGGGATTGATCACATCCCCGCTGTCGATCCCGCCCAGATCGTCAATGCCGGCAGCCAGGGCCGCGGGCAAGGCCTCCAGGGACCAGAGGTTGGGCGGCATTTGCAGATGCACCTCCGGGGGCAGGATTCTGCGGGCCTCGGCGATGGTGCCGAGCAGATCGGCCTGCTCCACGGATGTGAGCCGCTGGGCCGTGGCGCCATCGGGCCGGTAGGGCTGCAGGATCACCTCCTGCAGGTGGCCCCACCGCCCCTGCAGCCTGGCCAGCAACTCCAACGCCTCGCGGCGATCGGCCTGGCTCTCCCCCACCCCCAGCAGCAACCCGGTGGTAAAGGGAATCCCCAGCCGCCCGGCCTGCTCCAGCTGGGCCAACCGGACCTCCAGACGCTTGCTCGGTGCCCGGCGGTGCAGGGCGTCATAGGCGGGACCAAGCCCCTCCAGCATCAGTCCCATGGAGCCATTGAGCCGGCCCAGGTCCGCCATCTCCCCTAGGGACAGGGGCCCCGCATTCGTGTGCGGCAATCGGCCCTCCGCCCAGGCCAGCCGACACAGGTCCAGCAGCCGCCGCAGCCAGGCCTGCCTGTGGGGAGAGTGCGGAGCCAGCTCACCACTCAGAAGCAACACCTCCGCCGCCCAGGGCCTGGCCGCCAGGACCGCCAGGGCCTCGCCATCGCCAAGGGCATCCGCCAGAGGCTCGGTGGGATCGGGAGGGCGCCGGAAACTGCAATAGCCGCAAGCGTTGAAGCAGGCCCGAGTGGGCACCAACGTGACGCTGGGACTCCAGGTGATCGGGCGGGCCGCAGGGCACACATCAGCAGGGCTGATCGGCGCCATCAGCAGCCCTTGAGTGCAGCGACCCGACCACTCTCAGCAATGACGCAATCTTCCGTTACAGTTGCGAGCGACGGGATTCCGTCCGGCGATTTTCGCCCTGGCGGTTTACCGCCCTCCATACCCGTTCCTCTGGAACACTCTTCTCTCGTTCTCATGACAACCA
>JBEEKG010000161.1:0-7098 GCA_041168785.1 Cyanobacteriota bacterium
GGGATCTCGATCAGCAACTGGCCGTTGCCGAAGGTGATGAAGGCCAGATCCAGAAAGGCAATGCAGCGCAAGAACAGTGACCAGGCCTCATCGCCTTCGTTGCTGGCTCTGGTCCAAATCACCAGGCCGGCGAGCAGCAGCACCAAATCGATCAACCAGACCAAGATGCCGATGGGCCGCACTGAGCTGATTCTGAACGGTGTCGTGCCCGACCGGCCCTGTTTTGTCAGCGGATCTTGCCGATCTGACGTCCGACCTGCTCGATCTTTTTGTATTCACCCGTTTTGACGGTGGTGAATTGTTGGGCACCGAACAGCTCGAGGATGCGCTTCTGCTCGGGGTCGCTGGGTCGCCAGCCCACAATGGCGGCGCGCAGCTTGGCCGTGAAGCCCTTGCCGAAGCGCTGATCCAGGTTGGGTTGGCCGAGCCAGAGATAGTCGGGGTAGCTGGGCGTGCGCCAGATCTGCACCACCTTGCTGCGGTTGGCCTTGCCGCTGCGCAGGCTGCTCTTCCACACCTGTTCGTTGACGGCGCCGGCGTCGTAGGCACCGCTCTGCACCAAGGCGATGGTGGCGTCGTGGCTGCCGCTGAAGCCCGGCGCGCCACCCGCGAAGTCGTCTAGCTTCACGCCCGCCTGAGCGAGGAAGTACTGGGGCATTAGCCGGCCGGAGGTGGAGCTCTCCGAACCGAAGGTGAACCGCTTGCCCTTCAGCACCGTCAGCCCTTTCTGGGTCTGGATCGGCTTGAGCCCGCTGCGGGCATTGGCGATGAACACGCTGTAGAACTGCGCGTCGATGTCCCGTTGGGCGATCATCTGGGCCCCGGGTTTCTGCAGACTGGCCTGGACCCCGGTGAGGCCGCCGAACCACACCAGATCCAGATTGCCGGTGCGGAAGGCGCTGACGGCAGCCGCGTAATCGGTGACGGGCACATAGAGCACCTTCACGCCGAGCTGGCCCCCTAACTCATCGGCCACCAAGCCGTAGAGGCGGTTCAGTTTTTCCGGGTTCTGATCGGGAATGGCCCCGATGCGCAGCACCGTTTTGGCTTGGGCTGGCTTGGGTTGGCTCTGCTGGGCTCCTTGCTGCGCCAAGGCGGGTGGCAGCAGCCCCCCCAGCTTGGGTGAGAAGACCGCCGGCAAGACAGTGAGGCAGAGCCCCGCCACTGCGGCGGTCCAACGTTCTCGTGCAGACATGGCGGTGGGTCGTGGGTGTGGATTTGGGGTTTTAGAGGCGGGCCAGGAAGCGCTGGAGCCGTTCGAGGCCATTTTCGATGGTGACCGGTCCGGCGGCGCAGGACAGCCGGATGCAACGGTCGTCGCCGAAGGCCACGCCCGGAACCACCGCCAGCCCGACCTCATCGAGCAGGCGGCTGCACAGGGTCATTGAATCGAGGCCATAGGCACTCACATCAGGAAAGGCGTAGAACGCCCCTTCCGGAGGAAGCAGTTTCAGCCGTTCGATCGCCATCAGTCCGGCCGTGAGCAGGCTGCGGCGTTCATCAAATTGGGCAGCCATCGCCCGCACACAGTCGCGGGAGGCGCTGATCGCGGCCAAGGCGCCGAACTGGGCAAAGCTGCAGACATTGCTGGTGCTTTGACTTTGCAGGGCACTTGCGGCGGCCACCACCGATCGGGGGCCAGCCAGCCAGCCGATGCGCCAGCCGGTCATGGCCCAGCCCTTGGCAAAGCCGTTCACCGTGAAGATGCGATCGGCCAGGTCGGGGGCCACGGCGGCAAAGCTGTGGTGGGTGTGGCCAGGGGCCAGCAGAAACTCGTAGATCTCATCGCAGACCACGGCCACCTGGGGATGGCGACGCAGCACGGCGGCGATGGCCTCCAGCTCCGGCCGGCTGAGCACCATGCCGGTGGGGTTGCCGGGACTGTTGAGCACCAGCAGCTTGCTGGCCGGTGTGATGGCGGCTTCCAGTGCGGCGGGATCCAGCCGGAATCCCTGGGCCGCCGAGCTGGGCAGCAGGGTCACCGACGCACCGGCCAGCTGGGCGATCTCGGGATAGCTCAGCCAGTAGGGAGCGGGCAGGAGCAGCTCATCACCGGGCTCGAGCAGCACCTGGAACAGGTTGTAGAGGGCCTGTTTGCCGCCGTTGGTGACCAACACCTGGTCGGCGCTCGTGGGCACCTGGTTTTCCTGGCTGAGTTTCGCGGCGATGGCCTCCCGCAGGGCCGGCTCCCCAGCGGCGGGGCCATAGCGGGTATGGCCGGCTTCGAGGGCCGCGGCGGCGGCCTGACGGATGAAGGCTGGGGTGTCGAAGTCCGGTTCGCCGGCGCTGAGGCTGCAAATATCCTGGCCATCGGCCTTGAGGGCCTTCGCCCGCGCTGCGATGGCCAGGGTGAGGGAGGGTTGCAGGGCCTGCGCCCGAGCGGACAGGGAGGGGGTGGCGGTGGGTGCGGCGATCATCCCTCCTGTCTCCGGCATCAGGACGCGCGGCATCAGCACTAAGAACCATCCTGCCGCACCGATTTCCCGCGTACGGTTCAACCCGGCACGAAACGGCCAACCAGTCACACCTTGATGGCTCCGCGCCGATGGCCCTCCCGCCTGCCTCGCCCGATTCCCTACAACGGCTGGCCCTGGCCTGCGCCCACTGCCGCCGCTGTGGCCTGGCGGAGGGCCGCCAACAGGTGGTGGTGGCCCGTGGCAATCCTGAGGCCAGGCTGATGGTGATCGGCGAGGCGCCCGGGGCCCAAGAAGACGCGGAGGGCCTCCCCTTTGTGGGCCGTTCCGGTCGCCTGCTGGATCAGCTGCTGGCCGCTGCTGGCCTGGATCCGGCGGCGGATGTCTACATCTGCAATGGGGTGAAGTGCCGGCCCCCCAACAACCGCAAACCCACGGCCGTGGAGATGGCCGCCTGCCACCCCTGGCTGGAGCAGCAGATTGCCGCGGTGGATCCCCCGCTGATCGTGCTGCTGGGGGCCTCGGCCCTCGAGGGGGTGCTGGGGATCCGCGGTGGCATCACCCGGCGGCGGGGCCAGTGGCTCAGCAGCCCGGCGGAGTGGCTGCGGGGCCGGCGGCTGATGCCGGTGCTCCATCCCTCCTATCTCTTGCGCTTCCAGGCGCAGGCCGAGGGCTCTCCCCGTGCCCTCACCGCCGCCGACTTTTTGGAGGTGCGGCGAGCCTGGACGGCGCTCTGAAGAGGGGCTGCGCCAGGTCACCCAGGGGCCTGAACCACAAGGGAGCGGCTGTGATCCTGTTCCCCTGCACCAGCCACGCTCGGCGTTCGGCACCCTCGGCGGCTGTGCGGCAGTCGCCAGTTCTGCGGCGGCTGTGACAGGCTTTCCCCACCTTCCGGCCCCGATTCATGACCGGCACCCTGGCCCGCCCAGACGCCTCCTCTCCCGACCGGGCCACCGCCTCCGCCGCTGACTGGGCCAGCGACCCCCGTTTCGACACCCAGATCCACCGCCGCAAGACCCGCAGCGTGCGGGTGGGCAGCATTTGGGTGGGCAGCGACCACCCGGTGGTGGTCCAGTCGATGATCAATGAGGACACCCTCGACATCGCCGGTGCCACCGCCGGCATCCGCCGCTTGCACGAGGCCGGCTGCGAGATCGTGCGGCTCACGGTTCCCTCCCTGGCCCATGCCAAGGCCGTCAAGGAGATCCGCCAGCGCCTTGAAGACAGCTATCAGTCGGTGCCGCTGGTGGCGGACGTGCACCACAACGGCATGAAGATCGCCCTGGAGGTGGCCCAGCACGTCGACAAGGTGCGGATCAATCCGGGGCTGTTCGTGTTTGATAAGCCCGATCCCAACCGCACCGAGTTCAGTGCCGAGGAGATCGCCGCCATCGGGGAGCGCATCACCGACACCTTTGAACCCCTGGTGAGCCTGCTCAAGGAGCAGGACAAGGCCCTCCGCATTGGTGTGAACCACGGCTCACTCGCCGAGCGGATGCTGTTCAGCTACGGCGACACTCCGCTGGGCATGGTCGAAAGTGCCCTCGAGTTCATCCGCATCTGCGACCGGCTCGATTTCCACAACATCGTGGTGTCGATGAAGGCCTCGCGCGCACCGGTGATGATGGCCGCCTACCGGATGATGGCCGCCCGCATGGATGCGGAGGGCTTCCACTACCCCCTCCACCTGGGCGTGACCGAAGCGGGCGATGGCGATTATGGGCGAATTAAAAGCACCGCCGGCATCGCGCCCTTGCTGGCGGAAGGGCTGGGCGACACCATCCGGGTCTCCCTCACCGAGGCACCGGAGAAGGAAATCCCCGTCTGCTATTCGATCCTGCAGGCCCTAGGCCTGCGCAAGACGATGGTGGAATACGTGGCCTGCCCTAGCTGTGGTCGCACTCTGTTCAACCTGGAAGAGGTGCTGCACAAGGTGCGCAATGCCACAGCCCACCTCACCGGTCTCGATATTGCGGTGATGGGGTGCATCGTCAATGGCCCCGGTGAGATGGCCGATGCTGACTACGGCTACGTGGGCAAAACCCCAGGCACTATTTCCCTGTACCGCGGCCGCGAGGAGATCCGTCGGGTGCCGGAGGCGGAAGGGGTGGAAGCCCTGATTGCCTTGATTCAGGAGGATGGCCGCTGGGTCGAGCCCTGAGGCCCCGTTGCCATCCGGTTACCCGCCCCGGTTGGGGTGGAATAACGGCGCTAGTTTGAGGGCACGTTTCCCGGGCCCTGACGGCTCTCCCAGATGGCCAGCCCCCGCGCCAGCCTGCTTGTGCTGGTTGGCATCGGCGCCTGTGCGGCCACGGCGGTTGTGGCCAGGGAAGTGGTGACCCCCCCCGGGGGCACGTCGCGCATCAGCGACAGCCCCAAGGAAGTGATCGACCAGACTTGGCAGATCGTTTTCCGCGATTACCTCGACATCAACGGCAAATACAAGCCGGACCAATGGCGCCAGATGCGGCGCGATGTGCTGGCCAAGAGCTACGGCAATCCCAAGGAGGCCTACGAGGCCATCCGCGGCATGCTTGGCAGCCTGGATGATCCCTACACCCGTTTCCTGGATCCGCGGGAATTCAAGGAGATGCAGATCGACACCTCCGGAGAGCTTTCCGGGGTGGGAATTCAGCTGAGTTTGGATAAGGAGACCAAAAACCTGGTGGTGGTGTCCCCGATTGAGGGCTCGCCCGCATCCCGGGCTGGCGTGCAGCCCAAGGACGTGATCGTGGCGATCGACGGCAAACCCACGAAGGGCATGAGCACGGAGGATGCGGTCAAGTTGATCCGCGGCCAGGCCGGCACGACGGTCACCCTCACCTTGAAGCGCAAGGCCCAGACCCTGGAGCTGCCCCTCACCCGGGAGCGCATTGAGCTTCATGCGGTCGAGCATCAGATCAACACGGCGGATGGCATGAAGGTGGGCTACATCCGCCTCAAACAGTTCAATGCCACGGCCACCAAGGACATGCGCCTGGCGGTGAAAGACCTGGAGGAGAAGGGCGTCCAGGGCTACGTGCTCGACCTGCGCAGTAACCCCGGCGGCCTGCTGATGGCCAGTGTGGAGATTGCCCGCCAATGGCTCAACGAGGGCACGATCGTGTCCACCAAAACCCGCGATGGCATCCAGGATGTGAAGCGGGCCAACGGCCGCGCCCTCACCACCAAACCCCTGGTGGTGCTGGTGAATGAAGGCTCGGCCAGCGCCAGCGAAATCCTCTCTGGTGCCCTGCAGGACAATCAGCGGGCGGTGCTGGTGGGCCAGAAAACCTTCGGCAAGGGCCTGGTGCAATCGGTGCGGGGCCTCTCCGATGGCTCCGGCATGACGGTGACCATCGCCAAGTACCTCACCCCCAGCGGCCGGGACATCCACAAGCACGGCATCGACCCCGACGTGTCGGCGAAGATGACCGAGATGGAGGCCCAGCGCCTCAAGCTTGAGGATCTCGGTACCAAGAAGGACAGCCAGTACCGGGTGGCGGAGTCCGCCCTGGTGAAGCGGCTGCGCAGCGCCAACGGCGTGGACAAGGCCTACAACCCGGCCAGCGCCAACCTGCCGGCGGCCCTGGCCAAGCCGGCGGGCTCCAACCCCTGAGGTCTGCTTGGCCGCCCCCCCGGATTCGATCTGGACCCTCAAACCCTGGTGGTGTCAGCCCTGGAGCATCGTGCTCACGGGGCTGATGGTGCCCACAGCGAGTTGGTTGCTATTCCAACACTGGTGGATCACCGCTCCCCTCGCCGCGGGCGTTGGGGTGTGGTGGTGGCTGTTCCTGGTGCTGGTGCCGCGGGCCTACCAGAATGAATCGAGCGACTGAAACGGTTTGACCCTCAGGCCACCGGCTGCATCAGGCCGCCACCGGGGCTGGAGTCGTCGTCGTCATTGTTGTTTTCGCCGTTGCCACCCATGACGGCGTAAAGGCCCAAGGCCGCCATGCTGATCAGGGCTGAGATCCAACCGGTTCCATCCAGCAGGCCAGAACTCAGTTCAGTCAGTTCTCCCATCGGGACGGCCGGTGTCGTTCTCACTATTGTAACGAACTTTTGCGCGACTGGGGGGTCCTGGGTGGTCAGACCGCCAGCACCGCCGCGTTGGTGGCCTTCTGTTGCTCGGCCCGTTGGGCTGCGGTGAGGCCGTCGGCCCCGGGGATCTGTTCCGCCATCTGGTTGAGCCAGCCCATCAGTTCCTCCAGTTGTTTGTCGGCGGGCAGCACCCCCAGGCCCCGGGCCAGCACCTTGGCGGTGCTCCCTGCCCCCGCCTGATACACGAGTCGCCCATGTAGGTGCTGGGGCAGGCCCTGGCGCAACAGCCGGAAGGCCGGCTCCTCCATGGGCGTTTCGAGGGCGATGTTGGGTTGCTCCGGCTTGATGCGTGAGAAGCCGCAGCGCTTGGCCACCACCTTCAGCTCCATCAGCTGCAGCAGCGATTGCACCGGTGCGGGGATGGCGCCGTAGCGATCCACCCAGCCGGCCGCCAGCTCCACCAGCGTCTCCTTGCTGTTGCAGTCGGCTGCGGCGCGGTAGGCAGCCATCTTCTCGTCGTTCTCGGTGATCCAGTCGCCCGGGATGAAGGCGGTGATCGGCAGATCGATCTGGGTGTCGTCCACCGCCGGGATGTCCTGCCCCTGGATCTCGGCGAGGGATTCCTGCAGCATCTCCATGTAGAGGTCGAAGCCGATGGTTT
>JBEEKG010000162.1:0-7449 GCA_041168785.1 Cyanobacteriota bacterium
CGAGCCCCCAGGGGCAGGCTGATCAACAGCCAGGCCGGCTGCAGCCCCACAATCCGCCCCATCAGCCGGGGCTGGATCACCTGGTCCACCACCTGGCCCACGCTGATGGCGGCGGCCAGCACTTCCAGGCCCGTACGGGGATCCTCCAGGGCGAGCAACACGCTCACCAGCACGATCGTGAGGGCACTGGCATAGGGCACCAGCGTGGTGAAGCCGATCGCCACCGCAAACAGCACCCCGTAGGGAATCCCCAACAAGGTGAACACCACGATCTGGGCCAGGCTGAGGATCAACGCCAGCACCACCTGGCCGGCGAAATAGCCCCGGAAGGTGCGGTTCAAGGTGGCCACCACCAGCTCCCGCACCCGCGGAGGCAGCCACTGGGCCAGGCCGGCACTGATCCCCTCGCCGCCCAGCAGCAGAAACACCGCCAGAACCAGCACGATCACGGTGTTCACCGTGAGACCCACGGTGGTGCCCAACAAACTGAGCAGCTGCTGGCTGAACTGGCCGGCCAGCTGGCTGGTGCGGGTCAGCAATTCGCTGCTGAGGTCGCCGAAATCGGTGGGCAGCCCCCGCGCCACCGCCCAGTCCTGCAGCAGCTGCAACAGGGTTTCCCCCTGGGCCAACCAGCCGGGCAGGGCCGTGATCAGCTCGCCCAGCTGCTCGATCAGACGGGGCACCAACCAGACGGCGGCCAGGCCGATCAGGCCCACACTCACCCCCACCACCAGGGCGTAGGCCAACCCCCGCGGCAGTCCCCGGCCCATGAGCCAGCGGCTGGGCAGATCGAGCAAGAAGGCGATCAGGGCCGCCGCCACAAACAGGGCCGGGAAGGGGGCCAGGGGCAGCAGCAGCTGGCGCAGCACCCAGAGATTGAGCACCAGCAACGGCAGGGCCAGGCCAGCCTTCAACCAGGGGGGCAGGACGAGCCGCTCGAGCATCAGCCCATCCGCTCGAGGTAGGCCTGGCTGCCCAGCTCCTGGAGGCGGGCGTCCTTGGCCGTCACCTGGGCATGCAGCCCGCTCCGGTAGGCGGTCAGGGCCTCGGCGAGGCGGGCATCGGCCGTGGCCAGGATCTGCACCGCCAGCAGCCCAGCATTGGTGCCGTTGCCGATGGCCACGGTGGCCACGGGGATGCCGGCGGGCATCTGCACGATCGAGTGGAGCGAATCCACGCCGGCGAGGGCCCGGCTCTGCACGGGAACGCCGATCACCGGCAGGGTGGTGAGGGCCGCCACCATGCCCGGAAGGTGGGCGGCCCCGCCGGCGCCGGCAATGATCACCTTGAGCCCGCTAGCGGCAGCCTGCTGGGCGAAGGCCACCATCTCCAGCGGGGTGCGGTGGGCCGAGAGCACGCGCACCTCCGTGGCCAGTCCAAAGTGCTGCAGGATCGCCACCGCCGGCTGCATGGTGGGCAGGTCGGAGTCGCTGCCCATCACCACCGCGACCCTGGGAACCCCAGGGTCCTGGGGCAAATCGGAGGAGGTGAGGGCAACCACGCCGGCGCAGGCAGAGAATGGCATTGTCCCGTCTGGTGGCCCTTCTGCCCATGCGCTGGCTCAGCAACGTTCGCCTGGCCCCGGCCCGGCGCTGCAGCCACGGCGCCCAGCAGCGCTGGCGCATCGGCCTCGACGACGACGACCTGATCGCGGTGGTGGAGCCCCTGCCGGACGGCAGCCGGGCCGCCGGTGACGACTGGGGCGGTGACTGGCTCAGCCCAGCCGGGGTGGACCTGCAGATCAACGGTGGCCTCGGGCTGGCCTTCCCCGAACTCACCGAGGCCGACCTGCCCCGGCTGGGGGAGCTGCTGGAGCGACTGTGGCGCGATGGCGTGGAGGCGATCTGCCCCACCCTGGTGACCTGCGCGGTGGAGCCGCTGCGCCAGGCCCTGGCCGTGCTGGCGGCAGCCCGGCAGGCCCACCAGCCGGGCCGCTGCCAGCTGCTGGGAGCCCATCTGGAGGGACCGTTTCTGGAGCCCACCCGGCGCGGCGCCCACCCCGCCCAGCACCTGGCCACCCCGAGCCTGGCGGCCCTGCTGGAACGCATCACCGGCTTCGAAGACGACATCGATCTGGTGACCCTCGCCCCCGAGCTCGACGGTGCCGACACGGTGATTGCCGCCCTGGCCGAACGGGGCATCGTGGTGAGCCTGGGCCACAGCGCCGCCAGTGAGGCCCAGGCCCACGCCGCTTTCGCCGCCGGCGTGACCATGCTCACCCACGCCTTCAACGCCATGCCCGACATGCACCGGCGGGCACCGGGACCGGTGGCAGCGGCCGCCCTGCGGGGAGATGTGGCCATCGGCCTGATTGCCGATGGGGTGCATGTGGCCCCCACCATGGCGGTACTGCTGCAGCGACTAGCCCCGGAGCAGGTGGTGCTGGTGAGCGATGCCCTGGCCCCCTACGGCCTGGGGGAGGGCCAGCACCGCTGGGATGAACGGCTGCTGATCGTGCAGGACGGCAGCTGCCGACTGGAAGACGGCACCCTGGCTGGCGTGACCCTGCCCCTGCTGGAGGGGGCGCAGCGCCTGGCCCAGTGGACGGGCGACCCGGCCCGGGCCATCGCCGCCGCCACCGTGGTGCCCCGGCGGGTGCTGGGAGAGGATCGCACCCTGCCCGAGCTGCTGCTGGGCACACCGCTGGTCGAGACCCTGCGCTGGCACCACGGACCTGAGGGCCTGAGCTGGCGGCGACCCGGCCCGGAGGCCACTGCCTAGGATCCGCGCCACGACCGGAAGTTCCATGTCCCCCGAGCAACTGCTGGAAGCCAACCAGGCTGAAAAACTCGAGGTGAAGGGCTACTTCGAAACCACCGGCTTCGACCGCTGGAATCGCATCTACAGCGACAGCGACGACGTCAACCGGGTGCAGCGCAACATCCGCATTGGCCACCAGAAGACGGTCGACAACGTGCTGGCCTGGCTGCAGGAACAGGGCAACCTCGAGCAGCGCAGCTTCTGTGACGCCGGCTGCGGCGTGGGCAGCCTGACCCTGCCCCTGGCCCAACTGGGGGCCAGCTCGATCGCCGCCTCCGATCTCTCCGCCGCCATGGTTCAGGAAGCGGAGCGCCGCAGCGCCGACGCCGGCATTGCCCCCGGCCGGATCAGCTTCCTGGCCTCCGATCTGGAAAGCCTCAGCGGCCGCTACGACACGGTGATCTGCCTGGATGTGTTCATCCACTACCCCCAGCAGCCAGCCGAGGCGATGGTGCGCCATCTGGCGTCGATGGCTGAGCGGCACCTGATCGTGAGCTTCGCCCCCTACACACCGCTGCTGGCCCTGCTCAAGGGCATCGGCCAACTGTTCCCCGGCCCCAGCAAGACCACCCGGGCCTACACCCTGCGCGAAGCCGGCATTGTCAAAGCGGCCGAGGAGGCCGGCTTCCGGCCGGTGCGCCGCAGTCTTAACAAGGCTCCCTTCTACTTTTCCCGGCTGATCGCCTTTGAGCGTCAGGGCAGCTGAGCCACCAGGCACAGGGCCTTCAGCGCACCACCCGAAAGGTGAGGTTGAGCCGCTCCTGCTGAAGCCGCAGCCGCCGGGGCAGGGCGTGCTGCCACCACAGCTGGGTCGGGGGCTCCATCAGCAGTAGATCACCGTCGTGCAACGGCAGGTTGAACGGGGTGCAGTCACCAAACCCATCCGGCTGTTGACCGTTGGGGACCTGGACAGCAGCCGCCAGATCCCGAGCCAGGCGCGGACTGGGGCGGGGCCGCAGGCGGAAGTCGCGGGGGGCCCCCAGGCTGAGGGAGGCGATCGGCGCTGCGGCATCGAGCTCGGGTTCGTCATCGGCGTGCCAACCCATGGCGTCACGGCCATCGCGATAGCGATTGAGCAGCAGGGAATTGAAGCGCCAACCCGTCAGCTCCTGCAGAGCCTGGCGCAGTTCGGTGGCGGCAGGCGACCAGGGCTCGATCACGTTGGCCAGGCCGCTGTAGCGGTAACCGCAGCCAGGATCTGCCATCCAGCAGGTGAGCCGCGGCAGCAGGTGACGGCGGCCATAGAGCGTGATTGCCTCCTGCTTCCAGGGCACCTCGTCCTGCAGCGCCGCGAAGAGCTCGGCCGCCCGGCCCTCGGGCAGCCAGGCTGGCCAGTGCCGCAGCCGCAACCCGGGCCGCCCGATCAGGCGCTCAACCATCGGCAGCACCACGCAGGACCTCGGGCAACGGCGCCTCCAGCGGCAGCAGGCCGCCGTCGCGGCAGGCCAACCGCAGCCGGTGGGCATGCAGGCTGTAGCCACCATCCCCCGGCAAGGCCTGATCCAAGGCCAACCCACCTGGGGCGTAGAGCGGATCGCCCAGCAGCGGGGCCCCGGCGGCCGCGGTATGAATGCGGATCTGGTGGGGACGCCCCGTGGCGATCGTGATCTCCACCAGCCAGGCCCGCTCGCCCCGCTCCAGCAGACGCAACCCACTGGAGGCCGGCAGGGCCGCGGGATCGGTCGGAGCCGCGGCCCAGATGGTTCCCAGGCGCCGATGGGGACAGCGACCAATCGGCGTGGTGAGGCTGAGCGGATGGTCGGGCTCCAGCGCCAGCAAGGGGGACCCGGAAGCCGGGGGCTGAATCAGGGCCCGGTAGGCCTTGGTGCAGGGCCGGGCGGAGGCAGCTGACGTGGTGCCCGCGGCGGTGCTGTCGCGCAGCTGGGCGCTGAGCCAGGCGCGGGTGCCGGAACGGCGCGCACACACCAGCAGACCCGAGGTAAAGCGGCCCAGGCGGTGCACGGGCCGGGCCTCGGGCCAGCGGGCCTGGAGCTGGGCCAGCAGGGTGTGCTCCAGGAAGCCCCCGGCCGGCAGCACCGGCAGGCCACTGGGCTTGTCGAACACCAGCAGGTCGCCGTCGTCGAACAGGGGGCCGGGCAGCTCCGGCACGGCGGGCTCCTGCCAGGGGGGCCGATACCAGATCAGCTGATCTCCGGCTGCGAGGGCCCCATCGGCCTGGAGCCTCTGGCCGTTCCTGTCGATCTCACCGGCGGCGAGCCGTTGTCGCCACACCTCGGCTCCGGAGTGGCGGTACCGACCGGCGTAAAAGGCACTGATCCACTGGCCCGCATCCCCAGGGGCAACGCAGTCGCGGTAGGCATGGCCCCGGTTGAACCCGGCAGGCAGCTCAGTCCACAAGACGAATCAATCCACCAAGCCGTGCTCGAGGGCGTAGCGCACCAGCTCGGTACGGCTGGCGGTGCCGGTTTTGATGAACAGCCGACTCACGTACTTCTCGACGTTGCGGATCGAGGTTTCGAGGCGCCGGGCGATTTCCTTGTTCATCATCCCCTCGGCTACCAGCTGCAACACACTGGCCTCCCGGGGCGTAAACACGTGCTCCGGCGCCGTGACGGGCTTCTTGGTGGCACCGGTGGCAAGCAGGGAGCGTATTTCGGTGATCTGCTTCGACAGCTGGCCGATGTCGGCATCGGCGAAGCGGGCCGCCTCCGCCAGCAGGCGCTGCTGGCGGTTGACCACGTTGTTGACCCGGGCCACCAACTCATCGGGGTCGAAGGGCTTGGGGATGTAGTCGTCGCAACCAGCCTGGAAGCCGGTGACCCGATCGGCCGTCATGCCCTTGGCGGTCAGGAAGATCACCGGCGTACCGCCGAGACGCTCATCGGCCCGCAACTTCTGGAGCAGCCCGTAGCCATCGAGGCGGGGCATCATCACGTCGCTGAGGATGACGTCAGGCAACATCTCCTGGGCCACGGCCCAGCCCTCCTCGCCATCGTTGGCGGTGGTCACCGCGAAGCCCTCATCCTCCAGATAGGCCTTCACGGCCGTGCGCAGGCCTGGTTCGTCGTCGACCAGCAGCAAGCGCACGGGTGTGGCCGTGGTTTGGGGAGGCTCGCCGGCCTGGGTGGGATCGGGTTCAACAGTCATGGGAGCAAGTCTGCAGGCTCTCAGCGGGCGCGTCCAGGCACGATCTGCTCGGATTCCCGCAGGGTGCCGCTGTACCCCAGCTGGCGGGCCAGGCCAGCCAGTCCGGCAGGGTCGCGGCCTGCCTGCTCGGGGAAGCAGGTAGCCCACCACACCAAGTGATCGATGCGGTTGGCCGGCGTGATCTCGCCGCCGGGATTGAGTTCCCGCACGTAGAGGTTGGCCCCATCGCTGGTGACCCGCATCGGCGCCGCGGGGGTGCAGCGGATCGTTTCACTGCGCACCTTGACGTCGTTGGGCTGCTCATCCCAGAACTTGATGCGCCAGAGGCCGGGGGTGTCGCGATCGGCCACGGCGCCGTACACCCCAAAGGCCTGCTTGCCGCCCAGGCCGGGGCGCTCCTCCAGCAGGATCAGACCCGGCGGGCGGGCGTCCTCGGGCCGAACCCCGCCCCCCTCGGCCAGGGCCACGGGAGCGGTTGGGGCGGCAAGGCCCACCAGACAGGCCATCGGCAGCATCCAACGCAAGGCAGTTGGCAACATGGATTCCTGCAGGCCCTTCCATGCTCGCCTACCTCGACCACCACGCCACCACGCCCTGCGATCCGGCGGTGGTGGCGGCGATGGCGCCCTGGTGGAGCGAGCACTGCGCCAACCCGGACAGCCGGCTCTACCGCCCGGCCCTGGAGGCCGCCGCCGCCGTGGAGATGGCTCGGGGCCGGATCGCCCGGACCCTGGGAACCACCCCGGAGGCCGTAATCCTGACCAGCGGCGCCACCGAAGCCAACAATCTGGCCCTCAAGGGCTGCTGCGAAACGGCCCTGGACACCGGCAACCCCAGGCGCCGATTGGTGAGCCTGGTGAGCGAACACCGGGCCGTGCTCGATCCCCTGGCCTATTTGGCACGCCACGGCTTTCCGGTGAGCCTGGTGCCCATCCAGCCCGATGGGCTGGTGGATCTGCACCAGCTGGAGGCGGCCCTGGGTGACGACACCCTGCTGCTGAGCATGATGGCCGCCAACAACGAGATCGGCGTGCTCCAACCCCTCGCCGCCATCGCGGAGCTGTGCCGGCAGCGGGGGGTACTGCTGCACGTGGATGCCGCCCAGGCCGCTGGCCACATCCCGCTGGCCATGGACGACCTGGCCATCGACCTGCTGAGCCTGAGCGCCCACAAGTGCTACGGGCCCAAAGGGGTGGGGGCCCTGGTGGTGCGGCCGGGCCTGCGGCTGGCCCCCCAGCTCCACGGCGGCGGTCAGCAGGGCGGGCGCCGGGCCGGCACCCTGCCGGTGCCCCTGATCGTGGGGCTGGGGGAAGCGCTGCTGCGGGCGGAGGCCGACCGGGAGGAGCGGAGCGCCCGACTGGGGGGCCTCCGAGACCAGCTCTGGGAGGGTCTGCGCGAGCTGGGCGGGGTGGAGCTCAACGGGGTGGCGCCTCACGGCACCGGAGCCCCGCGGCTGGCCCACAACCTGAACGTGACGGTGCAGGGCGTGGACGGCCACCAACTGCACCGGTTGCTGCGCCGCCAGCTGGCCGTGAGCAGCGGTTCGGCCTGCAGCCAGGGATCCCCCTCCCATGTGCTGGC
>JBEEKG010000163.1:0-4234 GCA_041168785.1 Cyanobacteriota bacterium
CCGCCCCCGCCACCGGCGCGCACGCCACCACCGCCACCTCGGGCGATCAGCTGGGCGTTGCTGCTCTCCAGCCTCGGGGCTTCAAAGGCCAGGGCTGCGCCCATGGGCAGGGCCATCACACCGGCCAACACCAGCCCGAATCCCCGAAGGGAACCATTCAGGGAGTGGTTCATTGGCCAACCCCTTTGCAGCCGTCGTCGTAGCAGGTGAGGTCGATCCGACCATCGGCCCCGAACTGGACTTTGACCAGGTCCCGGCCTGCGGTGGCGTCGGGCCGATCCTCCCGCACGCTGTTGAGGTAGTTGGGATTGATGGCGCAGAGATCACGACCGTTGAAGCAGATCGTGTTTGTGGAGAAGCGCGCGGCGGCGGAGTCGAGATTTTTCCAGGTTTTTGTGCTGTCGACCCAGAGGCTCATCCGCACGGGAGCGTCGGTGACCCGCACCGTTTCCACGGTCTTGCCCATGATGTGCCTGTACAGGGTGGCGTTGCCCTCGTTCACGGCCTCAATGACGCACGCCTGGGGCGCTCCGCCCTTGACGCTGCACTTGGTGTCGAGCTTGTAGAGCGTGCCCGACTGGGCCAGGGCCGGAGCTGCTGTGAACGCCGTGGTGGCAGCGACCAGCAGACCGAGGCGGCTGCACAGAGTGTTGCGGTTCAACATGAATCGGTAATCCCCAACGATTGGTGGGAAACAACAACATCGTGGCCAGGACCCAGGTCTTTGGCAGCAGGCTGTTGCGCAGGGCTACAAATGACGATGTCTTGTCCCACTTTTGGCCCTGGAAGTTGCGCAGCAAGAAATAGTTTCCAAAAAACGAAGCCCCCCCGCCTGGGCCGGCAGGCTTGCAACTGACAGTTGTTATTGAGAATCGCTTGCAAAAGGGCGCGATCTTGTTTAGGTTGCGAGTCATTCGCAATAAGCCCGCCGGCGCGGCCATGAGTTTTCGCTTTCTCCCTGACGCCCCCGCCGCTGCGGTGCGCATGCCGGTCGGCCAGGCCGTGCTGCTCGAACCCAGTCTGCGGCCCACCGGCCGCTGCCTTGAGGTGCTCTCTGGGGTGGCTCGGGTCTACTGCCCCTGTGAGGAGACGGAGGGGATGACCCTGGCGTTTCTTCAGGCCGGTGACCAGCTCTGCACCGACCGTCTCTGCAGTGAGGGCATCTGCGTGGAAGCGCTCACCCCCCTGAGTTTTCGCAGCGACGCCGAACCCCGCCAGGGAGAGGGCTTTGATGCGGTGAACGAGTGGACCCTGCAACTGTTGCGCATCCGCCACCTCGGCAGCGCCGAGCAGCGGCTCCATGCCCTGTTCGGGCTGGTGGTGCGCCGGCTGGGTCGCCGCTGCGGCAGCTGGTGCGACCTGCCCTTCCGCCTGACCCATGAGCGGATCGGCGAATTGATCGGCACCACCCGGGTCACCACCACCCGCCTGATTTCCCGCCTCCGTCAGGCCCAGCTGCTGGAGGCCCCTGTCGGTGAAGCCGGCATGCGCCTGGCGCCGGAGCTGATCGACACCGCCCCCCTGGCTGCGGCCTGAGCTCTGCAGCCCCTAGTCGCCCTGCTCGAGGCTGGGTACCAGGGCGAAGGCGGCGATCAGGCCAAACAGCATGATCAGCAGGGCCGGGGCCATCGCAGCCCCCACCCGCTCATCACTGGCGTACTGGAACACCCGCACTGCCAGGGTGTCGAAATCGAAGGGGCGCAGCGCCAGGGTGATCGGCAGCTCCTTCACCACATCCACAAACACCAGGAGGGAGCCCACCAGCAGGGGGCCTTTGAGCAGGGGCAGGTGAATGCGTCGCAGCACCCCTTGCCAATCGCAACCCAGGCTGGTGGCCGTTTCGTCGATGCTGGGTGGAATTCGCTCCAGCGCGGCATCCAGCCCCTGTTTGGACACGGCGATGAAGCGATCGCCGTAGCCCCAGAGCAGCAGCAGCACCGGGCTGAACCCCAGCGGGGCTCCCAACAGGATCAGTCCCAGCGCCAGCACGCTGCCGGGAATCGCGTAGCCGAGCCCGGCCAGGAAGCTCAGCTGTCGCACCAGCGGTTGGGGGCTCCAGCGCCGGGAGATGGCCAGAAGCAGGGCCCCCAAGCCGGTGACGGTGGTGGCCAACAGGGCCAGTCCCAGGCTGCGGCTGGCGAGTTGGCCCAGTTCGGCCAGGGATTCGGCCTCAAGCCCCTGCCAGCCCTCCTGGATCCAGAGCAGGGGGATCGCCACCGCGCCCAGCGGTGGGACGGCACAGAGGAGTTGGGCGAGCGTCGCCCGCCAGCCCATCAAGGGCCAGACGTGCTCACCACCGCGGCTGCCATCGAGATTCCAGCGACGGCTGCGTTGGCGTAGCAGGCGCTCGGTGGCGATCAGCACGGCCACGATCGCCAGGGCCACCAGCGAGAGCAGGGCCGCGCCCTGGGGATCGCCATCCACCTGCCAGCGGTCGAGAATCCCAGCCGAGAGGCTGGGTACCCCCAGCAGGCGGACGGCGCCCAATTCATTGACCACCTCCATCGCGCTCAGGGCCACGCCGGCCCCGATCGACGGCAAGGCGATCGGCAGGGCCACCCGGAAGAAGCTGCTCCAGGGACCCACCCCCAGGCTGCGGCTGGCTTCCAGCAGTCGCCGGCCACTCACGGAGAAGCTTTCGGTGCTCAGCAGAAAGACGTAGCTGTAATTGGCCAGGGTGAGCAGCACAATCGCCCATCCCAGACCGTGAATGCGCAGGCCTCGATGGCTGCCCCAGTCGATCAGACTTGCGGCCAGCAGGTAGGCCGGAAACGCCATCGGCACCAGCTGGGCAATGCGGAGCCAGCGGCGGCCTGGGAAGCGGCAGACCGCCGTGAGCCAGCCAATCGCCGTGCCCAAAACAGCGCCGAGCAGTCCTTCGCCGGCGACCAGCAGCAGGGTGCCCTGCACCTGGCGGGCCCCATCGAATCCGAGCCCGAGTGGCGCATCACCAGCGCCGATCAGGGCGTGCTTCAGCAGGGTGAGCAGGGGCAAAAGGGCGAGCCCGCACGCCACCAGGACGGCCACCACAAGTCCGCTTCGGCTGCTGGAGCCAAACGGACGATTGGATGACGCGCCTTCGGGCGTGGAGGGTGTCAACGCTCTGCGCGCTCGCTACTCCCAGCCAGCCTCGCTCATCAATTGCACGGCCTCGCGGTTGCGCCGACCCATCTGCTCGATGGACACCGGAGTGGCCTTGAAGGTCCCGAAGGCCTTGAGGCTGGGGTTGTTGCCCCAGCCCTTGAGGGGGTACTCATGGTTGGCGGCGGCAAAGCCCTCACCGGAGCTGGGTGAGGCCAGGAATTCCAGCAGGCGGCGCGCTGCTTCCGGATTCCGGGCGCTGCGGGTCACACCGCCGGCAGTCACGTTGACGTGGGTGGGGTTGGGCCACACCACGCGCACTTTCTTGGCGATTGCCCGGTCGGCTGCGTTCTCGCCGCTCAGCAGCCGGGCCAGGTAGTACTGGTTGGCGAGGGTGACGCCGCATTGCCCCTGCCCCACGGCCCGCACCATGGTGGTGTCCGAGGTGAAGAAGGGTGCCTTGCTGTTGGCCACCACGCCTCGGAGCCATTGCCGTGTCGCCGTGGCCCCGCGCCGCACCAGTTCATCGGCCACCAGCGACTGGTTGTAGACGCTGGCCCGGTTGCGAAGACAGAGCTTGCCCTTGAGTTCGGGCTTGGCAAGATCGGCGGTGGTGCGAATCCCTTTGGGGTTCACCTGGGCTGGGTTGACCATCACCGGTCGGGCGCGGCGGGTCAGGGCATACCAGCGCCCCCCGGGGTCCCGCAGGTTGGCGGGCACGTCCTTGTTGAGCTCGGGTGAGGAGATCGATTGGAACAGGTTGTCCTGCTGGGCTCGATAGATCCGGGCCGCATCCACCAACACCAACAGGTCGGCCTTGCTCTTGGCGCCTTCGCTCTTGAGACGCTGAATCAGCTCGTCGTCCTTGCCTTCGAGCAAGTTCACCTTGATGCCGGTGCGGCGGGTGAATTCGCGGTAGAGCAGTTTGTCGGTGTTGTAGTGGCGTCCGGAGTAAACATTCACCTCCTGGACACGGCTTTGGGCGAGTGAGGCCGCACCGATGGCGCCGGCCAGGCTGGTGGCGGCCAGCGCGGTGGTGGCCATGGCCGTGAGCTTGCAACGCATAACAACCAATCTCAGGAGGGATGAACGGGTCTGACGTCCCTGAATCCTGTCGGATGTCGCCGGCCTCTCCCGTAAGGAATGCAAGGAA
>JBEEKG010000164.1:0-19308 GCA_041168785.1 Cyanobacteriota bacterium
ATGATTTTTTCGCAGGAGAGATCCAGCATGCGGCGGTCAAACGCCTTCAGACGGATGCGGATCTTCTGCTGGGCAATAGCGGTGGACATGGGAAAAAGCTTGTTGGCGAAGCCGGGGGTAAATCCGGTGGACTCTGGCTACAGCCCAGGATTTGGGACTGACCAGGATTGGATTGTCGAGGTGCGCTTGATCAGGGTGTGGATCAAAGAAGGGGTGGGCATTGCTACCCACCCCAACAGGCTAAATCAGCCTCACTCGATGATCTTGGACACCACACCCGCACCGATGGTGCGGCCGCCTTCGCGGATGGCGAAGCGCATGCCTTGCTCAATGGCAACGGGGCAGATCAGCTCACCGGTCATCTTGATGCGGTCACCGGGCATCACCATTTCGACGTCGTCGCCTTCGTCAGAGGTGAAGGCGGTGATCTGGCCGGTCACGTCCGTGGTACGGATGTAGAACTGCGGGCGGTAGCCAGCAAAGAAGGGGGTGTGGCGGCCGCCTTCTTCTTTCTTGAGCACGTACACCTCACCCTCAAACTTGGTGTGGGGGGTGATGGAGCCGGGCTTGACCAGCACCATGCCGCGCTCGATGTCCTCCTTCTGGATACCGCGCAGCAGTAGTCCGCAGTTGTCGCCCGCCAGGCCCTCTTCGAGCAGCTTGCGGAACATCTCCACGCCGGTGACAGTGGTCTCGCGGGTGTCCTTGATGCCCACGATCTGCACGGTTTCGCCCACCTTCACCTTGCCGCGCTCGATGCGACCGGTGGCCACGGTGCCACGACCGGTGATCGAGAACACGTCTTCCACGGCCATCAGGAAAGGCTTGTCGACTTCGCGCTCGGGCTCGGGAATCGACTCGTCGACGGCGTCCATCAGGTCGAGGATCTTGTCCACCCACTCATTGGCGCCGCGCTCGGCCTTGTTGCCAGCTTGGATGAATTCGAGGGCCTTGAGGGCGGAGCCAGCCACCACTGGGATGTCATCGCCGGGGAAGTCGTAGCTGCTGAGCAGCTCGCGCATTTCCAGTTCGACCAGTTCGAGGATCTCCTCGTCGTCGACCATGTCCTTCTTGTTCAGGAACACCACCAGGGCGGGAACGCCCACCTGCTTGGCCAGCAGGATGTGCTCCTTGGTTTGGGCCATGGGGCCGTCGGTAGCGGCCACCACCAGAATGGCGCCGTCCATCTGGGCGGCACCGGTGATCATGTTCTTGACGTAGTCCGCGTGACCGGGGCAGTCCACGTGGGCGTAGTGGCGCTTCTCGGTCTCGTACTCAACGTGGGCGGTGTTGATGGTGATGCCCCGCTCTTTCTCTTCAGGAGCACCATCGATTTCGTCGTAGGCTTGGGCTTTCGCCATGCCCTGGGACGCCAGCACGTTGGTGATGGCAGCCGTGAGGGTTGTTTTGCCGTGGTCAACGTGACCAATGGTGCCGATGTTGACGTGGGGTTTGTTCCTTTCGAACTTCTCGCGTGCCATGAGTAGAAAGAATCGGGGGGTTGGAGGGTTAAGGAAAGATCAGGAATTGCCCTGATTCTTGGAGATGATGGCCTCAGCCACATTGCGAGGAACTTCCTCGTAATGGCTGAACTCCATCGAGAAGATACCCCGACCCTGGGTCATGGATCGGAGCTGGGTGGCGTAGCCGAACATCTCGGCCAGGGGCACTTTCGTCTGGACTTTGGACTGACCATTGTCAATGGACTGTCCTTCGACCTGGCCACGACGTGATGAGAGGTCGCCGATGACCGATCCGAGGAAATCCTCGGGGATCTCGACTTCCACCTTCATCATCGGCTCAAGAAGCACGGGATTGCACTTCTTGACGGCGTCTTTGAAGGCCATGGATCCGGCGATCTTAAACGCCATCTCCGAAGAGTCGACGTCGTGATAGGAGCCGTCGATCATGGTCGCCCTGACGTCGATCATGGGGAAGCCCGCAATCACGCCGGATTGGCAGGTCTCCTTCATGCCGGCTTCGGCGGGGCCGATGTACTCCTTGGGAACGATGCCGCCAACGATCTTGTTGACGAACTCGAAACCTGAACCCGGCTCGCCGGGCTCCATCTCGATCACCACGTGGCCGTACTGGCCTTTGCCGCCGGTTTGGCGGGCAAATTTGCCTTCGCCCTTGGAGCTGGTACGAATGGTTTCGCGATACGACACCTGGGGGGCGCCGATGTTGGCTTCCACCTTGAATTCGCGGAGCATCCGGTCCACCAGGATTTCCAGGTGGAGTTCGCCCATGCCGGCGATCACCGTCTGACTGGTTTCCGGATCCGTGGAGACCCGGAAGGTGGGATCCTCTTCGGAGAGGGACTGGAGAGCTTTGGAGAGCTTCTCCATATCGCCTTTGGTCTTCGGTTCGACAGCCACCGAGATGACGGGCTCGGGGATGTAGAGCGATTCGAGAATGATCGGGTCGGAGTCAACGCAGAGGGTGTCACCCGTCGTCGTGTCCTTCAGGCCCAGGACCGCACCCAGGTCGCCGGCGCGCAGCTCATCCACTTCCTCGCGGTCGTCGGCCTTGAGCAGAATCAAGCGGGAGATCCGCTCCTTCTTGTCCTTGGTGGAGTTCAGGACGTAGCTGCCCTTGTTGAGCACCCCGGAGTACATGCGCACAAAGGTGAGCTTGCCGTAGGGATCGGCCATGACCTTGAAGGCCAGGGCGCTGAAGGGAGCGCTGTCGTCACAGGGGCGGTTCGACTCGGTGCCATCGGGCAGCAGGCCGGTGATCGGCGGCACATCGACGGGAGCGGGCAGGTAGTCGACAACGGCGTCGAGCACGAGCTGGACGCCTTTGTTTTTGAAGGCAGAACCGCACACCATGGGCACCATGCCGTTGTGGATGGTGGCCTTGCGAATGCCCTTGATCAGCTGCTCTTCGGTGAGTTCGCCATTTTCGAGGAAGGGATCGATCAGGTCTTCGTCGGATTCCGCAACCGATTCCATCAGTTTGAGGCGCCATTCCGCGGCCTCTTCCTTCATGTCATCGGGGATCTCCCCTTCGATGATGTCGGTGCCAAGGTCGTTGGTGTAGATGATCGCCTTGTTACGCACCAGGTCGATGATCCCCTTGAGCTCACCTTCAGCGCCAATCGGGAGCTGGATCGGGGCGGCATTGGCCTTGAGGCGATCCTTGATCTGTTCGTAGACCTTCAGGAAGTTGGCACCCGTCCGGTCCATCTTGTTGACGAACACGATCCGGGGAACGTTGTAGCGGTCAGCTTGGCGCCAGACGGTTTCGGACTGGGGCTGCACGCCACCAACGGCACAGAACACGGCCACGACGCCGTCGAGCACCCGCATCGAGCGCTCCACTTCGATCGTGAAATCGACGTGCCCAGGCGTATCGATGATATTGATCCGATTATCCTTCCAGCTGGTGGAGATGGCGGCAGCGGTGATGGTGATGCCGCGTTCACGCTCCTGTTCCATCCAGTCGGTGACGGCGGCGCCATCGTGGACCTCGCCCATCTTGTGCACCACACCCGAATAGAACAGAATCCGTTCGGTCGTGGTGGTCTTGCCGGCATCAATGTGAGCGGCGATACCGATATTTCTGACGCGTTCCAGTGGAAAGGCGCGGGCCACGGGGGAGGTCTCCGAGAGGTCTACAAAACGAGGGCGTCACTCTACAGACTGGGTCTGCAGGGGCTGAAGTCGCCCCGGACTTCAGCCGCTGGCTGGGAAATCAGTAGCGGTAGTGGGCGAAGGCCTTGTTGGCTTCGGCCATCTTGTGGGTCTCTTCCCGCTTGCGGACGGCACTGCCGGCCTCGTTGGCCGCATCCATCAGTTCGCCAGCCAGCTTCTGGGCCATGCTGCGGCCGTTGCGGGCTCGAGAGAAGTTGACCAGCCAGCGCAGAGCCATGGCGGTGCCGCGTTCCTGGCGCACTTCCATGGGCACCTGATAGGTCGCACCGCCGACGCGGCGGGCGCGCACTTCGACCAGGGGGGTGGCGTTGCGAACAGCAGTTTCGAACAGCTCCAGCGGGTCGGAGCCCGTGCGTTCATTGATCAGCGAGAAGGCATCCGAAAGGATGCGCTGGGCTGTCGATTTTTTGCCGTGCTTCATCAGCCGGGCCACGATCATTGAGGCGAGACGGCTGTTGAACTGGGGGTCGGGAAGCACAGGGCGCTTCTCGGCGGCATTGCGGCGAGACATGGTCGACCGGAGCGGGAAGGACGAAGGGAAAAGGTGGGGGATTCAGGAGGCTGGAAGGCCCCGCTCAATCAGCTCTTGGGCGTCTTGGCGCCGTATTTGGAGCGGGACTGACGACGATCCTTGACGCCGGCGGTGTCCAGGGTGCCGCGAATGATGTGGTAGCGGACCCCAGGCAGGTCCTTGACCCGACCACCGCGGATCAGCACCACCGAGTGTTCCTGGAGGTTGTGGCCGATGCCGGGGATGTAGGCGGTGACCTCAAAGCCCGAGGTGAGACGCACCCGCGCCACCTTGCGGAGCGCCGAGTTCGGCTTCTTCGGGGTGGAGGTGTACACACGCGTGCACACGCCCCTGCGCTCGGGACAGGCGCGCAGGGCGGGCGACTTCGTCTTACGGGAAAGACTCTGACGCTCAGTACGGATGAGCTGCTGGATGGTGGGCATCGAGGACCGGGATCTGGTCGGAGAACACTGGTCGGACGTCCGACCGATTTCGACAATCCGTCACCTTACTGGGTCGCCTGACGCCCCCCAGCGATGCGTCGGAAGGCCGTGCCGCAGGCGCAGCTCACGACCCCGTCGCTGGGCCGCACCAGAAAGCCGCCGCCACTGATGTCACCGCGGAAATCCAGGCTCAACCCGGTCACCAACTCGAGCTGTTCGGCGGGGGCATACAAGGTGATGCCATCCGCTCGGGCGATCGGTGTACCGGCCAGATGCCCCGGTCTGAGCCGAATGGCCCAGCGCTCACAGCCGCCTTCCACCAGGTCGAGATGCATCATTCCCGGTGTGCCCGCAACGGCGGCCTGCCGTCCCAGTTCGGCCGCTGCGGCTGCGGTCAGGCGCAGGCTGTGGCCCTTGGGCATGGCGAGGTGGGGGAGCGGATCGGTTTCCCACTCTGGCAGCCCTTTCAGGGCACCAGCCCCACGCCGTTGTGCACGGAGCCTGCGACGCCTCGACCCTTCACCTGTAGGGAGCCGCCCAGCACCAGTCCGGTGGAGCTGCCGCCGTCCAGGTTCAGGGCATCGCGAAGTCCGAGTTGTTGCAGCAGCAGGGCCGTTTCCCCGAGGGAAGGGCCGCTGTCCTGGATGCCCTCGAGGGTGATCAGCCACACCTGGCGGTCATCACGGGCCAGCACGGTGCGGGGAGCTCCCTGGCTGAGGAAGGAGGCGCTGAAGTTTTCAGTTGCTCCATTGAGCACAATCCGTCCCTCCTGCAGCAACAGGGGCCCACCGCCGATCACGTGGGCGGCCTGGCCGAGGTCGTTGCTCGGCCGGCTCTCGAGCTGGAGCCGATCGCCGGGGTCCCAGGGCAATTCCGTGCCGCCCCTGCCTACCAATAACTGGTCATCTCCCCGCATGGGCACCCCGGCCTCCAGCGCGTCGGAGCTGAGGCGTTGGCTCACCAGGCCCGCCCGCAGGAGCAGTCCGGTTTCCGATCCGCTCAGGGCCCGGTAGGCAGGGCCCCAGTCGGCGTTGTAGCGGCTGATGCCCCGCTGCACATAGCCGCTGTTGACGGCGCTGATCGATCTTCGCTGGCCATCGGGGCTCGCGATCGACTCCACCAGTTGCAGGCGGCCGAACCGGGGCAAGCTGCGCTCGTTCCAGGCCGCCACCCCCCGGTTGAGAATGGGTCCAGAAAGCCAGCGGCCGTTGGCTTTCAGCGCGCCCAGGGGCAGGCGGCGCACCCGGTTGAAGAAGCCACCGTTGATGGCCACCCAGGCCTGCTGTTGGTTGGCGAGCTGCACCAGCGAACTGAGCCCTTCCATCCCCCCTGGCCGGGCCAGGGGTCTGAGCTGTAGGGAGGTGGTGCGGGGGTCGACGCGTATGGCGTTGATCCGAACCCCCTGGCGGACGAGGCGGTCCCATTGGATCTCCCGGCCGAGCAGGGCCTGGACGCGCGGATCGATCGGGATGGGTCCACCGTCGCTGGGGAGAGGGCCTTCGGCGGGCCACTCGATCACCAGCCTCGGCGGCGTCCCCAGGCTGAACGTGCGCGTCAGCTTTCCCGTGGCCGGTTTGAGTCGCAGCCTGCCGTTGGTCTGCAGGCCCCCAAGTCCCAGGGCCTTGAGTTGGCTCTGTAGGTCGTCGCGGCTGCTGAGATCCACCACCAGCCCCCCGCTGTCACCCTCCGCCAGGGCTGGGCCGCTGAGGTCGAGCACGACGCGACGCAAGTTGCCTGGAGTGGCGCTGCGGACCTGCAACAGCTCGGGCCGGCCCAGGCTGAGGCTGAGCTGGGGGCCCTCCTGGCGCAGGGTCAAGCCGAGGTTCCGGAACAGCCCCGCCACCTCGATGGCCACCTCGTCCTCGAGGCTGCGCTGGGCAGCTGCCGGCACCTTGAGACCCTGGCCAAACCAATCGAGGTCAAGGGAGCCATCGCTCAGGCTGCGGCTGCTGACACCCAGCTGGTTGTCGAGCACCTCGAGGGGGATCCAGAGTTGCTGGGGCGCTTCGTCTGGGGGTCCAACCCACAACCAGCGGGCTTTCTGGACCCGGCCGTTGATGCTGAGGCTGCTCCCCTGTCGCTCGAGGCCCGCTAGCTCTTGGCCCGTTGGCTTTGGAGCCGTTGGTTTTTGTGTGGGGGTTGGGCTGGGCGTTGAAGAGGGCGGAGGCGGTGGGGGCGGCGGTGGTGGTACGGGCAGGGCCAGGCCTGCTGCGGGCACCAGCAGGGACAGCAGGCAGGGCGTCAGTCGCAGGTTGGGCCTGTGGGAACCCGCAATCGCCATCGCCAGCCCAGCCGACAGCCTCAAACGCTAGCCCTGTGTGGCTGTGGTGGTGGCCGAGTCGGGGGTGTGGATCCCTAGGATCAATCGTTCTGCCGTTGCCGTCCCCTGCGGGGGTTCTGCAGCAGCAGAGCGTCTGGATTCACTGTCAGATCAACTGCCGGACCTTCTCGGGTTATGCCTCAATCCCCTCGCCCTGTTTGGCCCCATTGCGACAGCCCCGCTCCGGCGGCGGTGGCGGGCGAGAAGGACGCCTGTGGTGTGGGTTTTCTGGCCAGCCTCAAGGGGGTGTCGAGCCACTGGGTGCTGCAGCAGGCCCTGCGCGGCCTCGACTGTATGGAGCATCGCGGTGGCTGCGGCGGCGACGGTGACTCGGGTGATGGCGCCGGGGTGCTGTGTGGCATTCCCTGGAGCTATCTCGAGGCGGTGTGGCCCGAAGCGGCGTCCGCCCATGGCAGCTCCCGTGGCCTGGGCATGGTGTTTCTGCCGGCCGACGCCAGCAAGCGCGACCAGGCCAAGGCCTTCTGCGCCGAAGAGGCCACCAAGCTGGGTCTGCGGAGCCTGGGTTGGCGCGCCGTCCCGCTGAACCCTGCGGTGCTGGGTCCCCTCGCCCTGGGCACGGCCCCCGCCATTGAGCAGTGGCTGGTGGCGGGTGATCTGTCTGGAGATGCCCTCGAATCCCTGCTGTTCCGTCTGCGGCGCCGCTGCGGGGACCGGGCGCGGGAAGCCTGGGGCCCCGGTCCTGGCGATCTCTACTTCGCCTCCTTGAGCAGCCGCACCGTTGTGTACAAGGGCATGGTGCGCTCGGAGGTGCTCTCCGCCTTCTATGGCGATCTGCGGGACGAGCGCTTTGCCGTGAGCTTTGCGGTGTACCACCGCCGTTTCAGCACCAACACCCTGCCCCGCTGGCCCCTGGCCCAGCCCATGCGGCTGCTCGGTCACAACGGCGAGATCAACACCTTGCTGGGCAACCTCAACTGGGCCCGGGCTTCCGAGGCCAATCTCGATGCGGTGTGGGGGGAGGCCGCCGCCGAGCTCAAGCCGGTGGTGAATCCCGCCTTCAGCGACTCCGCCAACCTCGACGCCACCCTGGAGCTGCTGGTGCGCAGCGGTCGGCCCATCACCGAGAGCCTGCTCACCCTGGTACCCGAGGCCTTCCGCGACCAGCCCGAGCTGGTGGGCAAGCCGGAGATCCAGGCCTTCTACGAGTATTCCGCCTGCACCCAGGAGCCCTGGGATGGCCCGGCCCTGTTGGTGTTCGCCGATGGCCGCAGCGTTGGGGCCACCCTGGATCGCAATGGCCTGCGCCCCGCCCGCTATTGCATCACCAGCGATGGCTTTGTGGTGATGGGCAGCGAAACCGGTGTGGTGGAGCTGGAGGAGAGCCGCATCATTGAGAAGGGCCGCCTGGGCCCTGGCCAGATGCTGGCGGTGGACCTGGAGCAGGGCCGCCTGCTGCGCAACTGGGACGTGAAGCAGGAGGTGGCTGCCCGCCACCCCTATGGCGCCTGGTTGGCGGAACATCGCCGCAGCCTGGATCCCCAGCCCTGGAACCAGGCGCGCCAGCTGGGCGATCTGGAGCTCCTCCAGCAGCAGACCGCTTTTGGCTTCACCGCCGAAGATTTCGAGCTGGTGATCGAGGACATGGCGGGTGCGGCCAAGGAGCCCACTTACTGCATGGGTGACGACATTCCTTTGGCGGTGCTTTCCGATAAACCGCACCTGCTTTACGACTACTTCAAGCAGCGCTTCGCCCAGGTCACCAACCCGCCGATCGATCCGCTGCGAGAAAAGCTGGTGATGAGCCTGGAGATGCACCTGGGCAAGCGGGGGTCTCCCTTGAGGCCCGAGGCTGCTTCAGCCGCGGTGCTGCACCTGGCCAGTCCGATCCTCAACGAGGCGGAGCTGGCGGCGGTGGCTCAGCAGGGCCTGCCCACCATCACGCTCTCCACCCTCATGGCCATTACCGATGGGCCTGGCGGCCTGGCGGCTGCCGTGGAGCGCCTCAAGGCTGAGGCTGAGGCGGCCGTACGTGCCGGCACCCAGATCCTGGTGCTCAGTGATCGCGGCGGCCCCAGCGGCGGCATCGCGGCCACCACCACCACCATCCCGCCACTGCTGGCGGTGGGTGCGGTACACCACCACCTGCTCAATCTGGGGCTGCGGCTGCAGGCTTCCTTGGTGGTGGACACTGCCCAGTGCTGGAGCACCCATCACCTGGCCTGCCTGATTGGCTACGGCGCCAGCGCCGTGTGCCCCTGGCTCACCTGGGAAACGACCCGCCATTGGTTGGCCCACCCACGGGTGCAGAAGCTGATCGAAACCGGCAAGTTGCCGGCCCTCACGCCCGATCAGGCCCAGGCCAACGTGCGCAAGGCCCTCGAAGACGGTCTGCGCAAGATCCTCTCCAAGATCGGCATTTCGCTGCTGGCCAGCTACCACGGTGCCCAGATCTTCGAGGCCATCGGCCTGGGTGCCGACCTGATCGAGCTGGCGTTCAAGGGCACCACCAGTCGGGTGGCGGGCCTGAGCCTGGCTGAACTGGCCAGCGAAACCCTGAGCTTCCATTCCAAGGCCTTCCCCGAGCTGAATCGCACCAAGCTCGAATTCATGGGCTTCGTGCAGTACCGCACCGGCGGGGAGTACCACCTCAATAGCCCGGAGATGGCCAAGGCCCTGCACGCGGCGGTTAAGGCGGGCCCCGGTTACGACCACTTCTCCACCTACAAGACCCTGCTGGAAAACCGGCCGGTCACGGCCCTGCGCGACCTGTTGGAGCTCAAGCCAGCCGCCACGCCCCTGCCGTTGGATCAGGTGGAGAGCGTGGAGAGCATCTGCAGCCGGTTCTGCACCGGTGGCATGAGCCTCGGCGCCCTCTCGCGGGAGGCCCATGAGGTGCTGGCCATCGCCATGAACCGCATCGGTGGCAAGAGCAACAGCGGCGAGGGCGGGGAGGATCCGGCCCGCTTCGGTGTGCTCAGCGATGTGGACGGAGATGGCCACTCCCCAACCCTGCCCAGCCTGAACGGTCTGCGTAACGGGGACACGGCCTGCTCAGCGATCAAGCAGATCGCCTCGGGCCGTTTTGGGGTGACCCCCGAATATCTGCGCAGCGGGCGGCAGCTGGAGATCAAGGTGGCCCAGGGGGCCAAGCCCGGTGAGGGCGGCCAGCTGCCTGGCCCGAAGGTGGATCCCTACATCGCCTGGCTGCGCAACAGCAAGGCCGGCGTGGCACTGATTTCGCCGCCCCCCCACCACGACATCTATTCGATTGAGGATCTGGCCCAGCTGATCCACGACCTGCACCAGGTGCATCCCGCCGCCAAGGTGAGCGTGAAACTGGTGGCTGAGATCGGCATCGGCACCATTGCCGCCGGAGTGGCCAAGGCCAACGCCGATGTGATCCAGATCTCCGGCCACGATGGTGGCACCGGCGCGTCCCCGCTGAGCTCGATCAAGCACGCCGGCAGCCCCTGGGAGTTGGGCCTCACCGAGGTGCACCGCTCGCTCCTGGAGAACGGCCTGCGGGATCGGGTGTTGCTGCGGGCCGACGGCGGCCTCAAGACCGGCTGGGATGTGGTCATCGCCGCCCTGCTCGGTGCTGAGGAATACGGCTTTGGTTCAGTGGCGATGATCGCCGAGGGCTGCATCATGGCCCGGGTCTGCCACACCAATAACTGCCCGGTGGGCGTGGCCACCCAAAAGGAGAACCTGCGCAAGCGCTTCCCCGGGGTGCCCGAGCACGTGGTGAATTTCTTCCTGTTCGTGGCGGAGGAGGTGCGCCAGCTGCTCAGCGTGCTGGGGGTGGACCGTCTGGAGGATCTGATCGGCCGTAGTGAACTGCTGCAGCCCCGGGCCGTGGCCTTGGCCAAAACCCAAGCCTTGGATCTCTCCTGCCTGATCGATCCGATTCCGGCCGCGGCCGATCGCCGCTGGCTGCAGCACGAGGCCGAGGCCCATGGCAACGGCCCAATCCTGGAAGATCAGCTGCTGGCTGATGCCGAGGTCATGGCCGCGATCGAGGGCCATGGCCGGGTGAGCCGCACCCTGGCGATCATCAACACTGACCGTAGTGTGGGCGCCCGCCTGTCCGGCGAGATCGCAGCGCGCTACGGCAACAAGGGCTTCCAGGGCCAGCTCGATCTCACCCTGAAGGGCGCGGCCGGCCAGAGCTTCGGGGCCTTCGTGCTCCAGGGCATGAATGTGCGCTTGGTGGGTGAAGCCAACGACTACGTGGGCAAGGGCCTCAATGGGGGCCGCCTTACCGTGGTGCCCCCCGCCGGCGGTCACAACCCCGGTAGCCAGGTGATCCTCGGCAACACCTGTCTTTACGGCGCTACTGGCGGCGAGCTGTTTGCCCTGGGCCGGGCTGGAGAGCGCTTCGGCGTGCGCAACAGCGGCGCCCGCACCGTGGTGGAGGGGGCCGGCGACCACTGCTGCGAGTACATGACCGGTGGCGTGGTGGTGGTGCTCGGCAGCACTGGCCGCAATGTGGCCGCCGGCATGACCGGTGGTGTGGCGTTCATCCTCGATGAGAGCGGCGGCCTGCGGGAGCGGGTGAATTCGGAGATCGTGGCCATCTGCGAGCTCACCACTCCCGAGCAAGAGACCCTGCTCCAGCCCCTGCTGCAGGCCCATCTCGATGCCACCGGCAGCCCCAAGGCCGCCGCAATCCTGGCTGACTGGAGCACTTGGAAGGCCCGGTTCAAGCTGCTGGTGCCCCCCAGTGAAAAGGCCACCGTGGGCCTGGCCGAGCGGGAGGTCGTGGTGACTTGAGGGCCACTTCGCCAGTCCAGGCAGAAGCCAGGATCCGGGTTCTGGCGTTTGGAGCCCATCCGGATGATGTCGAGATCGGTTGCGGTGGATTGATCGCTGCCCTGACCCAACGGGGACACCATGTGGTTAGCGTCGCCGTCACATCAGGGGAAGCGGGTAGTCAAACGATTCCCCGTGATCGGCTGACGGAAATCCGTGAGGCTGAAGCCACTCAGGCGGCCAGGATTTTGGGCATCGCCGAGATGATTTTTCTTCGTCTGGAGGATGGCTTCACGAGCTTCAGCCGTGAGGACAAGGTGCGGGTGATCGATCTGGTGCGTTCCCAGACTCCCGAGTTCGTCTTGGTTCACGCCTCTAGTGATCGTTTCCCAGACCATTCACTGGTCCATCGCCTGGTGATGGAGGCGCTGCTTGGAGCCGCAGGCCCCTGGTATCAGGAGGCATCAGGACAACCCTGGAAGCCTGCCACGGTGCTCGGATACGAGGTCTGGCATCCCATGCCTGACTATCAGTTGTCGGTACCGATCGAGGCAACACTGGAGGCAAAGATCGCTGCACTGCGCTGTCATCAATCCCAGCTCTCTGAGATTGCCTACGACCAGGCCTTTGAGGCTTTGGCGCGCTATCGCGGTGTGCTGGCTGGCGGCAGTTACGCCGAGGTCTTTGAGGTTCTGCAGGCATCAGCCCAGCCGCTGCTGCCGCTTTGAAAGGGATTCGGAATGGCTATCGGGGATGCTCCCGCATGAGCCGCTGCACCTCGCCGGCGTGGTAGCTGCTGCGGGTGAGCGGGCTGCTCACCACTTGCAGGAAGCCCAGTTCCCTGTCGCCATGGGTCCGGAACGCCTCAAATTGCTTCGGGGTCACGAAGCGATCCACCGGTAGGTGCTTGGGGCCAGGCGAGAGGTATTGGCCAATGGTCACGATGTCCACCTGGTGGCGCCGGAGATCGGCCATCACCTCGAGTACCTCCCCGTCGCTTTCGCCCAGACCGGTCATCAGGCCTGATTTGGTGTAGGTGCGCGGCCAGCCCTCTCGCACCCGCAGCAGCAGCTCCAGCGAGCGCTCGTAGATCCCCTGGGGTCGGGCTTTTTTGTAGAGCCGCGGCACCGTTTCGATGTTGTGGTTGAGCACGTCGGGTGCCGCCGCCATCACCGTCGCGAGCGCCTGCCAATCGCCGCACAAATCGGGGATCAGCAGCTCGATCGTGGTGAGGGGGGAGCGCTGGCGCACCTGGGCGATGCAGGCCACAAACTGGCTGGCTCCCCCATCGGCCAGGTCGTCGCGGTTCACCGACGTGATCACCACGTGGCTGAGGCCCAGTCGCGCCACGGCTTCTCCGAGCCGTTGGGGTTCCGTGGGGTCGAGCTCCCGCACGCTCTTGTCGAAGTCGATGTCGCAGTAGGGGCAGGCGCGGGTGCAGCCCGGCCCCATGATCAAAAAGGTGGCGGTCCCGCCGGCGAAGCACTCGCCGATGTTGGGGCAGCTGGCTTCCTGGCAGACGGTGTTGAGTTTGAGATCCTGCAGCAGGTCGGCCACCTCGCCGATCCGCTCCCGCTGGGGGGCCTTGACGCGCAGCCAGTCGGGTTTGAGCAAGGGGCCGGGGGGCCGCAGGGGCCGGGAGAAAGGCAGTTGGGAACTTTAGAAAGCGATCGGGATCCCAGTACCAGGATCGCGGGCTGGCTGGCGGCGGCCATCCCCTAAAGTCGCCCCATCGGGATGTAGCGCAGCTTGGTAGCGCACTTCGTTCGGGACGAAGGGGCCGCAGGTTCGAATCCTGTCATCCCGATTTTTCTTTGATTCAGCCGGTGTTCAGATGAGCTCGGCCCCCGGGTATCCCCGCGGGGTCACCATTCGCCCGTCCTGGGCGTAGCTGGTGCTGTTGCCCACCAGCACCAGGGTGAGCATGTCCACCTGCTCCACCGGCAGCTCTCCCAGGGTGTGCAGGCTCACAGCCTCGTCGGCCCGGCCCAGTTGGCGGGCAATGGCCACGGGCGTCCGCGCCGGCCGGCCCTCCAGCAGCAGCTCCCGGGCCCTGGCCAATTGCCAGTCCCGTCCCTGGGAGCGGGGGTTGTAGAGCGCCACCACGAAATCGCCTGCGGCGGCGGCCTGGAGCCGGCGCTCGATCACGGCCCAGGGGGTCAGGCGGTCGCTGAGGCTGATGGTGCAGAAATCGTGCATCAACGGGGCCCCAGCGCGGGCCGCGGCCAGTTGCAGGGCCGAGATTCCCGGATGCACGGCGAAGCTGGGGCGGCCATCCGCGGCTTGGGCCAGCCACAGTTCCAGGGCCAGCCCGGCCATGGCATAAATGCCGCTGTCGCCTGAAGACACCAGGGCCACGTTCAGCCCCTGGCTCGCCAGTTCCAGGGCCAGGGCGCAGCGGGCCCGCTCTTCGGTCAGCTGGCCATCCCAGCGCAACTGATCGGGGCGTCGCAGGGGTTCGAGCAAGTCGAGGTAGAGCCCATAGCCCACCCACACCGTGGCTTCGGCCAGGGCCCGTCGGGCATCGCCCGTGAGCAGATCCAGGCTGCCCGGTCCGCTGCCCACCAGGTGCAGCTGGCCGCGCTGGGGAGCCCATTGGCTCTCCGCCAGGGCGATGGCCACGGTGGCGGCTCCCTGCTCACCGCTGCCGGCGTGCTCGATGCGTTTGGCCTGGAACAGCTCTGCTCCGGGGCCAGCAGCCAAGAGGGCGGAGGCTTCCGCCACGCTGGCGGTGCCCATCTCTTGGGCCACGGCCGTCGAGGGATTGGGCACAGGCACCTCGGCCAGGCGTGTTGCTTCAAACCAACGCATCGGCCATTGCCGCTGCGCGGCCAGGGCGAGCAGGGCCGGTTCATCGGCCTTGCGGTCGATGCTGGCCAGACCGGCCACCGCTTCGGGGGCCAGTTGGAGCTCCGCCAGGGTTTGATCGACCAGCCGCTCCAGCAGGCTGAGGCTGGTGTGGCGTTCACAACCCAGCCCTAGCCAGAGGCTGGGGGGGTGCCAGCGGCAGCCATCCCCACGGTGGATGTCCACAACCATGGCTGGAGTTGCTGTGGCGTGCGCTGGGGCCGCTTGCAGACCAGCAGCGGCGGGTAGCTCGAGCCAGCGCCGACTGCCGTGGCGTGCCTCCACCAGGAGCGGTGCGTTGTCCCGGGCTGCAGCCTGCATCAGGCCACTCCAATCGCCCTGGCCGCGTCGCCAGCCCCAGGCCTGACCAAAACTGTCGAGGTTCAGGCGGCCCATGGCAGCCGTGGCTCCAGTCAGCACGGCCTGGCCACCGAGGCTCGCCGCGACCCGTTGACTGAGCTGTTCCGCGCCGGCGGCGTGCCCCCCCAGCAGCGGGATGGCAAACCGCCCCTCAGGGTCCACGACCACCACGGCTGGGTCCCTGTCCTTGCTGCTGAGCAGCGGGGCAATCAGCCGGGTCACCAACCCGCAGGCTCCAACCACCACAAAGGCGCTGGCGGATGACCATTCGCGCAGCAGGTAATCCCGCGGGGCCGGTTGGTCATGCGGTCCCACGTGGCCATCGACCAACCCGGCCTGTTGGAGCCGCGCCAGCACTGCCGTGCTCGCCGAGCTGAAGCCCAGCCCCCAGATGCCACCCCGGGGACCTGCGGCAGGCGGAGTTGTAGGGAGTTGACTCACGCGCCCAGCTTCTGGCGCAGCCCGGCCAGGGGGCCGCTGGGGCGGGGCTTGAGCAACGAGCCGTCAGGATTCACCTGGTTTCGAGCAGATCCCTCCACACTGCTTGACGGCACGATCCGGTCGGGATTGGCCGTTGGGGCGGCCGGGATGGTCGCCGCCCGAGGGGGAGCGGGGCTCGTGTCTTCCGGTGTGGGGCCGGGCTCGAGAGCGGAGCTGGGCTCGGCAATGGGCGCTTCAGCCGGTTCGAGGTCAGTGAGGACAGCCTCTTCGCGGGGCTCGTCGAGGGCTTGTTCGATTGGCGCCGCGGCCGGGGGCGGCAGGACTTCAGGTGTCGGCGCCGGCGTGGGCTCCGGATCCGCTGGCGGTTCGGGTCGGGGTTCTGCTTCCACCGCTGGGGCCTCTGGCGGGGCTGTGCCCAGGAGCTGGGCGAGGTCGCTCGCCCTGAGGCGGCCCTGCTGCCAGATCGGTCCTGGGGCGCCGGGGTCAAGCACCAGCTCGGTCACCACGCTGTTGAAGGGAGGGTTCAGCGCGTCGCCGCGGCCATCCACCAGCTCCAGCAACAAGCTGTTGCTGCCCCTCTCCCAACCCTTGAGCCAGAGGGGGGCGTTCTGATCCACCAGAAAGCTGTCGCCATTGACGGTGACCCGCAGACGCCAGCTGCCGTCGTTATCCCGCAGCCCCTGCAGCGGGGCATCGAGCAGCAGCCAATCGAGCAGCACCGGTTCCCGGGCCGCCGGGGATAGCGGGCTCACCACCAGCAGCTGGGGAGTCCCGGGCTGGGGAATGGCGAGGGGGTTGGCGGCAACCCGGTGCACCCGGATCTGGGCCGAGGCGCCTGGGCTTTTCACCGCTTCTCCCCAGGGGCGGGCCGCGTAGGCGGTGATCCTGTGGCTGCCTGGAGTCAGGGCCGGTAGTTCCACCTTCAGGCCGGTGATGGGCAGGGGGGGCTGGTCGTCGATCAGCACCACCACGTGCGGTCCGAGGCCCAGGGGGCCGGCGTCCACCAGGGGCCAGTCACGCACCTGCAGTTGCAGGGTCACGGGGTCGCCGGAAAGCACGGCCCCATCCCGCGGCGCCAGGATCGACACCTGGGGGTTGTGATCGGCCAGGGACGCCTGAAGTTGTTGCACGGCAGCGGGTGGGGCCACTTCCTGCAAGCGGCCCGCAGGCCCTTCGGCCCTGAGGGGAACCTCAGCTCCAGGTTGGGCTCGGGCTGGGACCAGCCGATCGCAGCCGGCCGGCAGCATCAGCACGGCCACCAGGGCCAGATGAAGCAGGGCCAGGCGCAGCAGGGACGCGACCCCACTTCGCCAGTGGCCGTGTGGCCCGAGCCCGTCGCCGGGAAGGGCTGGATGGGTTGCGCTGCCTGCGCCCACGCTGGGTTGCTCAGCTGTTTCTCAGGGCATTCTGCTGGCCAGGGCCACCCCTGGAATCCGAAGCCCTGCCGCCGCCAGCGCGGAGCGCCCTGGTCCAAAACTTTGGCGCATTAAGTAATAGCGATAAGGGCAAAAGATGCCCGATCTCGATGATTCTTTCTGTTCTGTAAAGCCCAGTGCTGGCCTGGGAAGCGCGGGGATTGAACCTTTGTAACTGCAGCCTAAAAGTCCTCGGAAGCGGCCTCTATACTTCCGCCAGCGGTCCCCTATCTGGGGCCCCAAGCTCCAGTTGTGGCAAGCGGTTTCACGTTTTCGTGGACTTCTTCCCCGCTGGTGCCCATGGGCGGTTCGGAGGCTTCGGCGTCCGGCTCCCATGGGGCCCACTGGCAGGCCCTCCGGCCTGCCTCAGGGGTGGACCCACCACCTCGACCCCGTCCCTCGAGGAACGTCTCGATGACCATCAGCCCACCAGAGCGTGGGGAAAAGGCGAAGGCCATGGTCGACCGGAACCCCGTTCCGGCCACCTTCGAACTGTTCGGCAAGCCCGGCCATTTCGATCGCAGCCTTGCCAAGGGTCCCAAAACCACCACCTGGGTTTGGAACCTCCACGCCAATGCTCACGATTTCGACAGCCACACGAGTGACCTCGAAGAGGTCTCTCGCAAGATCTTTTCGGCTCACTTCGGCCATTTGGCCGTCATCTTCATCTGGCTGAGCGGCGCCTTCTTCCATGGAGCGCGCTTCTCCAACTACACCGGTTGGTTGACCGACCCCCTGCACGTCAAGCCTTCGGCGCAGGTGGTTTGGCCGATTTTTGGCCAGGAAATTCTCAATGGCGATGTGGGTGCCGGCTTCCACGGCATTCAGATCACATCCGGTCTCTTCCACGTGTGGAGGGCCTGGGGCATCACCAACGAAACCCAGCTGCTGGCCCTGGCCATCGGCGCTCTGGTGATGGCCGGCCTGATGCTCAATGCGGGCGTCTTCCACTACCACAAGGCAGCCCCCAAGCTCGAGTGGTTCCAGAACGTTGAGTCGATGCTCAACCACCATCTGGCCGGTCTGCTTGGCCTGGGCTCCCTGTCCTGGACAGGACACCTTCTGCATGTGTCCCTGCCCACCAACGCGCTGATGGAAGCCATCGACGCCGGCAAGCCGCTGGCGCTCAACGGCAAGACCATCGCCACCTACGCCGACATCCCCCTGCCTCACGAGTTCCTGAATCAGGACGTGATTGCCCAGCTGTTCCCCGGTTTCGGGGCGGGCATCTCAGCCTTCTTCACGGGCAACTGGGCGGCCTACAGCGATTTCCTCACCTTCAAGGGTGGGTTGAATCCCGTGACCGGCAGCCTCTGGATGACCGACATCGCCCATCACCATTTGGCGATTGCGGTGCTGTTCATCGTGGCCGGCCACATGTACCGCACCAACTGGGGCATCGGCCACAGCATCAAGGAGATCCTCGAGGGCCAGAAGGGCGACCCCCTGCTGTTCCCGGCTCCCAACGGTCATGACGGACTCTTCGAGTTCATGACCACCAGCTGGCACGCCCAACTGGCTGTGAACCTGGCTCTGCTGGGGTCGCTGACCATCATCGTGGCCCAGCACATGTATGCGATGCCTCCGTATCCGTACATCGGCATCGACTACCCCACCCAGCTGTCGATCTTCACCCACCACACCTGGATCGGTGGCTTCCTGATCGTTGGTGCCGGCGCCCACGCCGCCATCGCGATGATCCGCGACTACGACCCCGCCAAGCACGTCGATAACGTGCTCGACCGGGTGCTCAAGGCTCGCGATGCCCTGATCAGCCACCTCAACTGGGTGTGCATCTGGCTGGGCTTCCACAGCTTCGGGCTCTACATCCACAACGACACCATGCGTGCCCTGGGTCGCCCCCAGGACATGTTCAGCGACTCCGCCATTGCCCTGAAGCCCGTCTTCGCGCAGTGGATCCAGGGTCTTCACGCCGCCGCCGCCGGTAGCACCGCTCCCAACGCCCTCGCCGGCGTGAGTGAGGTGTTCAACGGCGCCGTTGTGGCTGTGGGTGGGAAGGTGGCTGCCGGTCCGATTCCCCTGGGAACGGCCGACTTCATGGTCCACCACATCCACGCCTTCACGATCCACGTCACCGTGTTGATCCTGCTGAAGGGTGTGCTGTATGCACGGAGCTCCCGCCTCGTCCCCGACAAGGCCAACCTGGGCTTCCGTTTCCCCTGCGACGGCCCCGGCCGTGGCGGCACCTGCCAGGTATCGGCTTGGGACCACGTGTTCCTTGGCCTGTTCTGGATGTACAACTCCCTGTCGATCGTCATCTTCCACTTCTCCTGGAAGATGCAGAGCGACGTGTGGGGCACCGTCAACGCTGACGGCAGCGTCCAGCACATCACCAATGGCAACTTTGCCCAAAGCGCCATCACCATTAATGGTTGGCTGCGGGACTTCCTCTGGGCCCAGGCCGCACAGGTGATCAACAGCTACGGCTCGAGCTCCAGTGCTTACGGTCTGATGTTCCTGGGAGCCCACTTCATCTGGGCCTTCAGCCTGATGTTCCTGTTCAGTGGCCGCGGCTACTGGCAAGAGCTGATCGAGTCCATCGTCTGGGCTCACAACAAGCTGAGGGTTGCACCCGCCATCC